>JANOAS010000322.1:0-23276 GCA_031411255.1 bacterium
ACCGCAAGGAGGGTTTCCACGACCATGTCATGCTGGTGGCAGCGTCTCTCTACAATCACCGGCGCGCCTGCCGCAACGAGGTGGCCAAGTCGCTGTTTTTCTGATATTAACACAATCGCTATTCATGCAAGATGTCTAATAAACGCGAATCGACGCGAATAAGGAGGCTCAGAGAAGAAGGGGAAAATCGGTCAAAAAGACGAAGGCGAAAACCCGCCGATCAGCTGACTCCGAAAGGGTTTCTCCTTCTGAAATTCGCGTCGATTCGCGTTTATTCGCGGTTGACCTGCGCCAGCCCACGCCGCGAGCCGGTCACGGGTTTACCGCCGGCCGCCGCCGCCTTTCATGCCGGAGATGGACTCCATGATCACGGTGACCATCATGTAGGCGACTGATCCGACGATGCCTGCCATGAGGACGGTCACGACATGCGGGATCATGGCCTGCACGCGGTCGATCTTCTTTTCCAGCTCCTTGTCGTAGCGGCCGGCCGTCCGGCGCAGGGCCAGGGGGAGGTCGCCGGTTTGCTCGCCGACGGTGATCATGTCCGTGAGCAGCGGCGGGAAAAACCCGACTTTTTTCAAGGCGCGGGAGAGGGAGCCGCCCTCGCCCACCATGGAGATGACCTGCCCGATGAGGCCGCGCAGGTAGAGATTCTGCGTGGCGTCGCGGGTCAGTTCCATGGCGCGGAGGAGGGGCAGTCCGTTTTCGATGAGATTGCCCAGCGTCTCCAGAAACTGCACGAAAAAGCGTCCCGAGAACACGGCGCCCACGAGCGGCAGGTTGAGCTTCATCTTGTCCCAGGGCTCCCGGTATTTCGGGTGGGTGGTGACGCGCTGGAAGGTGTACACCGAGCCCATCACCAGGGCGATGATGGCCCACCAGTAGTGCTTGAAGATGTCGCCCACGCCCAGCATGAACTTGGCCGCCGGAGGCAATTCCTTGCCCATCTGCTTCAGCAGCACGGTGAGCTGGGGAATGAGGAAGCTGACGAAGAGAACGGACACCGCCACCCCGGCCACGATGAGAAAGGCGGGGTAGATGAGGGCGGTCGCCACACGGCTTTGCAGTTCCTGGAGGGACTTCAAATACTCCGCCTGGCGGCGCAGGATGGTGCTGAGCGCGCCGGAGATTTCACCCGCAGCAGCCAGCGAGCAGTAGAGTTCGCCAAAGCTGGGCGAGGCCACGCGCAGGGCACCGGAAAAGCTGGAACCGTCCCGCACGCGGGAGCGCAGGATCGTCGCCACGTCCTTGAGGGTGGACAGCTCGTCCCGGCTCTCCATGATCTTCAGTGCAGGCTCCAGCTGGAGGCCCGCTCCCAGCAGGTCCGCGAGTTCCTCGGTAAACATGACGATCTGGGCCCGCTTCAGTTTCACCGGGCCGGTGGGCACCTTGTCCCCCAGTTCGTTTTTCTTCCCCTTCGCCTCGGCCGCAGCGTCAGCACGCTCGCCCGCCTTTTTTACCGCCGCCTTTTTGTCGATGGCTGCCTGCTTCGCCTCGGAAGCCGGCTTCTTGTCCTCGACCTTTTTCGCCGGCTCCGGCGCCCCGCCCTCCTTCGGCACCAGAGAGACCGGCTGCAGCCCGTTCCGGTCCAGCCGGCGCACGGCCTCGTTCCGGTCGTTGGCCGTCAGTTCGCCCTTGGCCACCGATCCGTCCGGCTTCAGTGCTGTGTAGTTGAAAGTTGGCATAAACGTGGGTCAGCCGTCAGGCTGGTTGGGGATTGAAGAATTCGTCCGTGAAGTCGCCCGCCGTGGTCCTACTCGACCATGAGCATTTCCGTGGTCGTGACGCTGATGACCTCCTCCAGGCTCGTTTCGCCTTCGAGGGTTTTGAAAAATCCGTAGTCGCGCATGGGCAGGAATCCCTCGGTCACGGCGTGCTTGCGGATGTCCTGCTCGCTGGCGCGCTTGACGATCATGTCCTGGATGGTCTTGGTCAGGACGCAGATTTCGTAAATGGCCAGACGGCCGAAGACGCCGGTGTGGTTGCAGTGGTCGCAGCCCTTGGTGTTGACCTTGTAGATCTGGCCGGGGGCGTTGACGGGAAAATGAATGGACTGGAGGTAGTCCCGCTCGTGGGTGACCGGGATGCGGCAGTGCTTGCACAGGCGGCGCACGAGGCGCTGGGCGAGGAAGGCTCGGATGGACGCGGAAACCAGGAACGGCTCCACCCCGATGTCCACCAGACGGGTGATGCCGGCCACGGAGTCGTTAGTGTGCAGCGTGGAGAACACCAGGTGACCGGTGAGCGCGGCGCGGATGGCGATCTCCGCCGTCTCCTTGTCCCGCATTTCCCCGAGCATGACGACGTTCGGGTCCGCCCGCAGGATGGAGCGCAGACCGGCGGCGAAAGTCAGATTGATCTCCGGCTTCACGGCGATCTGCATGACGCCTTCCAGCTTGTTTTCCACCGGGTCCTCGATGGTGACGATGCGGCGGTGGGGCAGGTTAAGCTCGCTCAGGAAGGCGTAAAGACTGGTCGATTTGCCGGATCCCGTCGGGCCGGTGATGAGCACGATGCCGTTCGACATCTTGAGCAGGCTCTCCATCGTCCGGCGGATGTTGGGCAGCATGCCGAGCTTGTCGATGCTGAATTTCTGCTGGTTGAGCAGACGCAGGGAAACCTGCTCGCCCTCGACGGTCGGGATGGTCGCCACCCGGACGTCGATGCTGTTTCCGTCCAGCTCCAGGCTGATGCGGCCGTCCTGCGGCAGACGGCGCTCCGCGATGTCCAGTCGGGACATGATTTTCAGACGGGCGATGACCATGGACTGGAGCGCCTTGATGTTCGGCGGCACCGGCACCTCGACCAGGCGGCCGTCGATCCGGTAGCGGACGCGCAGGCTGCTCTCCAGCGGCTCCACGTGAATGTCCGTCGCACGCTGGTCGAGCGCCTGACGGATGATGGTGTTCACAAATTTCACCACGCTGGCCTCATCGTCCTCGTCATCAAGGATCGTCGTCTCCTCCCTCATGTCGCCAAAGGAGGCATCCAGGTCGGCCCCGGCCAGAATCTGCTCGAACGTGTCCGCGCCGACGCCATAGAGCTTCTGGATGCCGTGGAGGATGCGCGTGCGGGAGGCCATGCGCCACTCCAGCGGCACATTCAGCGCCTGCGTGGCGGCTTGGCGGCCAACGAGATTGAAGGGATCATACGTGGCCAGGATCAGGCGTTTCGGCGCTCCGCCGGCAAAGTGCTCCGCAGTTTCCCCCTCCGGCCGCTCATCGGCTGGCTCCGCCTTGGTCTCCACGTCGCTGTTGTCCTGGTGGTCGCGCTCGTCCGTCTCTCCGTCCGCATCCGTGGAGTCCCCGAGGGAAAGCGGCAGCAGGCGGTGCTTCAGCGCGAGCTGGGGCGAGCAAATCTCGCGCAGCCGGCGGGAGTTTCTCGTCTTCAGATCAGCCTCCCAGGTCATCCCCAGAGAGCGGCTCAGCGCCTCCAGAAACTGCTCCTCGATCACCTTTTTCGAATCCACAATATCCTCGATGACACTGCGCTGCAGCCGGGCGGAGGTGTCGATGATTTTCTCAATCACCTCCAGGTCCTCCGCCTCGCCGGCGCGGGCCGCGTCCATAAAGAGATCCTTCATCCGCCTCGCCGCAGGCGAGAGAGAAGTCGGGGAGGAAACGGAGGGAACAATTGGTGCGGCAGCAGACATTGAATCAGGCTGGATTGGGATTTCTATAAAAGCTCTAAAGAGACGCCCACCGTGGCACACCCCCCGGAAGGGCGCATCTGGAAAAACGTCGTCCTTTGTTTTGACCGCGCCGCCCGGCCGCTGTTCAAAGAAATATCACAACTGCCAAAGCAAACCGCCCCGACGGTCCGGCCGGCATTTTTTCCCGCCGTCAGGTGGAAAAAATGCTTGTCCCCGCGCCCGGTTTCTCTATAAAGGCAGCACCATGAAAAAACTCACCACACTCCTCGCTCTCGCCTCCCTTTCCTCCGCTGTCGTCGCCGGCCCGGTGCAAAAGGAGCAGCTGAACTCCCGTGAGATCGCCCAGCTCAGCCAGACCCAGGCCCAAAGCGCCAAGGTCATGGACGTTCAGGCCGGCAACTGGGTCGACGACTACGGCACCGTCACCATTTGCTGCATCGTCGCCGTCGCCGCCCTCACCGTCGGCATCGTCGCCCTCTCCAACGACTAATCCGCAACCCGCAGCGAACCATTTCAAGACGCCGCCCTCCGCTCTGGAGGGCGGCGTTTTCTTTTTGGGCAGATTTCTCCTTGCCGAGCCCCGTCTGTCGAACAAGCGTCCCAGCCATGCAACTGCCCGCACTTTTCCTCGGCATCGCCCTCGCTGCGCTCCCCAGCCTCCTCGTTGCGGCTGAGCCAGCCCGGCCCAACATCCTCTTCATCATTGCTGACGACCTCGGCTACGGCGACCTGAGCTGCACCGGGCAGAAGAAATTCACCACGCCGAACATCGACCGCATCGCCACCGGGGGCATGAGGATGACCGTCCACTACTCCGGTTCGTCCGTCTGCGCTCCGTCCCGCTGCGTGCTCATGACCGGGCATCATCCGGGCCACGGCGCCATCCGGGAAAATGCGCAGGCCAGCCCCAAGGGCGAAGGCCAGGTCCCTGTACCGGCTGGGGCCCTGACCCTGCCGCTCACGCTCAAAAAACTCGGCTACACCACCGGCGCCTTCGGCAAATGGGGGCTGGGCGCTCCCGCCACCACCGGCGAGCCGCTCCAGCAAGGCATCGACCGGTTCTACGGCTACAACTGCCAGGCTGCGGCCCACAACTACTACCCCACCCACCTCTGGGACAACGACAAGCACATCGAGATCGGCAACCCCGGCTTCCCCGCCCACCAGAAACTGCCCGACGGGGCCGACGCGGCCAGCCCCGCCACCTACGCCGCCTTCAACGGGAAAAACTACGCCCCCGACCTCATTGGCGAGCAGGCCCGGAAATTTCTCCAGACCCAGGCCGCTCAAAAGGACAAGCCGTTCTTCCTTTTCTACCCGACCACCGTTCCCCACCTCGCCCTCCAGGTCCCGGAGGACTCACTGAAAGAATTCGCCGGCAAATACCCGGAGACGCCCTACACCGGCGGACGCGGCTACCTGCCGCACGCCACCCCGCGCGCCGCCTACGCCGCCATGATCACCCGGCTGGACCGGGAAATCGGCAAGCTCCTCGACATCCTGCACGAGCAGAAACTCGACGAGTCCACCATCGTCGTCTTCACCTCGGACAACGGCCCGCTCTATGACGAACTGGGCGGCACCGACGCCGACTTTTTTGCCAGCGCCGGGTCCTTCCGCGGCCGGAAAGGATCACTCTATGAAGGAGGCGTGCGCGTCCCCTGCCTCGTACGCTGGACCGGCCACATCGCCCCAGGCACCACCTCGGACCGCATGACCGGCTTCGAGGACTGGCTCCCCACCCTGCTCGAACTAGCCGGGGCCAAAGACCAGACATCCGCCGGTCGTGACGGGGCCAGCTTTGCCCCCACCCTGCTCGGCCAAAAGCAGCCGGAGCGCCCCTTCCTCTACCGCGAGACCCCCGGCTACACCGGCCAGCAGAGCGTGCGCTCCGGCCAGTGGAAGGCCGTCCGCCAGAACCTCAACCCGCCGAAAAAAGCCGCCAACCCGAAGCCGCCCACCCTGGAACTCTTCGACCTGGCCGCCGACCCCGGCGAAACCAAAGACCTCGCCCCCAGCAATCCGGAGGAACTCGCCCGCCTCAGCGCCATCATGAAAGCCGAGCACACCCCGTCCACCCGCTGGCCCATCTCCGTGCTGGACGGAGCAGCGGCGAAATAAGCCTCAACAACCAGGCGAAAACCCAAACCCGGGCAGCAAGGTGATGAAAACAAAAGGAAAACTGACATCTGGAGAGCGCGAAACTCTGCTCGGCGCGCTGAGGGCGCGCTTTGAGAAAAACATGAAGCGCCATCTGGGGCTGGAATGGAGCGCGGTCGCGGAAAGACTGAATGCGCATCCGTCCGGGTTGTGGTCGCTTCATGAAATGGAACGGACTGGCGGTGAGCCCGACGTGGTTTCCTTTGACAAGAAGACCGGCGAATACCGCTTCGTCGACTGTTCTCCAGAGTCGCCCAAAGGCCGCGCCAGCGTGTGCTACGACCTTGAAGGTCTGAATTCCAGAAAAGAGCACAAACCGGCGAACAACGCCTGCGACATGGCCGCGGCCATGGGGATCGAACTGCTGACCGAAGACGAATACCGGGAGCTGCAGAAGCTGGGCGAGTTCGACCTCAAAACCTCCAGCTGGGTGAAAACCCCGGCAGACTTCCGGAAACTCGGCGGCGCGCTTTTCGGCGACCGCCGCTTTGGCCGCGTCTTCATCTACCACAATGGCGCGCAATCCTACTACAGTGCACGGGGTTTTCGCGGCGTCTTGATCGTCTGAGCGGAACAGGGGCGGCTTTCCGCGCGGCGCTTCAGTCCATTTCCCGCTCCGCCGCGCTCTCAAAGCGCCACTTTTCCTTGTACTTGGCGCTGTATATTTCCCCCTGCATGAGGTCGCTCAGGGCAAGGAGCGGGTCCTGCAGCTTGCGGGCGCGTTGCTTGAGTTCGTCCGGCCCCTTCCGGTCGGGGTGGCCGTTCTTGCAGTAGAGAAAAAATTGAACCTCGCAGTCCTCGTTGAGCTTCTTCAGGTCTTCGGCCACCAGGTCCCACTGGGTGACCGTGCGGCCGGAGAAGAAGAAGTGCACAGACTGCTGGGTGCGGGCGATGGTGGCGTTCCACTCCAGCCATTCCGCCTCGGCGCGGGAGTAGGAGGCCTTGATGTAGGCATCGTCCTTGCTCTCGGTCAGCGCGGTCAGAAAAAGCCGGCAGGTGAAGAGCCTCTTGCCCGCCAGGGTGGCGATGCCGTCGTGCACCTCGATGGATTTTGCGCGAAAACTGGCGAACGAGGCCTGGTCAGTCTCCGTCTTCTTGTACCACTGGCTGAAGGCCGTGCCGACGACTCCGGTGAGGATGAATCCGAGCATGATTTTCACCAGCTCGAAGTACTGCGTGGAATCCAGCGGCAGCCGCCGGCGCGGGCGCGGCGGAGGGCTGGTGGATTCAGCGGCGGCTTCGGGTGAAACGGGGGCGGCAGAGTCGGTGGCGGGTGCGGGTGCGGGCAGGTCACTCATGGTTGCGATGTCTTGATACCATTCCTGCCATACAATGCTTTCAGCCTCCCGGCAGATTTTTTCCACAGGTACCGGAGCCGATCCACCCTCAGCGGCCGGAGGTGATGGCCACCTCCACGATCAGCTGGCGCGTCCCCCGCCCCCGGAAAGTCCCGTGCAGCGGCCGGATGTCTGCATAGTCCCGCCCGATGGCCAGCCGGACATAGCGGTCGTCCGCAGCACGCCCGTGGGTGGGGTCAAACCCCTTCCAGCCGTAGCCCGGCAGGAACACTTCCACCCAGGCGTGGGAGGCCTCGATTTCCCCGGGCAGCCGGTCGTCATTGATGAAATACCCGCTCACATACCGCGCGGGAAGTCCCTGGCAGCGGCACAAACTCAGCAGCACATGGGCAAAATCCTGGCAAACCCCAGCCCTCGCTTCCAGAACCTCCAGCGGTTGCGTGTTCACCGTGGTTGTCTTCGGATCGTAGCGAAAGGTGTGCTTGATGTGCATGGCGAGGCGGACAAAATCCCCCCACATGTCCTGCACCCCCGCAGGGAGAACGTCGATCGCCTCCCGCCAGAAGGGTGCCTCCATGCAGACGAAGGCCGAGTCTGACAGGAAGTCGAAGTAGTTGTCCACCAGCGAAGGGCCGCCCAGCGCCTCCAGCCCCAGCCCCGATGGAACCGGACCGCGCGGGTCCGGGTGCGTCCTGACCTCGGACCGGGCCTCCACCTCCAGATGGGTGTGCGGCTCCAGAACCTCAAAGTAGATCACGGGATTCTGAAAAAAGTCCCTGAACTCGCGCCTCGACGAGGCCTGGTTCACCTCCAGGGAAAACGCATCGCAGGTTTGCAGAATGTCCGACAGGGGCTTGAGCTTTGCCTCGTTGAATGAATCCATGGCAATCCCCTCGTAAACGAAGCGGGTCAGGTGCCGGACAAGGATGCGCCGGCCCTGGGATCGCTCTGGAGCTTCAGGAGGATGGGAGGAGTCAATCATGCGTGTATGGGGGGCGGGTGAGGCTTCGTTCACTTTCGCTGCTGCTGCTGCTGCTCCTGTTGATGAATGCGCACCTCGGCTGCCAGGTCAACCGGCGGGTGGGTCATGAACGACTCGTTCACAAACGCCGCCACGCGGTCCAGAACCTCCTGCACATGCTTCAGATACTGGTGCAGGCCGGCTTTCAGTATATCCTCGATGGTGTTGAAGTTCAAATCCGAAAGAAGCTTCCCGAAAACCCGTTCCCCCTCGGACCGGTACTGCCCCTGGGGTGTGCCTGCGATGCGGTGCAGAAAATGGTCGATCCTCTCCAGGCAGTACCGGAGGGAGCGGGGAAACGCCTCGGAGAAAATGAGGAACTCCGCCACCTTCCACGGCAGGATTTCCGCCACGTAAAACCTCCGGTAGGCCTCCAGCCCGCTGGCCGAGCGCAGGACCGCCTGCCACTGCGCAGTGTCCACCGCCCCGCCCACGTCAGCTGCCGTGGGCAGCAGAATGTGGTATTTCAGATCAAGAATGCGCGAGGTCTTGTCCGCCCGTTCGACGAATTTCCCGAACTGGATGAACTCGTATCCTTCATTTCTGGCAAAGGTCGAGTCAGTCAACCCTTGAAAAAGGTGGGAGTAGTTTTTCACCTTTTCATAAAACTGGCTCGCCCCGCCGGCCCACATGGACCGGGCATTGCTCGACTGGAGGAAGAGGAAGGCGTCATTGAGCACCTCCCACATTTCGATGGAGATCTGGTCGCGGATCTGGCGCGCATTCTCCCGGGCCGCCGTCAGGCAGGAGAGGACGGAGTTTGGATTGTCCGCCCGGAAGGTCATGAACTCGGTGACGCTCTCGCTTGTCGCCGAGTCATACAGGCTGAAAAACAACTCCTCGTCCCCCGTGGACCGCAGGATGGGCAGCCAGTGCTCCTTGAGGGTTTCGTCGTCTATTTTGATGAAATCCAGCTGAAGCTGGAGATTCACGTCCAGGAGGCGCGAGGTGTTTTCAGCGCGCTCCAGGTAGCGGCTCATCCAGTAAAGGCCGGCAGCCACACGGGAGAGCATGACATTTGACTGGCGCCGCTGTGAAACCCGCTCAGGCGGCAGGCCGGCGCTTTCGGAATGGGGAACGGGGATTGAAGGAGAAGACATGGTGGCAAAAAAGTTGATCAGTGGAGCGTGATGGACGCCGGAGCTGGCTCAGGCCTGTGCCTCCGGATGAAGAACCCAGGTGTCCTTCGACCCGCCGCCCTGGGAGGAATTCACCACCAGTGAGCCTCGTCGCAGGGCGACCCGGGTGAGCCCGCCGGGCGTGACGGTCACCTTTTCCCCGCAGAGCACGTAGGGCCGCAGGTCAATGTGGCGCCCTTCAAAGGCCTCCACGTCATGGCACCACGTCGGATGGCGGGAGAGGGAGATGGGCGGCTGCGCGATGAAGTTGCGCGGGTTGGCCTCGATGTTTCTGCGGAATTCCTCGATCTCCGCCTTCGCCGCCCACGGCCCCATCAGCATGCCGTAGCCGCCGGCCTCGTTGGCGGACTTCACCACCAGCTTTTCCAGATTTTCCAGGATGTAGGTCCTGTCCTGCGGTTCGGAGGCAAGGAACGTTTCCACGTTTGGCAGGATCGGCTCCTCGCCGAGGTAGTATTTGATGATCCTCGGCACAAAATAGTACATCACCTTGTCATCCGCCACCCCGGTGCCGATGGCGTTGCACAGGGTCACCGTGCCAGCCCGGCAGGCGTTCACCAGCCCGGGCACGCCCAGCAGCGAGTCTGACCTGAAAACCGAGGGATCCAGAAAATCATCGTCGATGCGGCGGTAGATCACGTCCACCGGAACCAGCCCGCCTGTCGTGCGCATGTAAACCTTGAAGTCCCTGACCACGAGATCGCGGCCTTCCACGATGGGAATGCCCATCTGCCTGGCCAGGAAGGCGTGCTCAAAGTAGGCGCTGTTGTAGACTCCCGGCGTGAGCAGCACCACATTTGGCTGGCCTCCGGATTCGGAATTGGCCGGCACCACGTGCTTCAGCACCTTCAGCAGCTCTTGCGGGTATTTTTCCACCGAGCGCACCCCGGCTTTCTGAAAGACTTTTGGAAACGCGCGCTTCATGGCGGACCGGTTTTCCAGCATGTAGCTCGCCCCGGACGGGCAGCGCAAATTGTCCTCCAGCACCAGGTAGTTGCCTGCCCCGTCGCGGATCAGGTCCGTACCGCAGATGTGGATGTAAATCTGCCGCGGCACGTCAAAGTTCATGAATTCCCGGCGGAAATGCTTCGCACTCAGCACGTATTGCGGCGGGATCACCCGGTCCTTAAGGATTTTCTGCCCATGGTAAATGTCGTGGAGAAAGTGGTTGAGCGCCGTAATCCGCTGGACCATCCCCTTCTCGATCACCGACCACTCGTCCGCCGGGATCACCCGGGGAACGAGGTCAAACGGGAAGATGCGCTCGGTTCCCTCGTTGTCGTTGTAGACAGTAAAGGTCACCCCGCTCCGCATGAAGGCCAGATCCACCGCAGTCTGCTTCTGGTGGTAGTCATCACGAGTCAGCCGGTTCAGTTCCTCGGTGACGCGGGAGTAGTGGGGACGAATCGCCCCTTCGGACGACATCATTTCATCGTGGAAGGAACCGGGATCATAATTGTCGAGAAGCATGGCAGTCGAGGGAATACGGGTTGTGGGAAGTTGGCAATCTAAAAAGCAGCAAGAATGCCAATCTCCCGGCCCGCAGCCCGGCCGACGCCGCAGCGTCAGCCCCGATCACTCCAATTCAACGAATTAAGGTCAGGCGAATTTTTGCCGTCTATTTCGGCTCCATCACGTAGAGGCCCTGGGTCACGGTGAAAGCCTCGTTCATGTCGATGCGTTTCACCTCGTGTCCCGCGCCCCAGGAGTCGCTGAAGATGACCTGAGGCTTCGCGGGATCCTTGACGTTGTAGCCGATGATCAGCCGCATGTGCCCCCCGGACGCCTGCGGGGTCTTTGGTTCCTCCTTGTAGACTCCCAGCTGCAGCGCCCAGAGCAGGGGCACACCGCGGTTGATGCTGTCCTTTACTGAGGCGGGGAACTTTGCGGCGTCCTGGTTTTTGGCCCGGACGGTCTTGAGCACTTCAGGATCAAAATTCTGATAAAGCCAGCCCATGTTCCCCTCCCAGAGTTCATCGCTGGCGAACATCTTGCGCCCCATTTTCTTGGCAACGGTGTTGTAGTCCCGGCAGGTCCGGTCGAAATCCTTCCAGTCCCACTTGATCAGCTTGCGGAAGTTCAGCTTCAATTTTTCCTCGACGCGGTCGAGGGCAATTTCGAAGGCGTAGGGATTCGTTCCGCCGCCGCTGGCCCGGTTGTTGGTGACGTCGGCCAGTTCATTGGCATCCATTGCCAGGCCCATGTAGTTCAGCACCCGCTGGCAGCTCGCCACCGCGCAGTACCCCTTGTCTCCCTGGTCCACCATCGGCACGTTGGGTATGTAGACGTCCCCGTTGACCGCCCTCGTGACGTTCTTGCTCAGCGCCAGCCCGGTTTTCACCGCGCCGCCAGGCCCGGAGGCCAGGTTGATCACGCTCCCCCCCTTGACCGGAGGCAGAAGGCGCAGCCGGATGAATTCACCCTGGAATCCATCCTGCCCGAAGGAGGTGCTGTACTCCATCTGCACGACCGTTTCCTTTCCCATCCAGGCCACACGCTCCGCCTTCACTGTGCTCGAGGGATCCTTGCCCCGGTTCGCCCCCTTCACCCCCAGCTTTTCGTCCAGTCCTTTCGTGATGGTTTCAATCTTCGCCTTGAACTCCGCCTCGTTCATCTGGCGCTGGTAGCCATACAGGGCAGCGGCCTCCTCACTGCCGGAAACGATGCCGCGCCGGGCAAAATCCTTCGCATCCCCCTTGTTCCAGACGGAAATGTCCAGACGCGCCAGCTTTTCCCCGGCGAACTCAAAATTCGCCTCTTCAAAATCCACCGTGCCACCCAGCAGCTTTAAATTCAAAGGCCAGCCATCCTTGGGACGGCGCCTCACCATCGCCCGGTCCTTGATCGTCGCAGAGAGCCAGTTGAAATCCACAAACTTGAAGGTTTTTTCCGCCCCGGCGGGCGTCAGCTTCCAGAGCAGCACCCCGTCCAGCAGCTGGTCCACCGGCAACGGGTCGGAGTGCTTTTTGATCGCGTCCTTCATCCCGTCCCCAGGGGTGACCGTGGTCCGGGCCGGCCCTCCCTGCTTGTTTCCCTGCGCCAGGAGACGTGCCGGAGCGATCCACGCTTGGGCGGTGAGCAGGGCGGCTGCGGCGATCAATTGACGGGTGTTCATGAGATTGTTTGTGGGCGGCGGGTGGTATTCTAACCACATCTGATCCTGGACGACAAGCCGTTGAACTTTTTTTCGTCATTTTTTGCACGCCCCCGGCACCGTGCGTCCCGCCGCCCAAACTCCTTGCTCCGGAGAAAATCCTGGCCCATGTTCCGCCCTCATGAATCGATTCCTTTTCCTGCTCCCGGTGCTCTTCCTGGCCGGCTGCGCCACGACTGAAGACTCTGCCAACAAACCCAAGCCACCGCCACCCCCACCCGGTGGCGACCTGAGCCTGCAGCCATGGTCCCGCCCGGAAAAAGGCTGGGAAGGCGGCGGAGGCATGTTCGGCATGCCCCAGAGCCATTGATTTCGGAAAGGGACGATCCGTTTTGGCAGCATCACCTGTTTCGCTCACCGCCCTGCTTCATGGCCCGGACCGTCCGGGGCTCGTCGCGGGTGTTTCCGGCTGGATTTTCGAACGCGGGGGAAACATCCTCCACGCCGACCAGCACAATGACCCGCACCACGGCATCTTCTTCCAGCGTGTCGAATGGCGGCCCGCCCTGACGGCCACCCCGGCTGCCGAGGCGGCGGACTTCACCGCGTTTGCCGCCTCGCTGGGCATGACCGCCCAGGTGGCGCTCAGCACCCGCCGGCCAAAGGTCGTCATCATGGTTTCCCAGCACGTTCACGCCTGCCACGAGCTGCTGCTGGACATTTCCTGCGGAGATCTGCCGTGCGAGGTGGTCGGCGTCATCTCCAACCACGAGGTGATGCGCCCCGCCGTGGAGGCCGCCGGCTTCACCTTTCACCAAATGACGGTCACAGCGGAAAACAAGGCCGCCGTGGAGACAAGGCAGCTGGAAATCCTCGCCGCCAGCGGTGCGGAGCTGGTCATCCTCGCCCGCTACATGCAGGTGCTCAGCGGGGACTTCCTTGCGAAGTTTGCCCGCCCGGTCATCAACATCCACCACTCCTTCCTGCCCGCCTTCGCCGGGGCGAACCCGTACCGGCAGGCCCACCTGCGCGGGGTGAAACTCATCGGTGCCACCGCCCACTACGTCACCCCGGTGCTCGATGCCGGACCCATCATCCACCAGGAGGTCCGGCGCGTAAGTCATCGCGATGCCGTCCCCGACCTCATGCGCAAAGGCCGCGACCTGGAAAAAATCGTCCTCTCCGAGGCCGTGCGCCTCCACTTGGAGAGCCGTGTCCTCGTCTTTGAAAACAAGACCGTCGTCTTTGATTGAGATGCCCCGCCTGCTGTGCGCCGCAGTCGTGTGCCTGGCCTCCGGCTGGTCCGCCACTGCGGCCCCAGAGGCACCCGCCACCACAGTCGGCGGCTTCGCCATCCCCCAGCCTGGGAGGGCCTTCCAGTTTCCGCGCGATCACGGGGACCACCCGGAATTCAAGATCGAGTGGTGGTACGTCACCGGCCACCTCTTTGCCACCGATCCTGCTGAAAAAGGCCGCCGCTTCGGGTTTCAGGCCACCTTTTTCCGCAATGCCGGGCTCGCCCCCGGACGCCCCGCGCCGCAGGGAACGGAGCCTCCAGCTTTCGCCAAAGCACCTCTCTTCCTCGCCCACATGGCCGTGCTGGATGCAGCGACAGGCCGCTTCCTCCACCAGGAGCGCCTGAACCGCGCCGGATGGGACGCGGACTCCAGCGGCACCACGCTCGACGTGCGCAATGGCAACTGGTCCCTCCGCTTCACCGGCCCGCAGCCCGCCACCGCGCTGGATTCCCGGCCGGTGCTGGATCTGCGCGGCTCGGTCAATGGCGAGGCCGCCTTCCAGCTCCAGCTCACCCCGGCCAAGCCACTTGTCATCTTCGGAAAGGACGGCGTCTCCCGCAAGGCCGCCGACCCCGCCGCCGCCAGCCACTACCTCACCTGGCCCCGGCTCGACGCCACCGGCACCCTCCGCATGGACGAGCGCTCCTTCGCCGTCACCGGCCTCGCGTGGATGGATCACGAGATCAGCTCCAGCCAGCTTTCCAGCGAGCAAACCGGCTGGGACTGGGCTGCCATCCAGCTCAAGGACGGGCGCGAGATCATGGCCTACCGCATGAGGTTGAAAGACGGCTCCACAGATCCCTTCTCCACCCTCGCCTGGATCGACAAATCCGGCACCGTCACCCACCAGACCCCGGCGCAGTTTTCGTGGAAATCCGACTCCACCTGGACCAGCCCCGTCACCCGGGCCCCCTACCCTGCTGGTGCGACACTCACGACCGTAGATCCCGCCACTGGCCAGCCCCTCACCCTCCGCCTCACGCCGCTCGCCCCCGCGCAGGAAATCACCGGCGGCCTCGGCGGCATCCCCTATTGGGAGGGAGCCTGTCGCGTCACCGGAGCCTCCGGCCAGGACCTCGGCTCCGCCTTCCTCGAACTCACCGGCTACACCGGCGACCTCGCGGCGCGGTTCAGGTGAGCCATCCCGCGCACCCGCTCAGAGGCTCCCGATCTCAACCAGCGGGCCGTTCGGGGGGACAGTTGCGCATCCACCCAGATTGTCATGCCACCAAGAGTGGGTGATCCAATCGGCGCCGCGCGTAGGCCAGGCAAGCTTTAGTGTCTTCGGCTTCCAGATCGGGCATTTCATCAAGAATCTGAGCCCTGTCCAAGCCGGCTGCAAGCAGGTCCAGCACGTCGGCGACGCGGATCCTCATCCCCCTGACACAGGGACGGCCTCCACATTTTCCCGGGTCCACGGTTATGCGATCAAGCAACTTTTCCATGCCCAAGACCATAGAAGAATAAGCGGCAGTCCGCAAGAATGTTCTCCTCCACTGCTGCTTGTCTGTACAGCCCAGGGGCGCGGGCGCGGGCCCGGATCTGGTTCCGCTCGGCCGCCGCTGCCGCCTTCTTCTTCTGTAGGACAGGTTTCAGCGGCAGCAGTCTGGCAAAAATGTTCAGCCTGATGGAAGAAAATCTTGCACAGGGTCGGCCGGTTTCCTATTCTCGACCACCCTTGTCGTTTCACACCCCGCTCCCCACCCCACATCCCCATGAAAAAGCCCCGCCCCTCCCTGGCCGCAGCCGCTGCTTTGGCCCTGCTCGCCATTTGTCCCCAGGTCACCCATGCCGCCCTCATTGGGTACTGGAATTTTGACACGGACACGCCAGCCGCCAGCGGCGCCACCAGCACCGTGCTCGACCTGTCAGGCAAAGGCTACAACGGCACGCTCAACCTCGCCGGAGGCGTGCTGGCCCCCACCCGCTACTCTACAGACGTCCCGCCGGAACTGGCCGGCATCTCCGGGGCAAAATCGCTCACCCTGGCCGGAGGCAGCCACTACGTCCAGATCGGCGCGGTGGGCACTGCGGCCTCCAACACGGACTTCAACTTCACCGGCGGGCCGTTCACCATCAGCTTCTGGTATAAAGGCTGGCCGCAGACGCTGGACTTCCCCCTCATTTCCAAGGGCGGCACCACCACCCCGGCGCAGGGCTGGCAGATCAAGCGGAGCAGCACGGCGGCCAATACCACCCACCTGATGTACACGACTCAGGGGCTTTCCAACGTCGACTTCGAAACTCCAGACTACCCCGGAGTGAACTCCTCCCTCGGCAGCGGCGTGACGCCCACCGGCCCGGCCCGCTGGACCCACGTCGTCCTGACCTATGACAACACAGTCAAAACCGTTTACCTGAACGGGATGCAGAGCCGTTCCGTCAGCCCGACGGCCAACGGAAAAATCACCGCCACCACGGACCCCGTCGTCTTCGGAGCCCGCAGCGTGGCCGGCGTGCTGGGCAGCTACTCCAGCATCCAGCTGGATGATGTGGCCATCTTCAACCACGCCCTCTCCGCAGCGGAAGTCATGTCCTTGGCGAAGGGCGCGGACCCCCGCTCCGTCCCGTCCTCCGGGCGCGCCCCGGTCCTGAACCGGCTCTATCCGTGGGGCGTGGGTGAGCCCTGGGGCACCCCGGGCAACTTCGGCGTGCGCGGCCTGCGCGATGCGGAGGGGCCGAACGCCGTGGGCGGCACGACCTTCAACAACATGGGCGACCTGTCCTACGTCATTCGGAACAAGCCCACCGTCACACGCTTCAATAACGACGCATGGATCGACGGCCAGTATTCCAAGCTCTCCTTCCGCGATCCGGACAACTCCGGCGGCTCCGGCATCTACGCCGGCCCCACCGCGGCCGTGACCACCCCGCCCACGGCGACTAGCTATTACAACTTCACCCCCTGGAACATCACCGGCAACGAGGACCATGCCATGCTGACTGCCACCGGCTGCATTCGCATCCCGGCCGGCGTCTCGGCGGACAACAAGTGGACCTTCTTCCACGGTGGCGACGACGGCACCCAGCTCGTCGTTTACGGCATGTCCTGGTTCTCCCGGTCGAATGCGAGTTCCCTCATCAGCGGGGAGGTCCTCGCCCACGGGACGACGGGCGGCAATTCCAACGTCTTCGGCACCATCGTTCTTCCACCCGGCGACTACAATGTCCGCCTTGACTACTACGAACGTACTGGCGGCTCGTGGGTCGAGCTGTGGGCAAAACCCGGCACCGCCACCTCCATCACCCAGTCCGCCCCGCCCACCCCGCGCACGGACGGCTGGGCGCTCGTCGGAGACACCGCCGCCGGCGGCCTGCAGCTCGTCGACCACGTGCCGATGGTCGAGCTGACCGGTGACACGCTCAGCTACTTCGTCCCGCCCGTCGGCACCCCGCCGTCGAAGATCACGCTCACCTACGACCAGCGCTTCTGCGACAGCCCGTCCATCACCCAGACCCGCGCCAGCGACGGCACCACCCCCCTGCAGGCCCTGACCACCGGGCACGGCGACATCATTCTTTCCCCCGCTCCGGTGGAAACCACCACCTACACCCTGGCCGGCACCCACGCGGGCAACACGGTGACGAAAACCATCACCGTCTACGTCAACCAGCCTCCCGTCATCACCTCCTTCACCACCACGGATGACACCCTGGCCCCGGGCTTCGGTGCCACCTTTAACGTCGTCACCACCGGCGGCGCCTCCTGGAGCATCAACAACGGCGTGGGCTCCGTCACCACTACGACCACCAACGGAGTGAACACCGGAACCAAGGCCTTCACCGTGCCCCCAGGCACGTCCGCAGGCCCGCTGACCTACACCCTCACCGCCACCAATGCCGCCGGCTCCAGCACCGCCACCGTGGTCGTGAACGTGGCCCCGCCTCCTGTCATCGCCGCCTTCACCGCCACTCCGGACATCACCGGCACAGAGCCGGGCACCGTCTACACCCTCCACTACGACGTCACCGATGCCGACACCTCCTCCATCAGCCCCCGGCTGGGAAATCTGAGCCCGTCGGCCACCCGCACGTTCCTGGGCGACATCTGCGACTACCCGGCCGCCACCACCACCTACACCCTCACCGCCACGAACATCTACGGCACCACCACCGCCACCGCCACCGCCACCGCGGGGATCAATTCGCTCCTCGGCCTCGACAGCAGCGGCTGGACCGTCACGATGTACAAGGCGGCCACCGCCAGCACCATGACGAACCTGGCCAACACGGACGCCCTCATCGCCGGGACTGCCGCCCGCGGCACCGTCCTTGTCAGCGGCGTCACCACCGCCACCCCGATTACGAAGACAAACGTCCCCCGCATCAACTTCGCCAACAATGCCGCCTCCGGCGTCTTCAGCGGCGACACCTGGCCGGCCGAGTTCGGCCCCACCAGCATCACAGACATGGCCGTCGTTGCCACCGCCACCGTCGTGGTGAACTACGCGGATGACTACACCATCAGCGTCAACAACGACGACGGAGCCCGCCTCAGCATCGACCTGAACGGAGACGGCGACTTCCTCGACCCGGGCGAGGAGGCCATCATCGACGACGCGGGCCACGGTCCCATAACCACCACGACCGACCGCCACCTCACCGCCGGCCCCCACGCCATCCAGTACACCTGGTTCCAGGGCACCGGCGGCTACGCCGGGGAGGTGTTTTTCACCAATAGCCAGGGCCAGAACGTCCTCTTCGAGCCGCTTGTCACCCCGGCCCCGGCCATCGTCACCAGCGGTTTGGTCATCAGCGAATTTCAGGCCAACAACAGCGGCACCCTCGACGATGCGGACGGCCAGTCGTCCGACTGGATCGAACTCTACAACGGCACCGCCGCCCCCATCAGCCTGGCCGGTTACGCTCTGACGGACGACGCCCTGCTCCCGGCCAAATGGAAGTTCGCCCCCACCGCCCCCACCATTCCTGCGGGCGGCTACCTTGTCGTCTTCGCCTCCGGGAAAAACACCGTCTTCCCCTCCGGTGAAATCCACACCAGCTTCAAGCTCGACTCCAGCTTCACCCTGCCCGCCACCACCGGCTACGTCGGTCTGGCCATTGACGACGGCACCATGACGGAAACCTTCACCACCGTCAGTTCCTACGTTTACCCGGCACAGAAAAAGGACCGCTCCTACGGTCTCTCCGGTGCCGCCCTCTCCGTCGGCGTCATGGCCGTGCCCACCCCGGGCGGGCGGAACTACGCCTCCTACCTCGGCTTCGTGGGGGACACCCATTTCGACCACGACCGCGGGAACAACTACACCGCCCCGTTTGACCTCGCCATCACCACCACGGACCCCGCCGCCACCGTCCGCTACACCACGGACGGCTCGGAGCCCACCATCTACAAAGGCACGCTTTACACCGCCCCCCTGCCCATCACCAAGACGAGCGTCATCCGCGCCGCCGGTTTCCGCAAGGGCTACGCCCCGACGAACATCGACACCCAGACCTACATTTTTGTCCCCGACGTCGTCACCCAGAACCGCGCCCAGGCCATCGCCCAGGGCTGGCCCAATGAGCCCAACGGAGTCGCCTCCGCCACGCTCAACAACCAGGTCTTTGACTACGGAATGGATCCCCTGATCACCGCATCCAACGGCCCCGCCATCGAGGCCGCCCTCAAGGCCATCCCGTCCTTCTCTCTCGTCGTCGATCCTGCGAAGCTCTTCGACAAAACGAGCGGCATCTTCGTCAACCCCTCCGGTCGCGGCAAGGCATGGGAGCGCGTGGGCTCGCTGGAACTCATCAACGACGTCTATTCCGATCCCACCCTCGCCACGAAAGACCCCGCAGTCGGCGGCAACGGCCAGTTCCAGATCAGTGCCGGCGTGCGGAACCGCGGCGGAGCCAGCCGCAGCGCAGCCAATCCCAAGCGCGAATGGCACATGTATTTCCGCTCCGAACTCGACGGCTCGCTCGACTACCCGCTCTTCGGCGCGGACGGGGCCAACAAGTTTGACCAGATCGACATCAAGACCGCCAACAACTACGCCTGGTCCTTCGCCCCCACAAACCAAAGCCTCACCTACACCCCTGTGGGCGGCAGCTCGACGGTGAAACGCATCAACATGAACACCATGATGCGCGACTCCATCGCCCGCGACCTCCAGATGAGCATGGGCCAGCCCGCCGGCCGCAGCCGCTACTATCACCTCTACATCAACGGCGTCTACTGGGGCCTGCACGAGACCGAGGAGCGCACGGAGGCCTCCTTCGGCGAGACCTACCTCGGCGGGGACAAGAACACCTACGACGTGGTCAAGTCCGCCGGAAACGCCAACGGCTACAACACCGAGGCCACCGACGGCACCATGGTCCAGGGCACCAGCCTCAGCCCCGGCAGCGCATGGGCGCGCCTCTGGTGGCGCTCCCGAGAGCTGCGCACCACCGCCGGCCTCACCGACGCCCAGCGCGATGAGCGCTTCCTCGATTTGATGGGCCTCAAACCCGACGGCACCCCGTGGAACGACCCCGTCGGCCACCCGGTCCTCATCGATGTGGACAACCTCGCCGACTACCTCCTCACCTCGTTCTACTGCGGCAGCTACGATGCGCCGATGTCCACCTTCGTCTCCACCGGGTCCAACAACTGGTTCGGCATGCGCGACCGCAATGGCAACGAGGGCTTCAAGTTCTGCGCCCACGACTTCGAGCACGGCTTCGGCACCGACTGGCAGAGCGGCACCGGCGCCTACACCTACACCCGCGGCTCCGGCACCACCGGCGGCTCCGTGGCCGTCCCGGCGGGTGTGCAGATCGGCACCACCGTCAATGGCTCCACCTACGCCGTCACCGGCTGGCAGCTCCAGGCCAGCGATGCGCGCAGCTTCGACCGCACCGGCCCCTGGGGCGGTGGGGATGGCGTGACCGGCGCCTCTGACACTGCGGCCAACACGAACGCCAAGCAGGAGCGCAACTGGAAGGGCCAGCTCATGTATGAACTCGGCCTCCAGTATTTGAAGAGCAACCCGCACCTCGTCCACGAGGACCTGTGCTTCAGCCGCGAGTACCGCCGCCTCTTTGCCGACCGCGCCTGGAGACACCTCGGCCGCCCCGGCGGCGCGCTCACCCAGCCCGCCGTCTATGCCCGCCTCGACGCCCGCGCCGCCATCGTCGCCAGCTCCATCATCGGCGAGTCCGCCCGCTGGGGCGATGCCAAGGGCCAGGCCCTCGCCGACTACCAGGTCGCCTCGTGGACCAATGCCAAACAGTTCCTCTACGACTGGGTCCAGCGCGGCAGCAACCAGGCCTACACCACCTGGCTCGGCGACCCTGCCAACCCCGCCAAACAGGGCATCGGCCGTGCCGGGGAACTCATCAAGCAGCTCCAGAACTACCGCGACAAGCTCAGCGGAGGCGTCGTCTTTGACACCGCCACTCCGGTCAATCCGAACGACCCCGCCCTGCTCAGCCTGCCGCTCTACCCCATCAACGGCACGCCCACTTTCGATCTCGCCGCCGGCATCTATCCGGTGAATACCGTCCTCACCATCACAAATCCCAACACCTCGCCCGTCGGCACGCTCTACTACACGACGGATGGCAGCGACCCGCGCGTCATTTACACCGGCCTCCCCGCTGCCAGTGCCACCGCCAGCACCACCGCCACCACGGCGGTGAACCTCGTCGCCACCGGCACCGTCCGCGCCCGCGTCTTTGACGGGGCCAACTGGAGCGGTCTCTACGAGACCAGCTACATCATCGGCCAGCCCGCCACCCATGCGAACCTCCTCGTCTCGGAGGTCAACTACAACCCCGGCCCCAGCGTCGGCCCCGGCGGCCCGAATCCCGGCACCGCTGCGGATCCCCAGCTCTACGAGTTCATCGAGCTGCTCAACATCACCCCCACCACCCTCCAGCTCACCGGGGTGAAGTTCACCCTCGGCATCACCTACGACTTCCCGGACGGCGCCACCCTGCCGCCGAACGGCCGCATCCTCCTAGTGCGCGACCAGGCCGCCTTCTCCAGCCGCTACCCTGCCGTCCCCGTCGGCCAGATCTACGGCCCGTGGACCGGCGCCCTCAACAGCGCCGGCGAGCGCGTCACCCTCACCGACGCCACCGGGGCCGGCATCCAGTCCTTCTACTACAACAAACCCGGCGAAACCTGGCCCGCCGCTTCCGGCAACGGCTTCACCCTCGTTTTCCTCGACCCCACCACCCCCGCCGCCAGCGCCGCAGACACCCCGCCCGCCGCCTGGACCGCCCACAGCGTGAACCTCGGCAACCCCGGCGGCCCGGACTTCGGCTACACCGCCTTCTTCATGTCAAAAGGGGCCAGCAGCAGCGGCCTCGGCGACTCGGATCTCGACGGCGTCCCCGACCTCATCGAGTACCTCCTCGGCACCAAACCCAACGACGTCGGCGGCCCCGGCAGCAGCACCGACAGGCTGCCATCCGGCGGACTGGCCCAGCTCACCGTCGGCATGAACCCGCCCGCCGCCTACCAGACCCTCACCTTCACCCGCGCTGCGAACACGGCTGACGCGGCCGTCTCAGTCCAGACCTCCACCGACCTCGGCGACGCCGATCTCTGGACCCCCGACGCCGTCCTCGTCGGCAGCACCCTGAATGGCGACGGCACCACGACTTACGTCTACCGCTGTCCGGCGCCCTTCGACGACGAGGTCCGCGTCTTCATGCGCCTGCTCGTGACGATTCCGGGGCTTTGACCTGCTGGCAGGGGTCGCTATACTCCCGCCTTCTCATCCACCCTCGCACCCCGCCATGCGCACCATCGCCGTCCTCGGAACCCTCGACAGCAAAGGCCACGAACACGCCTTCGTAGCCGGACTCATCGCCGCCCGCGGCCACACGCCGCTCCTCATCGATGCCGGGTGCCTCGACGCCCCGCAGGTCACCCCCGGCATTTCCCGGGAAATGCTCTGCCCCACCCTGGCCAGCCTGCCGCAGGACCGGGGTGAGCGCGTCGCCGCCATGGCCGCCAGTGCCCCGGCTGCCGTGGCCCGGCTCGCGGCGCAGGGGAAAATCCAGGGCATCATCTCCCTCGGCGGGGGCGGCGGCACCGCCATCGGCACCGCCGTCATGCGCGCCCTGCCCGTCGGATTTCCCAAGGTCATGGTCAGCACCCTCGCCAGCGGCAACGTCGCCCCCTACGTCGGCACGAAGGACATCGTCATGCTCCCCGCCATCGTCGACGTGGCCGGGCTCAACCGCATCTCCCGCACCATTTTCCGCCAGGCCGCCGGAGCCGTCTGCGGCATGGTCGACGCCATCGCCTCCGCCCCGCCGGAGGAGGACGCCCGCCCCGTCATCGCCGCCAGCATGTTTGGGAACACCACCACCTGCGTCAACGACGCCAAGGCGCAGCTCGAAGCCGCCGGGTTCGAGGTCCTTGTCTTCCACGCCACCGGCACCGGCGGACGCGTCATGGAGTCGCTCATCGAGTCCGGCCTCGTCGCCGGAGTGCTCGACATCACCAGCACCGAGTGGGCGGACGAGTTCGTCGGCGGCATCCTCGGCGCCGGCCCCACCCGGCTCGACGCCACCGCCCACGCCCGCATCCCGTCCATCGTCACCCCCGGCTGCCTGGACATGGTGAACTTCGGCGAGCCCGCCACCGTCCCCGCCCGCTTCGCCGG
>JANOAS010000323.1:0-5947 GCA_031411255.1 bacterium
GCCTTGATGCCGACCCGTCCGGGTTTCAGCCCGAGGGCTGCCGCGACGCGTTCGCGCATGAGCGGGACGTGGGGCAGAATTTTTGGCCGCTCGGCGACGAGGGTGCTGTCAATGTTGTGGATGACAGCGCCCAGCCGGTCCAGCTCGGCGCGGACTCCGCGCAGGATTTCCAGAGAGCTGATGCCTTTGATCGACTGGTCCGAAGGCGGAAAAAAGTGGCCGATGTCCGGAAGCCCGGCCGCGCCCAGCAGGGCGTCTGCGATGGCGTGGCAGAGCACGTCAGCGTCCGAGTGCCCGTCCAGCCCCACAGTGTGCGGGATTTCCACCCCACCGATGACAAGGGCCCGGCCCTCGACGAGCCGGTGGACGTCATAACCTATGCCGGTGCGAATCATGGCTCAGGCCAGTCCCGCCAGTTTGCCGTTGGAGGCGTTGATGGAAAACTTCCCCGGGTTGTTCAAGGTGGTGTGCATTTCCACCCGTCCACCGGCTGCCTCCACCAGGAGGATGCCCGCTGCCACGTCCCAGATGCTGATGGATTCCTCGATGTAGGCGTCGAGCCGTCCGCAGGCGATGTAGGCCATGGCGAGCGCAGCGCTGCCCAGCATCCGCGTCTTGCGCACTTGGTGGGCGAGGTCCATGAATTTTTTCCCGCCGGCGTTGATGGAGTCGGTCGTTTTCGAAAAACCCACGGTGATGACCGCATCTGCCAGTTTGTCCCGGTTGCTGACCGAGATGGGACGTCCGTTGCGCAGCGGAGTGGAGCCCTGCTCCACGGTGAAAAGCTCGTTCATCATCGGGTCAAAGATGACGCCGAGGAGGATCTTTCCATGCCGCCGCAGGGCGATGGAGACGCAGAAATGGGGGATGCCGTAGTAGTAGTTCACCGTCCCGTCGATGGGGTCGACGATCCACTGGAACTCGCTGGACTCATTGCCCTCATCGCCCTCCTCCCCGAGGATGCAATGGTCCGGAAAGGCCGCCAGCAGGTGGTCTGAAATGATCCGCTGGCACCGGACATCAAGGTTCAGCTTGATGTCGTGCCGCTTCATCTCATCGACGGCGAGTTCAGTTTCGTAGTTTTCCCGGAGCAGGCTGCCTGCCATGCGGGCGGCGGCGACTGCGACTTCCATTTGTTTTTCAAGCATTTACTCGCTGAGGGGTGTTGGGTGTGGTGAGAGGGTGCCGCAGATCTTGACGAGTTCCCGGGCGATCTCCAGTTTCGACATGCGGGGGAGCGGACGAACCTCGCCCCCGCGAAAGACCAGAGTGACCTCATTATCCGGCGAGTCAAACCCTGTCTCACTCCGGCTCACATCGTTGGCCACCACGAGATCACACCCCTTGCGCTCGAGCTTGCCACGGGCGTTGTCGATGATGTTTTCTGTTTCCGCCGCAAAACCAACGAGCAGCCCCTTGAACGCCAGAGGGCCACGCATTGAGCCCAAAATGTCCTGCGTAGGCTCGAAGGTCACCGTGAGGGCATCTCCCGTCTTTTTCATTTTCTGCGCAGCGGTCTGCATCGGGCGGAAATCCGCCACGGCGGCGGAGTGAATGGCCACGTCCACACCCTCCAGCGCCTGGCTGACGGCCTGCATCATGTCCCCGGCAGAGACGACATTTTTCCGGTCCACGCCGGCGGGAGTGGCCAGGGAAACCGGGCCTGAGATGAGGGTGACCCGGTGCCCGGCGGCGGCGGCGGCCTGGGCGATGGCAAAACCCATGCGACCGGACGAACGGTTGCTCAGAAAGCGGACTGGATCAAGGGCCTCACGGGTGGGGCCGGCCGTAATCAAATAGTGCACGTCCGATCCTCTGCCACAATTTCACCCGGCGGCAACGGGAATTCTCCCCAACAGGTCAGCCACGCACGCGGCGCAGCCCGACAAGCAGCAGGCCGCCAAGGGCCAGCAGCGCACCCGGCTCAGGCAGGGTGACGGGCGGAGGCGGATTCACCACCGCCGTGCGCATGTGGAAGGCTCCGGACGGAGGATTGAGCGCACCAATGCGTGCGGCGGACGGTGGAGCGGTGCCAAGCGACCAGATCAAATTCGGATGGGGGTCGGCGTCCACCCCGGGCCAGGTCCAGACGGGATTTGCCACCAGTATCCACTGGGTGGAGGAGCTGAACGTCCGCTGGTTGTAGCCCCAAATGAATGCCTGCTCCCCTGCGGCGAAGACACTCTTGCCCCCCAGTGAACTGCTGCTGGAAAAGGCGTTGTTGGTGTTGCTGTAGATCGTGCTCCCCAGGGACTGCCAGGCCTCCAGCCAGTCGCGGACGTTGCTCAGGTCCGGTGCCAGCGTGACGGTGGAGGCCCCCAGCTCAAATGTGAAGGTGGCCCCGGTGGACTCGAAGGTTTTTCCCTTGCTGATGACGTTGTAGTCGCCCGGATTGCTGGACCAGTCAATCCCGCGGGGAACGCCGTCCGCCAGTGCGGGGAGCACGGTCGCAGCCAGCCAGATGAAAATGCCGGAGAAGAGTTTAACCATGTCACGCAGTCAGCCTGTTTCCCGAACGCCTGCGGCGCAGCAGTGCCAGCCCGGCCAGGGCCGCCAGCCCGGCGGAGCCAGGCTCCGGCACGCTGAAAAAAATATGGGCCGTCTGCATGTGGAAGTTCGGGCCGGCGGTGGGGTAGGCGGGGTTGATGCTCCCCAATTTGGCGGCCAGGGGATCCGCACTGCCCACAGTCCACGTCAGCGAAAATGGATCAACGCTTGCCGTGGGCCACTTCCATGCCTGGTCGGCCATCACGATCCACTCGGCCAAGCCACCGGCGAGGTTCGTCGTATTGTGGCCCCAAATGTAGGCCTGCCCCCCTGCGGGAAAGACCGGCGCGTTCGCGCTGAACACGCTGCTGGAAGAAAAATTGTGATCCGTCACCGCCCCGCTGTAGGGGGCCGGGGGCCCCAGCGAAACCCAGCCCGCCGCCCACTCTTCCAGGTTCGAATTATCCGGTGCCAGGGCCACCGTGGACGCGCCCAGCAGAAACGTGAAGGTGTAAGGACTCGCCTCGAACGTCGTCACTCCGTCGCTCAAAATGTTGCGAGCCAGAAAATTGCTCGACCAGTTGATCGTGTAATCCGCTCCAGCCCTGGTCATGGCAACAGCCAGGCAGAGCAGAACGAGAATGGAGGATTTGAGTTTCATAAGAGGAACACGTCTGAAATTCATGCAATCTATGCCAGTTGCAACAGAAAACTTAAGACCTCTTAATCAATTTTCACCTTCAACGAGCCGCCTGCCGCGAATGCGCAGGGGGGAAATCTGGACCAAACTTCCAGCTTGCCCTTGACCAGTGTTTCTTGTTAGTCTGGCTGCGGTAAATCAGCGTACCGCCAAAAAAACCCGAAACCACCCCGACATGAAAGCCCTCAAGCACCCAATCCTTGCCTCAGCCCTGACCCTCTGCCTCGCAGGCAGCGCGCTCCACGCCCAGGAGACCCCCGCCCAGCCCGGCGGAAAGCTGCCCGGAGCCACCGCCATCCAGCTCGTCAAAGTGGCCGACGGCCTCGTTGACCCGATCCACGTGACCAGCCCGAAAGACGGCAGCGGCCGCCTTTTTGTCTGCGAGCGTCCCGGCCTGGTCCGCATCATCAAAGACGGCAAGCTCGTGGAGAAGCCGTTCCTCGACATCAAGGACAAGACGCTCAGCTCCTTCCTGGAGGAGGGCCTCTTCGCCATCGAGTTTCACCCGAAATTCAAGGAGAACGGCAAGTTCTACGTCGCCTACTCCGACCTGTGGTTCAATGGAGCGACGCTCATCACCGAGTACACCGTTTCCAAAAACAACCCCGACAAGGCTGATCCCACCAGCGCGAAGGTGATCATGCAGATTGATTTTCCCTACTGCAACCACCACGGAGGCAAGATGGCCTTCGGTCCGGACGGCTACATGTACATCGGCGTGGGTGACGGCGGCTGGGAGGGCGACGTCATCAGCGCCGGCCAGGACCTGCACACCTGGCTGGGAAAAATGCTGCGCATCGATGTGAACGGCAGCACCGCAGACCGCGCCTACACCATTCCCAAGGACAACCCGTTCATCACGCCCCTCCAGCAGATGACGCTCTTCGGTGTTTCGGAGAAGCAGTTCTCCCAGATCCACCCGAAGGGGAAACCCGAAATCTGGGCCTACGGCATCCGCAATCCGTGGACGTTCTCGTTTGACCGCAAGACGGGCGACCTTTTCATCGCCGACATCGGCCAGAACCACTGGGAGGAGATCGACTTCCAGCCCGCCTCCAGCAAGGGCGGAGAGAACTACGGGTGGAAATTCATGTGCGGCAGCCACACCTTCCCCATTGAGGATGACAAGACCAACCCGCGCGTCGGCATCCTCCCCATCGCGGAGTACAGCCACGTCGACCAGGGCAACTGCGTCATCGGCCTCGGCATCTACCGCGGGGCGGAATTCCCCTCACTGGACGGCACTTATTTCGCCGCCGACTGGGGCAGCGGCAAGGTCTGGGGCCTCAAAAAGGACGCCGCCGGCAAGTGGCAGATGCAGGAACTGCTCGACCTCGACACCGCCATGCGCCCGACCAGCGGCGGCGAGGACGAGGCCGGAAACATCTACCTGACCCACGCCACCGCCAACTACGGTGGTCCGGTCGATCCCTACACCAGCGAGCGCGGCGGCCTCTGGAAGGTGGTGGCAGCGGACAAAGTGCCGGCCGGCGCCGTGACCGCGCCTCTTCAGAAAAAGTAAGCCTGTTTTCCACCGGTGAGCGGGCGGTCCGGCAGCGGGCCGCCCCTCTCCGTGTTTTCACCACCCGCTCCATCCAGCCCAATTCCAATGCTCAAGCCTCTTCTTTTTAACGCCCTGCTCCTGGCTCCGGCCCTGCTCTGCGCCCAGACGCCTGCCTCGCCCGCAGCCCCGGCTGCCCCCGCCGCTCCGTTGGAGCACGCTCATGCCTCAGATGGCGGAGCCACCAGCGGCTTGAAAAAAGAGCTGATCGAAGGGCTGACGGAGGCGGATTTCCTCAGGCTGGGCGACAAGCCAAAGACGGTGAAGGTGACGCTCATCGCCGTCTTCACGGATGCCAACTACGGCATGAACTTCAACGGCTACGCCAAGGGGCAGGCCGTATGCAGCATCCCCAAGGACTGGACGGTGGACGTGACCTACATCAACCCGAGCCCCATACCCCACAGCGCCATTGTCATCGAAAAGGAGGCCACTGCGAAAATCCAGATGCCGGCCCCGTATTTCAAAGGCGCGGCGATCAAAAACCATCTGACCGGGCTCTCCTACGGGAAGGAAACTTTTACCTTCACCGCCGACGAGGCGGGGGACTACGCGTTTGCCTGCGGATTTCCCGCCCACGCGGCCAACGGCCACTGGATCGCTTTGGAAATCAGCGACAAAATCACCGAGCCCACGATCAAACTGGGTGACGGGGCGGCCAAACCGGCCAGCCCCGCCAAGCCGGCGAAGTGATCAGACGGCTCAGGCTTTCTTTTTACCAGCCACCAGGTGGTGGATGATCAGGACGAGGATGGAGCCCACCGTGGCATGCGCCATGGTGGACAGGTTGAACCCGCTCACCCCGGCGGTGTGCAGAACGTTCTCGCCGAGAAAACCTCCGACAAGACCGCCAATGATGCCGAGAATGGTGGTTTTAAATATGCTGTGCCCGTCAGAGCCCGGGTAGATCAGTTTGCCCAGCGCGCCTGCGATGAGCCCGACGACAATCCAAGTGAGTATTCCCATAATAAGGCCAGCTAAATGCCCGTTGCCCGCCTTGGCGAATGCAATTGTGACTGCGATTTGGAGCGGCGGGAGGCGGGGCGGAGTTCCTTTGGACGCAGGGCTTACGTATGGCCAGCCCCGGTTTGTTATGGAAATCAAGTTTTGAAAAATAGTTCTGTACAAATTACCATAATGACTATTTATACTGTGGATGAGTTCCACTAAACCCGCCCATCCCACGCCTCCTGCGCCCA
>JANOAS010000324.1:0-14035 GCA_031411255.1 bacterium
CACGGAAAGGCGGCAGAATTTTGTCGGCGCGCCGCTTGGCAGGGTGTATGTGACTTGGTTCGGATTGCTCTGATCAATGCTCGCATTCGGCGGCACGACATCGGTCCAGCCTCCGGCGGCGAGGGTGTCGGAGATTTGCACCTTGAAGGTGACAATGGCCGCGGGGTCGCGCGGCGAGGTGACGGTTCTTACCGCGCCGACAGTCACGACGGCAGGATTGGCGGTGAAGGTGGAGCCGGTGGAACCCATGAAATATTCAACCCCGTTGGGCATGCCGTGCTTGTCGCAATCCATGCCAGCCGCATGGCTGCCCGCGTTGGCGGACGCCCAGGTGGAAAAGCCACTCACCGGACCAGAGGTCACGATGAGGGTTCCCGCACCGGTGAAATTCGAACTGACGATGGTTCCTCCTGCGCCGGTGGCGCTGTAGGATCCAGCGGCTTGTTGGACGGGGCCGACTCCGGTCGCGCCAAAGGCCGCATCGTTGCCGTCGGTCCAAGCCGCGCCGGACCCGTTGAGCGAGGAGTTATCCCAAGCGGAATTGGCCGCCCGATCGTCCCACCTCTGCGAGGCAGCCTGAGCGGAATGACTGGCGAGCAGTGCGGTGAGCGAGCCGGCCAGGAGCCGAGCGCTGCGCTGACAAGTCTGATAGGAATTTGCTTTTTCAGGGTGGGGTTGGACGGGGGATCGGAATCGGGGAGAGAAGGGGTCTGAGGGGAGAGAGGGGTGGGGAAAGGCTGAATGATGAAGGAAAAAGCATGAAAACGATGCGATACACTGCCGTGCGGGGCTGACTTTGGCGATTGGCATGGGGAGAAAGGGCGGCCCATTGTCGATTTCAGATGTGTCTGAGCATAGGACTTCCTGTCCGCGGTGCCAAGAAAAAATTTCTTGGGCGCTCCAAGCAGGGTGGGTGCTTTGGTCCCGGAGTTGCACGTTTTCAGAGGGAGACGCTTCGTCTTCGTCGGCTGGGATCCTGCCTCGGATGGCTTGCCAGGGTGGGTGGATTGGCTCGAAGGGTTGATTCGCGCGCCGCCGCCTGGCGGGCTCACCCTGCGGGCTCCGGCTTCGCATGCGTCCAAAACGCCTCCGCCCCCTCGGTGTTTTTCGATGTCGAATGGCCGTTTTGGCGTGGCGGCGGGGGGAGGATGAGGGCTTCCCAGAGGCCGCGGAGGCGGAGGCAGAATTGATTCAGGGCCGCCCCACGGCCCTTCACCCTTGCGGGGCACGTCACCCGCTGCGCGGATTCCTGTCCAAAACGCCTCCGATCCCTCGCCGTTTTTCAATTTATTCGGGGCGGAGGATCATTTCGATGTGTTGCATCGTGCCTTGGCAGCACGGACATTTGAGGGGATCGGTGCGCCAGACGCGGTGGATGAGGTCCCGCCAGAGGGGGCGCAGCGCGCGGGCGGGCCGGGGTGGGCAAGAAAATCGTGGCGGGGAATTTACTACGCGGGCTGGTGGGGACGGGGGGAGGGTGCTTGTGCTGGCGTTTTAGGGCCGCAGAATCCCCCGGTTTCCACTGGATTTCCCTCCTTGAGAAAGGGGGTTGTCGCCCGGCCTGCACTCGTTTAGCATCCCGACCTGTGAGCAAGACCGTTTTCCCTGACGACCACGACAACTCGGTAGATCCTGACTTCCTGAAGACGCCCAATCTGGACGATTTCGGGGAGAAGAAGAAGGACATTCCCTCCGGACTCTGGCAGAAGTGCCCGAGCTGCGGCGCGGTGATCCATGAACTGGAACTGGCGGCAAATCTGAGGGTTTGCGTGAAGTGCGACCACCATTTCTCGATGAGTTCGACGGAGCGGGTGGAGTCGCTGGTGGATGTGGGGACGTTCCAGTCGATGGACGATGATCTGCTCTCGGTGAATGCGCTGAATTTCAAGGACTACGAGTCGAAGGTGGCGAAATACCGGAAGTCGACGGGGCTGAATGACGCGGTCCTGACTGGCCGGGCGGACATCGACGCGCAGCCTGTGGTGCTGGCGATCATGGATTTCCGGTTTCTGGGGGCGAGCATGGGCTCTGTGGTGGGGGAGAAGATCACGCGGGCGATCGAGGTGGCGACGGCGGAGCGGAAGCCGGTCATCATTTTTTCCGCCTCGGGCGGGGCGCGGATGCATGAGGGCATCCTGAGCCTGATGCAGATGGCGAAGACGAGCGGTGCGCTGGCACGCCACCACGATGCGGGGCTGGCCTTTATTTCCGTGCTGACGCACCCGACGACGGGCGGGGTGACGGCGAGCTTCGCGACGCTGGGGGATCTGAATCTGGCGGAGCCGCAGTGCATGATCGGCTTCGCCGGGCCTCGGGTGGTGAAGGAGACGACGCACGCGAACCTGCCGCCGGGCTTTCAGACGGCTGAGTTCATGATGGAGCACGGCCTGATCGACTTCATCATCCACCGCCGCGACATGCGGGCGAAGCTGGCTTCCGTGATCTCGTATGTCAGCCGAAAGTCGGCCTGAGTTTCAGGAGGAGCTGGGCTGGCTGTACTCGACGCAGCTCTTCGGCATCAAGCTGGGGCTGGAGAATGTGCGCCGTCTGCTGGAGGCGCTGGGCCTGCCGGATGCGGGGGCGCGCGTGCTGCATGTGGCGGGGACGAACGGCAAAGGATCCACGTGCGCGTTCCTGGATTCGCTGTGCCGGGCGGGGGGCTGGCGGACGGGGCTCTTTACGTCGCCGCACCTGGTGAGCTTCACGGAGCGCATCCGCGTGGACGGGGTGCCGATACCTGAGGAGGAGGCTGCGGTGCGGATACGCAGCCTGCGGGAGCGGGTGGCGGGGTGGGAAAATCCGCCCACGTTTTTCGAACTGACGCTGGCTCTGGCGCTGGACTGGTTCCGCGCGTGCGGGGTGCAGATCATCGTGCTGGAGACGGGCATGGGCGGGCGGCTGGATGCGACGAATGCGGTGCCTTCGGCGGTGTCGGTCATCACGCCGGTGGACTACGACCACATGCAGTGGCTGGGGGACACGCTGGAAAAGATAGCGGCGGAAAAGGCCGGGATCATCAAGCCCGGGGTGCCCGTTATTTCCGCCCCGCAGGCTCCGGAGGCGGCGGCGGTCATCGCGGCCACGGCGCTGGAGAAAAATGCCCCGCTGACGGTGGTGGAGTACCCGCTGGACGGGTGGGAGCTGGGGCTGTCCGGGCCGCACCAGCGGTGGAATGCAGCGCTGGCGCTGGCCGCGCTGCAGGCGGCGCAGCTGGTGCCCTTCAAGGCGGCGCTGCGGGAGGCACTGCGCGACGCGCGGTGGCCGGGCCGCTTCCAGCGCGTGGGCGGGGCGGTCATCGACGGAGCGCACAATCCGCACGGGGCGCGGGCGCTGGTGGAGGCGTGGCGGGAGGCCTTTGGCGGGGCAAAAACGACGGTCATCTTTGGCGCGGTGGCGCTGAAAAATCACGCGGCCATCCTCGACATCCTGGAGCCGCTGGCCGGGCGCTGGATCTTCACCACTGTGCGCAGCCCCCGGGCGGTGCCGGCGGCGGAGCTGGCCGCAGCGAGGCCGGGCGCCACTGTGACGGCAGACTTGGGCGAGGCGCTGGCGCTGGTGCAGGGAGCGGGGGATGCTGCGGTGCCGTATCTCGTCTGCGGCTCCCTCTACCTGGCGGGGGAGGCCATTTCCCTGCTGGAGAAAAACCACGCGCCGTTCGAGGCGAGTGCGCAGTGAGCCGGGTGGTGGTGGAATTCAGGTTGCGCTTTGTCCGGTGAGGAGAAACTTCCTCATTGTCTCCGGCAGATGAGCCTTGGCTGTGCTTAACGCGCAGCGGTGGCCGCGGGGGCTGCTGCGCCGGTGTCATAGGCCCGCCGCCGGGCTTCCGATTTACTGCGCCGGGGCGGGCTTGGCGGTCACGCCCCAGAGTTTGCCGAGCAGTTCAGCCATGGCCGGGTCGTGCTTTTTGAGTTCTTCGTTGTTGAAAGGGAAGAAATCGTTTCGCGCGAAGAAGGCCTCGGTGGTTTCGGCGAAGTATTCCATCGGGTCGGTCATGGCGTAGGCCTTTTCAAAGGTGGGCGGGCGGCTGGGGTCGGCACCGTGGCGTTCGACCTGGTTGTAGCTGCCGGCGGCCTTGACCTTTTCGTAGGCGGCCTTGATCTCCGGGTTGCCGAAGCCGCCAGGGAGGAACCGGTCGTGGTAGCTGTGCGCCAGCTCGTGCAGGGCAAAGTTGGGCATGCGCCGGGTGTCCTCATCAAAGACGAGGATGTTTGAAAACTCGACTCCCTTCGCCATCACGGGATCCCGGCCGTTGTCCTTCAGCCAGCCGGCCTCCGGGTGGTACTCGGCGCCGCCGCCCTTGCCGGGGTATTGCGGGGAGAAATAGAGGGGGACTTTTTTCAGCTCAGTGACGGCGGCGGCGGGGACGACTCGGCAGATTTCCTCCAGCTGCGTTTTGAGCAAATCGAGCGCATGGGAGGTGGCCTTTGCCTCGGAGGCGAGCAGGTCGCGGTTGATGTGGACGGACCAGCCGGCCACGTCCCGGGTTTCGCGTTTTCCGTCGCCGTTGGCCGCCTTGTCCCGCGCCTGAGCCTCGGCGCGGATGGCCGCCTTCACGAGGGTGAGGCGCTCGGGCCAGACGAATGTGGGAGCTTTTGCCGGATCATAACCCTCCATGTGACCGGTCAGCCGGGTGGTGGGCTTCGTGTATTTCAGGGCCGTGTCGCCAAAGACCTCGCGGCACATGGCGGCGAGGCCGGGATCGTACTCGATGAGCTGGGAACGCAGGTGCACGTGGTTGTGGTCGTGATCGTTGACGCGGTTGTCGTCGAACCACGACTGGACGCCCTCGGCGAAGTATTCATAGTGGTTGACGGCGGCGTATTTTCCCTTCCAGAGGCCGGCCTTCATGGCGGCGTCGTAGGTGTCCTTGAGCCGCTTGTCGAAGGTCGGGTCCACGTTCATCATGCCGCGCAGGTGGATGTTGTGGGCGAACTCATGAATGAGGATGCACTCCGTCGAGTAGGGATCGCCGGGGTAGGCGAGGACATTTTCCTCCGCGACTGAGCAGTAGGGATCCGTCTCGCTGCCGCCCATGCCGCGCGCGCGGGCGTCCATGTAACTCTTCGGCGTCAGGTGGGCCCACTCGGGCAGATCCGTCGTGTATTCGTTGTGCGCCATCACGCTCATGCGGGCGCCGCTCTTGATCATGGCGTCCCGCACGTCGGGGCGCTTCGCGAGCATCATGTCCACGAGGTAGGCCGCTTCCTTCAGCGCGTAGGGGTTCACTTTGGCCGAGGCGACGATGGGGAAGCCATGCGCGCTGACAGACTGGGTGTAAATGGCCGGCACGCCATCCTTTGACGGAGGGGCAAAGCGGAAGCCCTGAACCGGCACCTCGCTGGTGACGGTGGTGGTGAATTTGTCCTTCTGGCCGGTGACCTCGAAGCGGTGGCCTTTCGTGGTGGTGATGACGGTGTCATCCCCCGGAGCCACGGTGCCGTTGGGGACGCGTTCCCCGCCCGGGTTGAGCCAGAAGATGTCCACCGGCTGGTTGCTTCCGTTGATGATCTGGAGCTTCGGGCGGTCATCCCCGGCCGCACCGCCGGCAAAGGCAATGGCGAGGAAACCGGTCGCGAGCGTAGTGAGGAGGGCGGCTGGGATTTTCATGCGGGGCAGGAAGGGAGGGTTGGAGACGGGAGGCTGATTCCGCTCCCGAGGGCGACGCTATGCAGGCCGGGCGGTTTGGCGAGGGGAGAAATGCGGTCGCGCAGCGGCGGACCGACCGGGACACCGGGTAAATCTGCCGCCCACTTGTCGCCGTGGAGGAATCACCTGCTACCTGATTACCCTCAGTCTCACAAACCTCCTTGTGACGCTGCCACCTGCGGGCACGGTGAATTGGATCTGCTGCGTGGTGCCGTTGTCACTGAGGATCAGAGGAGCGCTGACGCCTGCGGTGCTCCAGTTGCTGCCCAGCGTGTCACTCCACTCGACGGTGCACGTCACGTCGGTGGCGGATTTGTTTCGCGTGTAAACGAACTCAAGCACCGCGCCGGTTTTTATCGCGGTTTGGGGCACGGTGTCGTGCGCAGCGGGGTTCATTTTGGTGGCGTACTCCACGAGGTTGACCACGCCGTCGCCGTCGAGGTCGGCCGAGTCAGAGGCATTGCCCGAGTTGGCCGCCGTGCCGAAGTATTGCTGACGCCAGGTTTGCACTGGGGTGCCGGTGACCGTGAGGGTGAGGTTTTTCGTGAAGCTCAGGGTGCCATCGCCGGCAGTGACGCCGATGGTCGTGGTGCCGAGTTGATCCGTCAGAGGCGTGGCGGCGATGGTGTAGAAAGGGGAGTCTCCAGCGAGGATGATGGCACTGGCTGGCAGCAGGGCGGCGTTGCTTGAGGTGGCTGTGACTTGCAGGGTGCCTTGCGCCGTGTCGTCCTCCGCGAGGAAAAGGCGTGCGGGGAGCGTGCTGTTGAGCGCGATGGTCTGGTCCGGCAGACGGCTCACTGCCGGCGGGCATGAGACGGGCGTGAGGCGGAGGTAGTCGAGCGTGAGGTCGAAGTCCGTGGCACTTCCGTTTTTTCCCGTGACGGTGCAGCGGAACTGCCAGTCGCCCGGCGTGGCAAAGGTGGCAGTGCCGAGATCGAAGACCGCCGCAGCAGTCGTGCTCGCGTAGGTGTCCTGCACGGCACCGACGTTCGTGAAGGTCGTGCCGCCCGCAGGTGCGACGGCGAGCTGGAGCCGGCCTCCGCCTGCCCCTTTCAGCACGCCGAGCTTCACATTCCACTGCCCGCTGAATGGAACCTGCGCCTGGAGTGTGAGGAAGTCATTTGCAGCATCCGCGCTGAGCTTCCTCCCTGCGTTGGCACTGAGCCGGGTGTCGGTCACGCTGCCCTGCGTGTCGCCGCTTGAGAAGGCGATCACGCCGAGTTTCTCACACTGCCCGGCGAGCGCGTTCCACATGCCCCAGTAGGCGGGTTTGCGATCCAGATTGAAGTCGAAGGGCAGTGCCTGGCCAAAGCCAGGATAGAAGCCGGGAATCCAGGAGGCCCCGTCATACACGCCCCAGGTTTGGAAGACCTTCAACCGGCTGTAGCCGAGCGCTGTGCCGAGAAAGCCAAAGTAGCTGTCGCCCTGCCCCGCGAGGTCGGCGGCGGAGGCGATGCCGTTTCCATCCACGGGCAGGCGGATGTCGAGTTCGGTCACGTGCAGGTCGAGCCCGAGGTCCTGAAAGCGCTGGAAATTTGCGCGCACCGAGGTGCCACTGGGCGCACCGCTGAAGTGGGATTGAAAACCAACCCCCTGCACGGGCACACCCGCACCGACGAAGCTGGAAAGCATTGTGTAAACCGCGTCGCTCTTTGTGTTGTCTTCCTCGATGCTGTAGTCGTTGTAGACCAGCACGGCATCCGGATCGGCAGTGCGTGCGCGGAGGAAGGCCTCCCGGAGATACTGATTTCCGTTGGCGGCGTAGCCGATGCCCGGCGTGTCATACCACAGCGTGCTGCGCAGGCCGCCATTGCTGTCGTTGATCGCCTCGTTGGCCACATCCCAATACGGGAGGCGGCCGCGAAAATAGGCGCCCTTGGTGTCGATCTGATCCCACAGCATCGTCTGCAATTGAGGGGCCGTGAATGTCCCGGAACTGACCCAGCCGGGAAGACCGCTGTGCCAGAGAAAGGTGTGCCCGCGCGAGGAACCACCCCGCGCGAGTCCCAGATCGATGATCGCGTTCGCCTCCGCATATGTCCGAATTCCATCCGCCGGTTCGGTGTTGGAAAACTTGAGCGCATTCTCAGGCGACGCGAGATGGAAATGTGCGCTCACCGCGGCGCGGTACTTGGGATTTTGAGCCCACGTGCTCACACCGCTGACTCCGCCGAGCCGCAGTGCAGGATACGCCGCCGCCGCGCGCCGCAGGCCTGTCGCCGGTGAGAGGTAGCAATCATCCACCCGCATGGAAACGCCGCTGGGCGGCCCTTCGACGAAAAACTTTACATTCGTGAGCCCGGTCGTGGCAGGCAATGTGACGTAGCCGGAGAGCCACGTCCACGTCGCGCTCGTCGCCGTGCCCGAGGCAACGGTAAAGAAGCGCGACCCGCTGCTGTCGACCACCTCCATCGTCAGCTTCACCGCCGCCGCCGTCGCGCTGTCCGTCGTCACCCAGCCTGCTCCGTAGTACACCTGGCCATCCTCCGTTTTGCCAAACACAGACTGCTCCATCCCGTTCCACGCATCGGTGCGGCTCCCCACCAATGCTGCACCAACTCCTGCATGGGATGCTGCCGAAGGCGTCACGGTCGCGGGGCCATGGCCATTCCAGCCTGCAGTGCCATTTTCGAAGCGTGGATTCGTCAGGAGGTTCTCGATCGCTTCCGTGTCCACCGCGCTGAAGGACACATCATCGACAAACAGGTCCACGCCCGAGGGCGGCCCGTTGAAGTAGAGGTTCAGCACCGTGAGCGGGCCGTTCACGTCGAATCGAAACACGCCGCTGACCGGCGTCCAGGTATTGGCCACCTGCAGCGACTTCAAGCCATAAAATTTCCCGCCGTAGGTGTCGGTTTGCTGAACGGACACGCTGACCGTCACCGGTGTGGTGCTCGATGTCCGCACCCAACCCGCGCCGACGTAACATGTTCCCGATACCGCGCCGGCGGTGAGCAACGAGGTCCTCAGGCCATGATTCGTGCTTGTGCGGTTCGTCGAGCGTCCCACCTGAGTTCCGGAATGGGGTGACGTCGTCACCACCTGGGACGACCCACCACCAAACACCGCCCAGCCGGTAATGCCGGACTCGAAGCCTGGATTGCTGACAAGATTGACCGGCCCGGCAAAGACCGCGCATGGCATCGTGACCCACGCCTGCACGAATAAAAGGAGGAAAAAGCGGGTGGAACTCATGATTTGATGATTTTTAAGTGCGAAAAACGCTTCGTTACAGCGCAGCCCGCCGGTACGGCCATTTCCAATCTGGTTCGACGCTGGGCTCCTGAATTTCCGAAACTCTCCGGGTTCAGTGTCAGGTGACAGAGTGTCGCAGGCACGGAGGGAGTCAAGTCCGGCCGATTCCCGGGCGGCGGGGGAGGCTCAAATACGGCGGGCGGTCATGAGGCCGCGGGCGGCGGCGGTGTCGGTGTGGGTGAAGTCTTTGAAACCGGCCTCCGCGAGCCAGGTGCGCATCTCGGCGGTGGAGTAGCAGCGGCCCTGGGTGGCGTGGGCGAGGACGACGGAGTACTCGGCGACGTGGAGGGGGCCGGATTTTTCATCGTTGAGGAAGGCATCGTGGATGAGGAGGAGGCTGCCCGGGGCGAGGGCGGCGGCGGAGGCGGCGAGGAGGCGGCGGACCTCGGGTTCGTCCCAGTCGTGGAGGACATTCGACCAGAGGTGGGCGTCGAAACCGGCGGGGAGGGGGGCGGTCATGATGTCGCCGGGGACGACGGAGACGCGGTCGCCATAGCCGCGGCGCTCGATCATTTTCGCGGCGATCTGGTCGACAGGCGGCTGCTCGAGGACGGCTGCGGTGAGATGCGGGTGGTGGGCGCAGAAGGAGCAGGCGTAAATGCCGGAGCCTCCGGCGATGTCGAGCAGGCGGGTGATGCCGGTGAGGTCGGCCTTTTTCGCCGCTGCCTGGGCGAGGTGGACGCCGCGGCAGTCCATGCCGGCGGTAAAGACGGCGGCGTACTCGTCATCGATCATCGCCGCGTGCCAGTCCTCTTTTTTCTCCTGCTTCCCGCCCCAGAAGACGGCCTGGCCGGTGCGGAGCACGTGGAGGAGGTCCTGCACGCCCTGCCGGTGCTGGAGGGAGGCGTAGTAGGGGCCGAGAAACCAGGGGGAGCCGGCCACCAGATGCTCCGCCGCCGTGGGGCTGAGGGCGAAGGGACCGTCCGCCGGGCCGGTCAGGAGGTCCCGCGCCTTGAAGAGGGTGAGCATGACGTCTGCCCCCCGGGGCTTGAGCTGGAAATGGTCGCAGATTTCGGCGAAGCCGGCCGTGCCGCGCGCGTGCAGCCAGGTGAAGAAGTCGAGGTGGACGAGGCCGGTGATGAGGAGGTCGTCCGCGTAGATGCAGTCCCGGTAGCGGTAGAGGGCGGTGGGGTCCGTGGAGGGGGCGAGGGTGAGGTCGGCGGCGGGCATGGCGGGTGGTCTTGTGGGAGTTTTGGGTGGTGCAGTGTTGAAAATGAAGGCAAGCGCGGTCAGAACGCGGGAAATGGATTTCCACTGGCGAAAGCGCCGGGTCTGGTCTCTACTGAGCCCCCCGTGGAAGACGCCTACAAAGTTAAACTTGAGATTTTCGAGGGTCCCCTGGACCTGCTTCTCTACCTCGTCAAGAAGGACGAGGTGGAGATCCACGACATTTCCATCGAGCGCATCGCGAAGCAGTACCTGACGTATGTGGATGCGTTCAAGCTGTTGAACATCGACCTGGCATCCGAGTTTATCGTGATGGCGGCGAACCTGATGTACATCAAGAGCCGGACGCTGCTGCCGAAGCAGGACCAGCCGCCGGAGGAGGAGGCGGAGGAGGACGATCCCCGGTGGGAGCTGATCCGCCAGCTGATCGAGTACAAGAAATTCAAGGACGCGGCGCACTTCCTGGAGGGGCGGGCGCTGGCGGCGGAAAATTACTACCCGGCCAACCCGGAGAAGGCGGCGGTGCCCGAGGCGCCGATTGCGTTCCCCGAGGTGGGCATCTTTGACCTCATCCGGGCCTTCCAGAAGATCGTGGACCGGCTGAAGCCGGAGACGCTGACGCAGATCCAGGACGACCACTGGACGGTGAGCGACAAGATCGAGCACCTGCTGAAGGTGATGCCGCACGGGGCTCCAGTCAGGTTTACGGAATTGTTTGCAGACCTGTCCTCGCGCGACGAGGTGATCGTGACGTTCATCGCAATGCTGGAGCTGATGAAGCTGCGGCAGCTGCGGATCATGCAGGACGGGCTGCTGGGGGAAATCACGATCTGGAGAAATGAACAGGCGTGAGGAACCAGGGTGGTTGCCGACGGGCCGGATGACTGACACTTTTTAGCCATGGAAAATGCTGAACTAGCACAAATTGTTGAAGCGCTGATTTTTGCTTCGCCGGAACCAATCACGACTGCTGAACTCGTGAGGGCGATCCGTGTCATCGCGACGCCCCCGCGCCCGGAAGGGGCCGACGAGGCTGAGGCTGAGGCAAAGGCGGCCAAGCTGGCTGAAAAGGAGGCAAAGGCGGCGGAAAAGGCCGAGCGGGCGCGCCTGCGTGCCGAGCGAGCGGTGGAGCGTGCCGCGCAGGAGGCTGAAAAGCAGAAGAAGCGCGAAGAGGCGGCGGCTGCAGCTGCGGCGGCGGGTGAGGCCGTGCCGGTGGAAGGCGCGGAAGGTGCCGTGGTGGAAGGTGTTGACGGCGAGACGACTGGGACGGCGGAAGTGGCTGCGGCTCCTGCGGCGCCGGTTGACGAGGTGGGCGGGATGGTGGCCGAGTTTTTGATGGAGGAGGACGACTGGGATGTGGAGCCGGAGGCCGGCGCGGAGGAGTCAGAGGCTCAGCCGCTGGAGGACGGCCCGGAGGGGAAAATGAAGTCCGCCAAAAAGAAGAAGAAGGGCAAAAAGCAGGTGGTGACGCGCCAGGCGAAAGCCGGCGGAGCCGCTGCCGGGCCGGAGGCGGAGGCCGCCACGGATGAGGAGGCTGGAGAGGAAGCAGGGGAGGACGAGGCGCTTTTTACCGAGGAGGAGGTCATCTCCGCGGAGGAGGAGACCGTCGTTTTCATGGCGGATGAGGATGAGGACGAAGCAGTGGAGGAGGAGCCTGCCGGGGAGACGGAAGAGGAAACTGCCGGCGAGAGCGTGGCGGCGGAGGACACTGTCGTCTTCATGGCGGATGAGGATGGGGGCGAAGTAGTGGAGGAGGAGCCTGCCGGGGAGACGGAAGAGGAGACTGCCGGTGAGAGCCTGGCGGAGGAGGAGCCTGTGCCGCAGGACGAGCCCGAGGGCAGGGAGACCTCGCCCGCTGAGGAGGTGGCTGTCGACGCCGGGATGGAGGAGGAGATTTTCACCGATGAGGAGGCCGCTGGTGGCGAGCAGGCTGAGGCTGAATCGCTGGAGGAAGACGCGGCGGAGGTGGAGAGTGCGGCTGAATCCGAAGCCAGTGACGACGCGGAGATCGTGTCTGAGGACGGGGCCGAAGGCGGAGATGCCGAAGCGCTGGACGCGGATGCCGCTTTTGAGGCGGAAATGAATGGCGAGGCCCCGCTGCTGAACGAGGACGGGACCCCGCGCCCGCCGCAGTACCGCTGGCAGCACGTGACGGCGGACCAGGTGCTGGCAGCCATCGGGGAACTGCAGCGGCACTATGAGGAAACCGGGCGGTCCTTCACCATCGAGGAGCGGTCCAGCGGCTGGCGTGTCCTGACCAGGCCGGACTACAGCATGTGGGTGCGCGGTCTTTTCCCGGACCGGAAGCCGCAGCGGCTCTCCACTCCGGCGCTGGAGACGCTGGCCATCATCGCCTACCGGCAGCCGATCACCAAGGCGGCCCTCGAGGCCGTGCGCGGTGTGTCCGTGGACGGCCCCATCCAGCGCCTGCTGGACCAGAACATCATCCGCATCGCCGGTCGCGCCGATCTGCCCGGCCGCCCGCTGCTCTACGAAACGACGAGCCTCTTTCTGGAGCAGTTCGGCCTGCGCAGCGCCGACGAACTGCCCAACGCAGCCGAACTCCGCCGCGTCGCCCTGCCGCAGCCGGATGAGGAGATCCCGACGGAGCCTGTGGCGAAACAGGAAGAGCTGAAGATTTAACCGGTCCGGGCTCCAGGCGGGGGGAGTCCTCCCGTTCACCCTGGCGACACGGTGATCTTCTGCACCTCGGTGTATTCACCGGTCGGGCTGCCCTTGTGCCAGAAGCGCAGGCGGTACTCCCGCACCTCCGGCACGCCGGGCGCGAGCAGCGGCCGGTCATCCCGCCACGGGGCGCGCACGCCGATGCCGAGGTCCTCCCAGTCCCCGTCAACCCGGCGGCTCTCGAGTGACACACCCTGGCGGCCAAATTTCTTGAAGGCCACGCGCACCGCCTGCCACCCGTCCACCAGCTCCACCGCCAGGGTGAATTCCGGCAGTTCCCGCGCCGGCCCGCGCCCGCTGCCCTCGATGCCGAGGTCCAGCCCGATGGCCCTCGTGTAGCCGGGGGAGTTCTTGATGATCTGGATGAAAGCGAACAACCGTTCCAGCGCCCCGGCCGGCACCTCCACCACGCCCTCCGGCAGGTCCGGCGGGTGAAAGAGGAGCGGCGTGAACGCCCCCGTGCCCGTGTAGAGGTGCTCCAGCGACTTCGCGCAGGCCGCCGAAAACGACTTCGCCGCCGTCAGCCACGACCCCGCCAGATACGCCGAGTAGAGGGCATCCATGCGCCGGTCCGCCGTCGCCTCCGGGTCCAGCGCCAGGCGCGTGGCGTAGACCAGCAATTTGACTGCGAAGTTTCTGAACCATCCGGGCTCCGCCGCCCGGTTCGATGGGAAATACCGCTGACGTTTCATCTTATGTCTGGTTGGGTTTGGTTTGGTCGTGGAAAAAAGGAAACCACACGCGCGTCGAGGCCACCGCGTCAGGCCGGGTACCGACGATGCCGCCGACGCCCCCCGCGCTCCCCCCGGCCCAGCGAGGGTGGGAGGTGGATTTCCCAGCGGCACCGCCCGGAAATCCCGCCCCTGCCCCCGTCCCGCCGACGCGTCCGCTGGGAAAACGAGCGCGCATCCCCGCCGGGCCAGGGCGTCCACGGGAAATCGAGCGCGTGTCCCCGTCCCACCGGGGCATGCCCCCACGCCGTGGGGACACCCGCTGGACGATCCAGCGAACGCCCCCACGCCACCGGGGCATGTCCCCACGCCGTGGGGACACCCGCTGAACAATCCAGCGAACGCCCCCGCCGCGCCGGGGCATGTCCCCACGCCGTGGGGAGACCCGCTGAACAATCCAGCGAACGCCCCCGCGCCGCCGGGGCATGTCCCCACGCCGTGGGGGCATACGCTGGACGATCCAGCGAACGCCCCCGCCGCGCCGGGGCATGTCCCCGGGAAAAGGGGGCATGCCCCCACGCCGCCGGGGCCCCCGCGGGCCAGTGCAGCGG
>JANOAS010000325.1:0-10404 GCA_031411255.1 bacterium
CCCCTCCAACCCCTCCAACCCTCTCCTATTTCTAATCCTCTACTCCGTCTCCCCTTTGCTTCCCGCCATTCCTCCCTATCCACCCGCCCAAGCCAACGCCAGACATGACGCCCAAGCAGCAGAAGGCCTACGCCAAGGTGAGAAATGAAATTCTCGCTCTCGTGCCACACGCGGAAGCAGGAGAGTCCATCGAAATCGATTTTTCACAGCGGGAGCTCGTAGTGCTTCCTCCTGAAATCGGACTTCTCAGCACTTTGAAGGTCCTGCACCTCTCTCAAAACCAACTGAGCGCCCTGCCGCCGGAAATCGGCCAGCTCTCGGCGCTGACGGTGCTTTACCTTCAGGGAAACCACCTGAGCGCCCTGCCGCCGGAAATCGGCCGGCTCTCGGCGCTGACAGTGCTTTACCTTCAGGGAAACCACCTGAGCGCCCTGCCGCCGGAAATCGGCCAGCTTTCGGCGCTGACGCGGCTTGACCTGGACCGGAATCCCCTTTCCCGGCTGCCTGCGGGGCTGGCGCGATGCCTAGGGCTGGAAAAGCTGAGCTTGCAAGCCACCGGGCTGGAGACGCTCCCGGGCTGGCTGCGCGGGCTGCCGAGACTCACGCACCTCCTGCTGGCCGGAAACGAGCGGCTGGGCCTGCCGGCGGAACTCATCGGGAACAAGAGGCACGGCTGGGGCGAACCCAACGCTCAACAGGTCCTCGACTACTATTTCTCCCGCCAGGAGCAGGGCGAGCGGCCGTTGAACGAAGTAAAACTGCTGCTGGTCGGGCGGGGGGAGGCGGGGAAGACGTCGGTCTCGCGGGCGTTGCGGGGGGAGCCGTTTAATAAGGAGCAGCGGGAAACGCCGGGGATCGAAATCAAGGCTTGGGACCTGGCCTGCCCGGGGGAGGAGGGGGTGAAGGTGCATGTGTGGGACTTCGCCGGGCAGGAGATCACGCACGAGACGCACCGCTTTTTCCTGACGGAGCGGAGCCTCTACTTGGTGGTGTTGGACGGGCGGGGCGGGCAACAGATGGAGGAGGCGGAATACTGGCTGGGGCATGTGGAGAAATTCGGCACGCGGGGGGACGGGGACGCGGCGGAGCGCAGCCCGGTCATCGTGGTGCTGAACAAATGGGAGAGCCCGGGGCCGTATGACGTGGAGCAGCGGCGGCTGCAGCGGGAATACCCGAACATCAAAGCCTTTGTCCAGACGGATTGCGCCACAGGGGCGGGGATCGACCGGCTGCGGGAAACGATCTGCGCGGTGCTGGGGCAGATGCCGGCGGTGCGGCAGAAGTGGCCGAAGTCGTACTTCGACGTGCGGCAGGCGCTGTCGGCGCTGGTGGAGCACCCGGATGCGGGGAAGCGCCGTCATTTTCTGAACTGGGACGCCTACCGCGGGGTCTGCGCGGACTGCGGGGTGACGGAGCAGGACCGCCAGCACAGCATGGCGGAAAACCTGAACGCGCTGGGGGTGGCGCTCTACTACGGGGACGACGAGCGGCTGCGGGACACGCGGGTGCTGAACCCAAACTGGGCGGCGAACGGGCTCTACGGGCTGGTGCGCGGGGTGAACAGCAAGCCGTGGCTGGGCAAACGGGGGTTCCTGTGGGCCGGGGATTTCCCCGCGGTGCTGGCGGAGGGCATGAAGGGGATGGACCCGGTGCGCGGGGCGGTCATCGACGACTGCCCGGTGGAGCGCGACGGGGTGAAGGTGCATGAATTTCTCCTGGAGCTGATGGTGGACCGGGAGCTGGGCTTCCAGACGAGCACGGTGGAGGGCCATCCGGTCTATCTGCTGCCGGGCCTGCTGACGCTGGACGAGCCGGAGGTGGCGGACTACGACGTGGCGGCGCAGATGGAGCGGGCGCAGGTGCGCTTCCGCTACCTGTACGAGCTGCTGCCTGCCGGGGTGATGAGCCGGTTCATCGTGCGCACGCACGCGCTGAGCGAGGGCCTGCACCGCTGGCAGCGCGGTGTGGTCCTGGCCTGGGGGGACGCCCGAGCCCTCGTGATGGCGGAGCGCCGGCGGAATCCCCGGGTGGACGTCTACCTCTCCGGCGGCACGGCGGAGGAGCGCCAGGAGCTGGCCGGCGTAGTCCGCACGAACATGGAGGCGATCCACCACGGCCTGCCCGACGGCCTGCGGGGCAAGGAGGAGCTGGACCTCTCCCTGCCCGGCGACCAGTACGAGAGCGTGGAGAAGCTGGAGAGCCTGGAAAAGGAGGATAAACCCCTCCAGGTGGTGACGCGCGGCCGGTCGGTCGACCTGCCGGTGACTCCGGAGCTGGAGCAGGTGCAGCCGGCCAGGGCGCGGCGGAAGGGCGCCCCGAGGCTGAAGGTCTTCGTCAGCTACGCCCACGCCAACTACAAGCTCTGGGACAAGCTGAAGACGCACCTCGCCATCCTGGAGAACGAGCGGCTGGTTTCCTGCTGGTTCGACGGCAAGATCCGCCCCGGCAGCGAGTGGGACGACGCCATCCGCCGGGAACTGAAGGAGGCGGACATTGTCATCCTGCTCCTGAGTAATGAGTTTTTCGCGTCGAAGTACATCAAAGGCGTGGAACTCCGCGAAGCCCGCCGCCGCCAGCAGACGGGGGAGGCGGAAATTTTGCCGGTGCTGCTGGAGGAGAGTCCCGCTCTGGACGGCCAAAAGTGGCTGAAGCAACTGCAAATCGTCCCCTCCGTGAACGGCCAGCTGCGCCCGATGACGACCTTCAACCCCAGCGTGAATGGCTGGAACCAGGTGCAAAAGGCCCTGCGGGGGATGATCGCGGAGGTGGCGGGACGGAAGCGGTGACGCCTCATTCGCGGCTTGCATTTCGATCCGGAAAAAGGACCGTGCCCCCATGCGCCTGACCCAAATTACCTTGAAGAATTTCACTCCGTTTGCCGACGGAGTGGTGGACTTCCCCATAGTCGAGGCCCCTCCGGGACTCGCTATCAGCTTCATTTCGGACGCAGTTGAAGGCAAGCTGGCAGAGGTTCACCTGTTCACCGGCGAAAATGGCACAGGCAAGACCCGGGTTCTCGCTGCGCTGATGGCTGCACTGGGGAACATCCAGCCGCTGAGAGACCGGGTTCGCGAAAAGGATCCAGCGCAGATTGAGGTGCGGGGGGACTGGCAGAAATTCGAAGTCGCCAGCGAGGAGGTAGTGGAGGGGAGTGCCATCTACACCCCCAGGCAGAAGCTGAGAGTGTGGGCCTATCGCAACGGTTTCGAGGATCCACGGAATCCCAATTTTGCGCTTGATGAAGACCCTCCCTTTGCCCTCGCAGGTATGGGCATGGCCTTGCTGGCCGAGGAACAGGAGAATGATGAAGAAGATCTCGTGGCGATCAAACTCCATGAGAGGTTGAATTTGAGTGGCTCTGTCGGTGGCAAGGGCCTGACGAAACGGCTTAAGCGCTTGAGGCTGGAAGTGGCCAGGGAGCGCGAAATGAGCACGCCAGGCCAGGCTGGAAAGTATACCAAATGTTTGGTGGCGCTTGAGGACGCGATCACGAGCATCACCGGGCAGACTTTTGCCCTCACCTGGCAGGGCGGCCGGAAAATAAGGCTGATGGCACGCTGGCAAGGTGCCGACCTCTTTTTCTCCGAACTGCCCGACGGCCTGCGCTCCCTGCTCAACTGGCTGGCGGGCTGGGTGGTCATCACGAACGAGCACTTTGAAGAGAGCCCCGATCCTTTGGCGGAAAAGACTATCCTCATTCTCGACGAACCCGAAAACCACCTCCACCCCGCCTGGCAACGGCGGGTGCTGCCTGCGGTGCAGAAGCTTTTCCCGAACGCCCAGATGTTCGTGGTGACGCACTCGCCGTTTGTGGTGAGTTCGCTGAACGAGGGGTGGATTCACAAGTTCACGAGAGGGGAGGACGGACTGGTCAGAATCGAGGAGCCAAGAAAGGCAAGCCGGGGCGACAGCTACATGACGGCCCTCCAGGAAATCCTGGACCTGACACAATGGTTCGACCCGGAGACCGAGGAGGAACTAAAGGAGTTCGACGCGCTGCTGGACCAAGCCTACTCGGCCAATGGCAGCGCCGAGGAGACAATGAGGAAGAAAGCCTCGGCCCTCTGCGCGCGCAGCCAGGAGGTGACAAACCTGGTGGTGGGGCTTGTGTCGCAGTTCGACCGCACCCAAGAGGTCCGCAAGCGGCAGGCGGCAGGAATCCAGCCCTGATTTTTCCATGCACCAGTGGACGCGACCAGAGGAACCGGTGGAGCTTCGTGAGAAGAGGGAGAAATCGACCGCAGCATACGTGGCCAAATGCCAGTCCAGTGCGCGGACTCCCTCCTGCCGTTGGCCAAAACTGCCCGACCCTAAGGGAGGCCGGACATCGTTGCGGTTTTGGATGGCGGAGAGCACGGCCGGGCACTGCGCCTACTGTGACAACCTGCTGGGGAGGCGTCCCACCATCGATCATTTTCTACCAAAGTGCGACAATCCACACCTAGTATACGAGTGGACCAATCTCTATCCGTGTTGCGACGGGTGCCAAGAGGTGAAGCTCGACAAATCTGAGCCCGCGGCCTTGAGACCGGACGAGGATGGCTACGAGTTCAGTCTTTATTTCCGCTACGACTCCGAGGGAAGGATCCGCGTCATCGTGGACAAAAAGAAGAATCCGGTCGAGTGGGACCGGGCCATGGCCACGATTCGCCTTTTCAAACTGGATAACCGCTACCTCACCACCCTTAGGGCGAATGCACTAACGGCCCACCCCCACGCGCCCCAGAGGTGGCCCCAGAAGCCGGTGGATGCGGACTCGGCGAGGGGTTACATCAACTTGAGGAGTGACCAGACACCCTGCGAGTACCGGCCGTTTCGGGCCTTGTATGCCCGTGATTGACCTAACGCAGCAATCGAAACAGGAGGCCGAAAGGCAAACACTCGGCAGCCTGGTGCCTCCCGCCAAGCGTGGCGGCATTGAGATGTTGTGTCTCACGACGCCGCGCAGAGGACTGTGCGCACCACTTTCGGGGGGCGCGGCTTGGGGCGCGGCGCTTGGTGCTTGGCGGCGCTTGGAGGACCAAGCGGCCCTACCTTTTCTGCAGCGACCGTCACGTGGAAGGTAGGGCAGGCTGGTCCTCCAGCCGCCGCAGTGTCCCAAGGCAGCGGGCACCGGGTCACGTGCTCTGCTCCGGCCAGGCGGCCTCGACAACCGCATTTGATCCGCCTTGCAGCCGCCCTATTTCCCTGGCAGCCCCCAGTCCTTCATTCGATTTTATTCGCGTCAATTCGCGGTTGGCTGCGTGCCCCGGTCCGCCATCCACGCCTCGCCCCGCCCCGCCCGGCTCACGCGGACTTTAGCCATTTTCTCCCGGCCAGGATGAGGACGGCGGGGAGGGCGGCGCTGAGGGTGAGGGCGAGTGCTGGGCGGTCCTGACCGGCGGCACCGATGGCGGCGTAGGCGAAGCCGAGCGGGAGACTGCCGCAGGCGAGGGAGAGGTAGAATTTCCTCACGGGCATGCGGCTGAGGCCGGCGAGGCAGGCGATGACCTCGGGCAGGAGGGGCAGCCAGCGGGAGAGGGCGACGATCCACCAGCCGGACCGGGCAAAGAGGGCCTGGTGTTTTTTCAGATCCTCCTCGCCGGCGAGCCGGGCGGCCATGCGCGGGCCCATGGCCTGGGTGAGGTGGTAGGCGACGACTCCGGAGAGAAAGGAGCCGACGGTGCCGACGAGCCCGCCGATCCAGAACCCGTAGACGAAGCCCAGGGCGCTGATGACGGCGGTGGCGGGCACGGGCAGGAGGAGGTCTGAAATGAGGAGGCCGATGCCGGCAAGCCAGCCCCACGCGCCGAGGCCGCGCAGCCACTGGATGGCGGCGTCCCCGGTGAACCAGGCCTCAAATTTGTCCCCCCAGAAAATGAAGGGCAGGCAGAGGACCACGGCCAGGATGAGAAAGAGTCGCCACACACGCATCCCGCCACCAAACACGGGGAAGGCGGGGGGAAAAGGGCAAAGTGTGGCGGAACCGGGTGTTCCGGATTACTGGGGAGTCACGATCCGGTAGAAGCGGCGGTTTTGCGTGGTGGCTGCGGTGTCGGTGAAGGTGAGGGGACCGGACGCGCCCTGGGCGGGGAAGGCGGCGACGCTGCTCCACGAGGCGCCAGCCAGGGTGGAGCTGGCCTCGATGCGGTAGGACTTGCCCGCGACGGCCTGGAAGGAGATGACGACGGAGCCGTCCGGCTGCGCAGCGGGGGTGGCGGTCAGGACGCTGGTGCGGCTGGCGGGGTCGGTGCCGGCGGTGTATTCGTCGGCATTGGTGGCTCCGTCGCCGTCGAGGTCGCCTGCGGCGTCGGTGTTGTCGGCGGGGTTGAGGCCGTGGGCGAGTTCCCAGTCGTCGGGGAGGCCGTCGCTGTCAGAGTCGTTCGCCACAGTCCAGGTGGCGGTGGCGTAGGGGGCATCCTGCCAGAAGGCGGCGCTGTTTTTTCCCCGGACCTCGAGGGTGTGAGCCCCGGCGGCGAGGCCGGCCAGGGTGATGGGCGTGGGGTTGTCCAGCATGTCCGCAGTGAAGGGCTGCCCGGCCCAGATGGCGGCGGGAACGAGGCTGACCTCTGCGCTCCAAGCGCCGCCGTCCAGGCGCCACTGGTAGGCCCAGATGCCGGGCCCGGCGACGGTGATGGTGGCTCCGGTGGCACTGGTCGTCCCGGTGGGCTGGCCGCTGATGCTGGCCCCGGCGGGAACGAGCGCGCCCATGTCGATGCCGTTAGGGCCGGTGCCGCGGCAGGGGCTGCCGGGCTGGAGGGCGAATTTGGTGAAGATGTTTGTGTGGTCCACGCCGGTGGTGGAAACGAGGAGCGGGTCGGCATCAATGTTGCCCACATTTCCCGCGCCGGTCTGGAGGAAGCGCTGGATGCAGTTCTGCCGACGGAGGAAGAAGAACCCGGCCTCCGCAGAGGCTCCAGGCAGGACGGGCCAGGGGGTGGTGATGGCGGGGTCGATCTCGGTGGCGATGTTGCCGTCAAAGATGGCCCCGTCGCCGTAGGGGAAGCCGGCGCGCCAGGGCTCGCCAAACATGATGATGCCGCTGGCCTCGTTGCCGCCGGCGCTGGTGTTGGCGCTGAAGGGATTTGTGACGAGGCTGACGATGGAGTTGTTCTGGAGGAGGCCGGTGCCGTAGTCCTTTTCCATGAAGACGTGCTCGGTGTTGTAAAAGACATTCCGGCAGATGACCAGCTGGCTGCGGTCGCTGCCGTTGGCCCCGGTGGTGATGGGGTTGCTGCTGCTGGAGCGGCTGGAGTCCTTTTTCACGTTGAGGAAGATGTTTCCCTCGATGTGGGCGTCGGTGCCGTCCATGTCAAAGCAGTCGTCCACGGAGGCGAGGAAGGTGTTTCCAATGAACTGGGCGATGGGGCCGGGGCGGTTGCCGCCGGTGAAGTCGACGATGTCATTGTAACCGCTGGTGGGGGGCACGCCGGGGGTGCCGAAGCGGCAGCCCTTGATGATGGCGCGGCCGGTGGAGGGCATGTTGGAAAAGTGGAGCAGCTCCTGGGCGCCGATGGAGTCGAACTCGCAGTTGAGCACCTCGCACGAGGTGTAGACGAACTCGGCCATCTGGACGTCGGTATTCAGCCAGCGGCAGTGGTCCAGGATGATGGTGGGGCTGGCGCTGGCGGTGCCGGCGCCGCGGACGGTGCCGGAGGCGTTGGCCCCGTCGAAATCACACCAGCGAAAGGTGCTTTCCCGTGTGCCGGAGATGGAGATGCGGTTCCACGACGTGCCGGCCACGGAGCGGACGAAGCGGATGGGCTGGGCCTGAGTGCCGAGGGCGGTGATCTTGCCGGGGCAGGTGATGGCGTCGCTGCCGCCGTGGCAGCGGACCTCCACGCCGGGGTCGATGATGAGTTCGGAACCGGCCGGGACATTAAAGGTGGAGGTGAGGGTGACCGGGCTCTGGGCAAGCGTCCAGTGCAGGGTGAGCGGTGGCACCGGGGTCTGGGTGAAGAGGTTCACCTTCAGCACGGCGTCGCTGGAGGTGAGGTTCTGGTTCACCAGCATCACGGAAAGGATGTGGGTGCCCACGGGGGCCTTCGCTGCGATGGTGCCGAGGACAGTGGTGCGGACGGGGGACGGGGAGTTGTTGCCGAAGGAGCACTCGTGACCGGTCACGGTGGTGGCGGTGTCGTTGAAGGCGAGTTCCGTGGAGACCCCCTGATTGTCGGCCAGGGTGCCGTCGATCCAGGCGATGAACCCGTCGTCAAAGTCTGTCTGGAGCACGACCTCGTCCGTCGCCGGGGTGCCAGCCGGGACGGTGAAGGTCTTACGAATGAGAAAGCTGCGGTAGCCGGCATTGGCGGGAGTGGTGGTCTGCAGCATGTCGCTGAGCGTGGTGCCTGCGGCATTCACGCCGGAGCCGTCGCCGTAGCCAAACCAGCCCGGACCGCTGAGCCAGGAGGCGTCGAGGGTGGCGTCGGTGACGGTTTTCCAGCTGGCCTGCGGGGCACTGGTGCCCTTCCTGTAGCGCCACGTGTCCGTGTGCGTGACGAGCGGGGCTGCGGTGGCAATGGCTGCGGTGGATGCCGCCACTAGGGCGGCCAAAAGGCTGGATAAGTTCATGGAGCGTGACGAAGGGAAGGGGGCGAATGTAAGGGGGCGAATGGAATAAAGGCCGAAGCTTTGTGAACCTGCCCCCACCGCCGCCGGGCCGCAACCGACGATTGCGCCATGCAATACCCGAAGCACAGGGGAGGGAATGTGACGGGGAATTGCCACTGGCACCGCTACGCCGGCTCCGCTACGATGCCGGGCCGAAGCCGCCTCCACCATTTCTCCAACCTCCACCATCACCATGCCGCCCCTCATTTCCCGCCGCCGCCTCCTGATGTCCGCCGCCACGCTGGCCAGCGGGCCGCTCTTTTCCCCGATGCTGGGGGCGCAGGACGCTGCTGCGGGTCCGCTCATGGCCTACGTGGGCACCTACAGCTCTCCGCTGAAAAATGTGCGCGCCACCCAGATGGATCTGCCGCCTGGAAACGGGCGCGGCATTCACCTTTTTCAGGTGGACCGGACCACCGGGGCGATGAAACCGGCCGGGGTGCACGAAATGGGAACGAGCCCGAGCTGCCTGGTCCTGAATGCGGCGAAAACTCACCTCTATTCCGCGAATGAAACCGAGCGCACCGGGGAGGAGGAGGCGGGATCGGTGAGCGCCTTTGCCATCAACCCGGCGGACGGCCAGCTGACGCTGCTGAACACGGTCAGCTCCGGCGGCAAGGGGCCGGCGCATCTGAGCGTGCATCCATCGGGGAAATTTGTGCTGGTGGCGAACTACTTTGGCGGATCGGTGGCGGTGCTGCCGATCCTGCCGGACGGTAGGCTGGGGGCGGCCACGGACCTGAAGAAGGACGCAGGCACGGTTGGGCCGAAGAAGGCGACGAATGCGCCTCCGGGCAGCTTCGCCATCAGCGGGCATGACCAGACGCATGCCCACATGATCGAGGCTGACCCGTCCGGGAAATTTGTCCTCTCCGTGGACCTTGGGCTGGACCAGATTCTGGTGTGGAAATTTGACGAGCAGAAGGGAGTGCTCACTCCGAACGATCCGCCGTTTCTCGCCTACCCGCCGGGCGACGGGCCACGCCACTTCGCCTTTCACCCGAAGGGCCGGTGGTTCTACTCCATCCAGGAGGAGGGTTCAACCATCGTGCTCTGTGACTACGATGCCGCAGCGGGCCGCCTGACGCCGCGCCAGACCATTTCCAGCCTGCCGCCCGGGTATGCCGGGAGCAACTTCTGCTCCGAGATCATGGTCTCGCCGGACGGCAAATTTGTCTACGCGGGCAACCGTCTGCACGACAGCATCTCCATCTTTGCCATCGGTGAGGATGGCACGCTCAGCTTTGTGGGCGAGGAATGGACGCACGGTAACTACCCGCGCAGCTTCACGCTGTCCCCGGCGGCGGATCTGCTTTTCTGCTGCAACCAGCGGGCGGACCACATCACGAGCTTCCGCGTGGACCGGGCGACGGGCGGGTTGAAATTCACCGGGAACTACACGCCGGTGGGGAATCCGTCGATTGTCGTGTTTTGTGAGTTGGGCCGGGCGAAGTAGCCCATGCCAATTTCAGGGTCTTAACGCGAGAATTGCAACGCCAACGGCGTTGCGGCCTCCAGCCCAGGGTTGCTCCGAGGCACGAGGAGCTACCCTGGGTCGCAACCGCCGCCCAGGGAACACCACCGGTGTTCTGCCCCCCGGTTCGACGAGCCTCATCGGCAGACGGGGGATAATCGGTGCCGTTTGTTCCGGGGGCCTGAACCGCCTTGCGGTTCCCGGGATTGCGCTGGCTTCCCAGGGTAGCCTTCGTGACCTCAGGCAACCCTGGGCTGGAGGGCGCAACGCCTGTGGCGTTGAAATCAGAGCCAGGACCGCGCGTGAACCCGTTGTTTTATCCAAATGACCTTGGCATTGGC
>JANOAS010000326.1:0-2961 GCA_031411255.1 bacterium
GACGCGGTGATGCGCGAGGACGCGTGCCGCAGCCGCGACCCGAACACAGCCTGCGCGCTGGCGCTTTTGCGCACGGCGCTGCTGGCGCCGGTGCGGGCCTCGGGCCGGAAGGACTTCACCGCCGCGCTGGAGGACTACGCAGCCAACAAGTCCCTGGCCGTGACGCTGGTCACCAATCAACGCCTCGCATAGTCATATGCGGAAACCCTGATTTCCTCTCCTCCGACCGTCTCACTCCGCCGCAGGTGGCGGGGCGGAGGGGGCTTTTTTGGAGGATTTCTTCGCGGCTTTCTTGGCGGCGGGCTCGCGGGCTTCGCGCGGGGGGAATTCCCACTTCAGGAGGCGGGTTCCCTTCGTCATGCAGACGAGCTTGGCTTTGAAAGGGCGGCCTTTTTTCGAGATGAATTTCTCGATGAGGTCCGTGGAGCCCTCGGCGAAGAATTTCTTCGCCTGCTCGGGGGTGATCTCCACCTTGCACAGCTCGCGGCCGAGGTTGGCCTTGGGCTTGCAGGGTTTGGCGCCCTCTTTGAGATGCGTCTCGCAGGTGTAGCCGGCCGGGGTGATGTAGATGTTGTTCGTCTTTTTCCCGACGGCGCAGACCGGGCACGGGCAGAGGATGTTGGCCGTGTCCTTGACGGACTCGACGGCGGCCTCCTGCTCCGGGGTCTTGGTGAAAACGAAAGCGACCTTGCCGTCCTTGGCGATCTCCAGTGCGGCGGAAAATTCCTTGCCGAAGCGGTTTTTGAACCCGTCGAGCGGGCCGACGAATTTTTTCGAGAGGAGTTCGCGCAGCTCGGCGTCGCTGAGCATGCGCATGGCGACGGTCTTGTAGGTCTTGAATTTGCACTCCGGATTCTTGCAGGAAATCATGTTTTCCCGCTGCTTGAACCCGTGGCCGCCGCAGATGGGGCAGTCGGCCTCGTAGTCGGGCAGGAGGACTTCCTGGGCGGTGGAGGAGTATTGTCTGGCCTTGGCGACGATGGTACTGGCAAAGTCGCGGATCTCCTTCATGAAGCTTGGGCGGTCGAGCTTGCCTTGCTCCATTTGCTTGAGCTTGTACTCCCACTGGCCGGTCATCTCGGGCGAGGTGAGTGCCTCGACGCCGGCCTCGTGGAGCTGGTCGATGAGAGCGATGCCCTTTTGGCTGGCGACGAGGTCGCGCTGGTCGCGGGCGATGTAGGCCTCGTAGATGAGGCCCTCGATGATGTTTGACCGGGTGGCCGGGGTGCCGAGTCCGCGCTCGCTCATGGCCTCGCGCAGTTCCTCGTCGTCAACGAGCTTGCCCGCGCCTTCCATGCTGGAGAGCAGGGTGGCCTCGTTGTAGTGCGGCGGCGGCTTGGTCGTCTCCTGGCTGACCTCGATGGCGTAGTTCTTCGCGCTCTCGCCGTCTTTGGCGGCGCAAAGGGAGGGTGTCTCGTCGCCGTCGACGCTCTTTTTTCCGTAAACTTCGAGCCAGCCGGGAACGATAAGCACCTTGCCGTCGGTCTTGAAGGCGTCCTTCTCGATGCGGGTGATGCGCGTGGTGACCTCGAACTCGGCGGACGGGTAGAACACGGCGATGAAGCGGCGCGTCACCATGTCGTAGAGTTTCGCCTCGGCCTCGTCCAGCTTTTTCGGGATCTGGCCGGTGGGGGTGATGGCAAAGTGGTCGCTCACCTTTGCGTCGTCAAAGATGCGCTTGCTCGGGAAGATGCGGTTCTCGTCCAGGGCGCGTTTGGCGAATTTCCCGAGGTCGCGCGGGAAGGCGTCGTCCGGGCCGCCGGCGTCGGTGAACTGGCCCATGGCCGCCTTGACGGTGGGCACGTAGTCTTCCGGCAGGTAGCGGGAGTCCGTCCGCGGGTAGGTGAGCACCTTGTGCTTTTCGTACAAGGCCTGGGCGAGCTGGAGGGTGCGCCGGGCGCTGAATCCGAAGCGGTTCGACGCCTCGCGCTGGAGCGTGGTCAGGTCGTAGAGGAGCGGCGGCGCCTGTTTGGCGGGCTTTTTTGTTTCGGAGACGATGCCCGTCTTGTTCAGGCAGCGGGCCTTGATGGCGTCGGCCACGGCCTTGTCCCAGATGCGCTCGGCGCGGGCGTGGGGGTCGTCGGCTTTGCTGAAGCCTTCGTCGATCCACCGGCCGCGGTACTCGCCAGCGGCCACTTGGAAATCTGCCAGCACCTCGAAATACGTGCGCGGCACAAAGGCGGCGATCTCTTTTTCACGGGCGACGAGGATGGCCAGAGTCGGCGTCTGGACGCGCCCGACGGGGGTTTTCCGGAAGCCGCCGAAGCGGGAATTGTGCGCCGTCATGGCGCGCGTGCCGTTGATGCCGACCAGCCAGTCGCTTTCCGACCGGCACATCGCCGCATTGGCCAGCGGCATCATGTCCTCGTCGCTGCGCAGCTTGCTGAACGCGGCCAGGATGGCGCCCTGCGTCATGGACTGCATCCACAGGCGCTTGATCGGCTTGTGCACGTCAGCCACCTGCACCAGGTAGCGGAAAATCAGCTCCCCCTCCCGGCCGGCGTCGCACGCATTGATGATGCCGTCCACGTCCTTCCGCTTCATCAGGCGGCTCAGCAAGTTCAGCCGGCTCTCGGAGTCCTCGATCGGCTGAAGGGCGAATTTTTCCGGCAGAATGGGCAGGCTCTCGAAATTCCACTTCGGCTTTGCCCCGGCCCCGCCCGGCAGCGTCAGCTCCACGAGGTGGCCAATGGCGCTGGAAATAACGTGCGTGTCGTTCTCGTAGTAGTCCTTGTTGTTCTCAAACTTCGTCATCCCCGGCGCCTTGACGAGGGCGCGGGATAGGTCGAGGGCCACACTTGGCTTTTCTGCGATGATGAGCGTTTTGGACATGGTAATTATGGGTCGGAAAAGAGACTTGTATTAGACGACAGGTCAAGCCGTGGCAAATGGCATCTGCGGCTGTGGTAAAAATCAGGAGGTTGCGGGATTTCGCCGGTTTCGGGCCAGTCCCGGGGGTGG
>JANOAS010000327.1:0-1849 GCA_031411255.1 bacterium
CAGGGGTGGCCCGGTTTTACAATCCGCAAGGTTTGGCGGTCGATGCGGCTGGCGTCGTGTACGTTGCTGATACGGGAAACGGGAAGGTCAGGAAAATCTACCCGAACAATGTCGTGACCACACTTGGGAGGGGGGGCTGAATTCGCCGATGGGCATAGATGTCGATGCGAACGGAGTTGTCGTTGTTTCGGAGAACAGTGCTAACAAGATCAGCAAGCTGGCATCTGACGGAGCACGCTCCCTGCTGGCGGGTTCGGGATTCGAAGGGAATGCCGACGGGACGGGAGCCGCTGCCAGTTTTTCCCATCCCGCCGGTCTCGCGGTGGATGGGGCGGGAAATGTGATTGTCGCGGACCAGTATAACCACAGGATCAGGAAGGTGACGCCGGCTGGAGTCGTCTCGACGGTGGCCGGGAGTTCGCGATCAGAGTGGGAACCCGGATTTGCTGACGGCGCTTCGGACAAGGCGTATTTTTACTACCCTGCGGATGTCTCCCTGGGGTCTGCGGGTGAGATCTACGTGGCGGACAGTTACAATGCCCGGCTCCGCAAGATTTCCCTCGACGGTACGGTTTCGACTATTGCGGGTCCGGGCAGTTTCATTTTTGCGGATGGCGTGGGGGCATCGGCGGGTTTCGGCTACCTCCAATCCGTGGCTGCCGATTCCGCAGGAAACCTCTATGCCGCAGACCTAGACGCCCGGCGCGTACGCAGGATAACGCCGAATGCCACGGTCTCGACACTGGCTGGAACGGGGCAGTCGGCCGTGGTAGACGGGCTGGCGGGGATTGCGCAGTTTTACACACCGTATGCGGTGGCGGTTGACGCCTCCGGTGCGGTCTATGTCGCAGATTCATGGGCAAACCGCATCCGGAAGATCACTACCTCGGCTCACTCCACCCTCTCGTCTGTCCCTGCGGGTGCAAGCAGTGTGGTCGTTTCTCATTCTCTGTCTGGGCTGCTGCCGGGCCGCAGCTACTACTTCCGGGTGGTCTCAGTGGCCGGGGGGACTTTCGTCAATGGAGATATCCGCAGCTTCACTACGCCCAATACGGCCCCCGCGATTTCCCAGCCGGCGGATGCAATGGTCAACGAATCCTCCATTTCCACCCGGCACTCTGCCGGTCCCGTGACTTTTGAAGTCAGCGATGTGGAATCCAGATCAGAAGCGTTGTTTGTTTCTTTGAATTCGTCCAATGAAGTGCTGGTGCCGGCACGTGTGGCAAGCATCTCAGGCACAGGATCGAGTCGGTCAGTGATGGTCTCTCCGGTTCCTTACAGGCATGGGACGACTGTCATCACTCTGACCGTTAGTGACGGGTTGTTGAGCACCTCGACGAGCTTCCAGGTGACGGTGACAGCGGTCAATGATCCCCCCAACATGTTTCCCATCACGACTCCGGAGCCAAGGCCCGCCAACTCGCCGCCATTCTCGGTGGCCTTCGCGGGCTTGGGACCGGGGCCCTTGGAAACGGGAGTGGACACGCTCTCGGTAACGGCCGCCTCGGACAATCCATCCCTCGTGCCCGACCCGGTGGTGGAATACGCAAACCCGAACTCCGTTGGGCGGCTGACGCTGGTCCCTGCCGCCAACAACACCGGCCTGGCGAACATTTCCGTGACGGTGGATGACGGGGCGGGCGCGACCAATTCCCGCCTCACCAAGACATTTGTCGTCAAAATTTACCCTCCCGTCACCTCGCTGCCGGCCACGGCGGTGCGGAGTCGCTCCGCCACGTTGTGGGGCAGCCTGAACCCTTACTCAAACCCCGCTCGTACATGGTTTGAGTCGAGCACGCATCCGACGCTGGCGACCACCATGAAAACTATTCCGGGAACCGAGCGGGAC
>JANOAS010000328.1:0-3243 GCA_031411255.1 bacterium
TGCGGGGCTGGTTTTTTTTGGCAGATTCTCAAGAATGGGAGAAAATGGGCCAGGGTGGAGCGGTTTTTGGGGTTTTGAGGGTTTTTGCCCTTCAAATCGGGCGTTCAGATCGAATCTGGAGGCGTCCCTGTTCTTTCGGGACGTTTCCCGATGCTTTCGGGACGTGTCCTGATGTTTTCGGGACGTGTCCTGATGCTTTCGGGAGGCGTCCTTATCTTTCCGGGAGGCGTCCTGATGCTTTGTAAGCGGTATGCGGGCCACCTCTAGCGGAGGGGCACCAAGGATGTCAAAGGTGTCGGACTATGACATCCTTGGATTTGGCACGATCACGGAAAACGAAAAGCGAATCGAACGGCGGGGAACTGCTGCGGCTGGACACGCGGGGCCGCGTGCGCACGGGGCGGGAGCGCCGGGAAATGCTGCTCGCTGAGTTCGACCGCAGCGGTGTCAGCGGAGCGCGGTTTGCCAGGATGGCGGGAATCAATTACCAAACGTTTTGCGGCTGGCTGCATGTGCGGCGCCGGGCGGCGACCGGGAAGCCGGCGTCGAAGGGGCCCAAACCAGTGAAGTGGCTGGAGGCGGCGGCGACGACCGCAGCGTTGCCTGCGCAGGCGGAGCCGCTGCGGGTGCAGTTGCCAGGCGGCGCATGGATGGATTTGGGTTCGCCGGCGCAGTTGCGTGCCGCGGCGCAGTTGCTGCGGGAACTGGGCGCGAAAGGAGGCGAGCCATGCTGAGCTTTTCGGGAAGTCTGCGCGTGCTCGTCGCGCTCGATCCGTGCGACATGCGCGCGGGGTTCAACACGCTCCAGGCGCTGGTGGCGGAAAAACTCCGCGAGGATGTCAAAAGCGGAGCGCTCTTTGTCTTTTCCAACCGGCGGCGCAACCGCCTGAAGGTGCTCTACTGGGATGGAACCGGCCTTTGGATCCTGACAAAACGGCTCGAGCAGGGGACCTACTCGTGGCCGCGCCCCGCGGAGGCCGGGAAAGTGAAGCTGCATCTCGCGCCGGAAGCCTTCGCGCTGCTCACCGACGGCATCGATCTGCATGGAGCCAAACCCCGCGGATGGTATGAGCGCACGTGAAGATGCCGCCATTCTCTAAAACGATCACGCTGCCGTGCGCGAAAATTTATAACAACATTTTCCTGGCCCTGCGGGCATGCTGTGCTAACTCTGCATAGACACCGCCGCCCGCATGGAAACGACCCCGCGAGAAACCGAACTAACGGAACGTCTGGAGAAGATGGAGAAGACGGTCGCCGCGCTCACCGCGCAGCTGCAGACCGCGCTGGCGGAGAACCATCGCCTGAACACAGAGAACAAACTGCTGCGGGAAAAGGTGGTTAAACTGGTGCGCAAAATCTTTGGCAAAAGCAGCGAGAAGCTGGATGCCGCGCAACTCGAACTGCTGCTCCAGTTCCCCGAAGAGGAGACCGCTTTGGGAAAATCATCCGCCTCCCCGTGCAGCAGCCCCGGCGCTGACACGTGGGAGGCGCCGCTCCCGCAACACCCCGCTCCGCGCCCCCGGCAGCCGCGCAAACCCCGCCTGCCCGAACACCTTCCGGTCGAAGAGCACCTCATCGAGCCTGACGAAGTCCTCGCCGAGCCCGCCGCGTGGCGGCGGATCGGCGAGGAAGTCAGCGAGCAGCTCGACTACCGGCCCGGCCGCTTCCTGCGCCGCCGCACCGTGCGCCCCAAATATGTGCGCAAAGGCGACCTCGAAAACCCGCCGGTCATCGCTCCGCTGCCGCCCTCCCTCCAGGACGCCTGCCTTGCGACCCCCGCACTCATCGCCGCGATCATCACATTCAAATTCTGCGACCACCTGCCGCTCTACCGTCAGGAGCAAATCTTCCTGACACGTCACCGCGTGAGCATTCCCCGGCAAACGATGTGCCGGTGGATGGCCCTGGCCGCCTTCTGGCTGCGGCCACTTTATGAAGAGATCAAAACGACCGTGCTCGACGGCCATTATGTGCAGATCGATGAAACGCCCATCGAATATTTGAGTCCCGGCAACGGCTCGACCCTCCAGGGTTATTTTTGGCCCGTGCACCGGCCGGGAGGCGACACCTTTTTTACCTGGCACACCGGGCGCGGAGCCTCGTGTCTGGACACGATCATTCCTGACGACTGGTGGGGCCTCATCCAGTGCGACTGCTACGGCGCCTATCCAGCCTTTGTCAGGCGGCGCGCCGAACGGACCGATGCCGTCATCGTCCTGGCCGGCTGCATGGCCCACGCCCGGCGCGGCTTCGTGGACGCCCTCTCTCAGGCCACGAGCGCCTGCGCCTTCATCCTGCGGCAGATGCAGCATCTGTATGTCATCGAAGAACGCCTGCGCCAACAGCACGCCAGTGCCACTCTGCGCGGAATCGTCCGCCATGTCGAAAGCCGCCCGATCATGCAGCGCCTCCACCGCTGGTGCATGAACCTCAAGGAGCGCCGTGTCCATCTGCCCCAAAGCAACATGGGCAAAGCGCTGAGCTACCTGCTCGGCCACTGGGAACAGCTCAGCCGCTATCTTGAAGACGGTCGCATTGAGATCGATGACAATCTTGTGGAGAACGCCATCCGCCCCACCGCCATTGGAAAAAAGAACTGGCTGTTCATGGGCAGCGAAACGTCCGGGGAAACCGCCGCCATCATCTACACCCTCATTGAGAGCGCCCGCCGTCGGGGCATCGATCCGTTCGCCTACCTCCGCGACGCGCTGACCCGCCTGCCGCGGATGACCACCTCGCAGATCCACGAACTGATGCCCGCCGCTTGGGCCGCCGCTCAAAAACACGCGGCCTGACGATATCCCGTCAAGAGGCGGCCCGCATACCGCTTACCGAACAGCAGCAGACCCGCGGAGAGCACCGGCAGGTGGTGCAGGCAGGCGCCTGCGTGAAGCCTGGATCAAACACGGCCCGCCGGACGACAGAGGTGGTGGAAGACAATCTCTGGAAATCCGCTCGTAATAGCGCAGACGGCGCGGATACTGCTGCCCGTTTCTCCTCTCCATGACCACGCGCTTACTACCGCTCACTTTGCTGCTCAGTGCCGGGCTTGTCTGGCCTGCTGCGGCCCAGGATGCTCCGCCGCCAGCGACTGAAAAGCCGGCTGTCGAAAAACCGGGCGATCCGGCCAAGCCTGACGAGGCCGTCAAATCGGAGGGCGCGGAAGTGCCGGAGGATTTGCTCGAAGATCCGCACCTGCGCGAGGAGTTCGGCGTCAATCAGTTCACCACACCGAGCATC
>JANOAS010000329.1:0-24685 GCA_031411255.1 bacterium
ACGGAGGGGAGATGCCCAAAAGCTTTTCAAACTGCGCGTGGTCAATCATACCGCTCTACATGCCGAGAAAGCGCTCCGCGCCAACAGATCGGTTGCCCCGGTTCAAAGAATTGTTCCCACGCTTTTCGCTCAAGAACCAAAAACTCCGCAGGGGCCGGCTCCCCTGTCGCAGCGACCAAAGACTGGAAACCGCTCTTTTCCGAACGCTTCGCCAGTGAACGCCATCTGGATGAAAATGCCGTGCCGCGGCTATTCTCGCCAGACTGGGCGCATGAAAGTGAACTCATCGACAATGCGCACAAGGAATGCGGACGTCTTACGCCAGATGGCAGGCTCATCACCATTGACAAAGTTCTGGACTGCCCGGTGAGGCAGTTTGCCAATGGTGTCTCTTATGAGGCTGTGATGCAGGAGAAGAAGGAGGAGGTTCGCTGCGTCGGCGTTGCGCCCAGTGGGCACATCGTCTGGGGGCAGCCTCAGGAGAAGAATGGTTTCCACATTGGTCGCGCCCTGCCGGATGGAACCCTGCTCCCCACGCTGCGCTATGATTTTGCGTCGGAGTTTCCGTTCGGCAGCTACGAAATTGGGCGTGCAATTATGATCCAGCAGGGAGAGAAGGTTTCTGACGGTGAACCGTGGGGTTTCGCTTTTGTTACTGCGGAGACTCTGCCCCCGAACACCGACCTGAAGCCTGGTGATGTGATTGTGGCGGATCATGGGCACCGCGTCTTTCTTGAAGGGCTGGAGAGTGTGGGGGGGCTTTGGCATTTTCGCCTGGACAACGATGAGCCCGCCCGGCGTCTCGCCAAAGGAAAGTCTCAGGGGTGGATCATTGACGTCGCCGTCGCACGGCAGGGGGTATTCGCACTGGATCGCATTGATTTTTATGCGGAGGTGCTTGAAGACCGCGATCCCCGTCATCTCAATACCCATTTGTTGAGGTGGGACAGGAGCGGCTGGCATCAGTGCACAACAGACAGGCCCATTTTGGATCCCTCTGGACTGGCGGCGGATCCGCTCAGTGGCGACCTCTACATCATTCAGGGAGCGCAGGCCACCAGTGTCGGTTCTGATATCCAAAGCATCAGCCGGCTGCGCCCCGCTGGGCCGGATTACTACACCGTTGAAACATTCGCCAACCGCCTGGGCAAACCCAGTTTCAACGGCATCGCGTTCAGTGCGGATGGTCAGAAAATGATCATCACGGACAAAGGGAACTTTGCCGTCGTCGTCCTAAGGCGGCTGAATTCCCCTGCACCACCAGGGGTGGCAGCGATCAAGGGGGAGCCGGTCCCGCGGGCTGTCGCTCCGGCGGTTCTGCCGAACATCCCGTCGGAAATTCCCGGCTGGGTGGAGGTCGGAAGGCTCAGCCACAATTCCAAGTTTGCCTCGCCGCATTTCGCCCCAGCCGGCAGAGTAATCTATTGCTCGAACAGACGCCTGCGCATCGTGTCTGACAGCGGTGGCCAGGCGGACACTTTCCTCGATCTGGAGTCGCAAGCCCCCGAATTCTCCGGCGTGGCCCAGGAGACTGGATTGGTGGCATGGACTCAGCCGGATGGCGGCCGGCACCCGACCATCGGACGTTCGACGGCCGACCGTACTCTGCTGAGCCCGCTGGAATTCGCCACCGCCGAGCCTCCCTATCCCATGGGCTTCGCCTTTGTCACAGAATCCAGTCTGCCCGCCAGCTCCCCTCTTCAGCCTGGCGATGTTCTCCTGGCAGGCAGCCCAAATGAACGGCATCCTTCATGCAAACCCGGCGTCTGGCGTTTCCGATTCGACAGCGATGAACCAGTCAGTCTTCTGGCCACGGACGAGACATTGGTTCAGTATCCCATCGACGTAGCCAGCTCCAAGGCCGGGGTCTTCCTCCTGAACCGGAGCACCCTTTCGCCAGAGCCGGCCCTCACCGAAGCGGACACCACCCGCCGCATCCTGCGCTGGGACGGCACCTCCTTCCATGCCTGCACCCTCAGCCAGCCCCTGCAGGATCCCTCCGCTCTTGCTGCCGATCCCCTCAGCACCGACCTGTACGCCCTCCAGGGTGCGCAGAGCAAAGATCCCAAACTGCAACGCCTCGTGCGCTTGAAGTTGACGCAGAAGGACATTTACAGCGTCGAGGTGCTCACGGACAGAATCGGCGGAGCGTCGCGGTGCGGCCTCTGCTTCAGCGCCGATGGAAAAAAATTGCTGGTCGGGGATACCGGCGGAAAGCGGACATTTGTCCTGCAGCGGCGGGACTGAGCTTCGCCGCAGGTGCTGACAAACCGTAAAAGCGCCACGCTCGACCTGTTGCATCGGTTCAGGCCCCTGCCTCATCCGTGACTCCAATCGTCACAAGTGGCACCCTGGCAGATTGAGCCAGGGGCCAGGCAATGCGGACTGAGGGAAAAGTGAACCCGCTGGAGTGACCAGCCAGCCCTGGCGGGAGGCCAGGGGGATGCGGTGGGTGAATCCTTCGACTGTTCCTGCGCCTGGACCAATAAAGACGGAGCCCTCCTCGCGAGGGGCTCCGTTTTCAGAAAAGGCCGTCTGTGTGGCGGGATCAGGCGCGCTCGACCTGCCAGTACTCCAGCTCCACCGGGGTGGAACGACCGAAGATGCTGACGGAGACGCGCAGCTTGCCGCGCTCGGGGTCGATTTCCTCGACAATGCCGTTCTGGCTTTCGAAGGGGCCGTCGGACACTTTGACGGTGTCGCCCACCTCAAACTCGATCTTGGGCTTCACGGCGTCTTCACGCTCGCGGATCTGGGAGAGCATGGATTCGACCTCCTTCGGACGCATCGGGATGGGGGTGCCATTCCGGGTGCCGGCGAAGTTGATCACGCCCACGGTGTCCTTGATGAAGTACCACGTGGGGTCGACGAGCTTTCCGTGCTCGTCGAGGAGGTACATGTTCACAATGATGTACCCGGGGTAAAATTTGCGCTTGGTTTCGGTTTTCTTGCCCTTTTTCACTTCGGAGACGCGCTCCGTGGGGACGAGGACTTCGAAAATGTGATCGCCCATTTCCTCGGTGAGGACGCGCTTGGACATGTTTTCGCGCACTTTCCCCTCCTGGCCGGAGAGAACGTGGACGACGTACCATTGATCACGAGGAGCGGGAATGGGCATGGTGAAAAAGCAGAAAAAGGATGAAAACCAGGAGCGAGAGGCTGGCGAGGTGCGGCGATTAGAACTTGGTCACGAGCCAGTTCAGAGCGCTCATGAACGAGCTGAGCGAGAGGTCCCAGAAATTGATCCAGGCGGCGAGGAGCAGCATGGCGATGAAAACGACGGTGGTCGAATCAATCAATTCACGAAACCGCTTGAAGCCACGCTCCTTGGGATCCCACGGCCACGTTGTTTTACGCAGCTCGTCGGTCACTTCACGGATGAATTTGGTAACTTTGGTCATGGAGTAAAGGGGGGAAGCAAAAAGGCCGGGCGGTGATCCCGTCCGGCGCAAGGTGTTCACACTCTGCTTGGAAAATGGCACGCCAGGAGGGATTCGAACCCCCAACTTTCGGTTTTGGAAACCGACGCTCTACCGTTGAACTACTGGCGTGTGTCTTTTCCCCGCGGGGAGGAACAAGAAAGGCGGGGCAGCGCCTTTCGTCAAGTATTTCAACGGAACGGGAGAGTTTTTTCCAGACCGGGGGGCCGGAGCGTCCCCGAGCGGGTGCGCTGGCGGGGGGAGCGGGAGAGCCCGGGCGGGTTTCAAAACAGGTGCAGGAGGCGCCCGGCCACGGCGAGGGCGGCGGCGATGAGGAGGACGAGTCCGCCAATACCGAGCCAGACGAGGGCGGAGGTGAGCTGGCTGAGGCCGTGGATCATGAGGGCGCGCTGGCCGAAGGTCATGGAGGAGCGCAGGGAGGTGATGGCGCTGTTGAGTTTGACCCCGGAAATGAGGAGGGGGACGCCCAGGGGGAAGGTGCCCAAGCCGAGGAGGAAAAGGAGGAAGCCGGACCAGCGGACCCAGCCGCCGCTGTTGATGACGAGTTCGCCCACCTCGCGGACGAGCCGTTTTTCCACCACGTCCGCCGGGGTGTAGTCCTTGGGCCGGGCATTGGCCGGGCCGAGGAGGGGGCGGGGCTGGGGCGCGGGATCGTCCGGCTCCGGGTCGGCGGTGGCGGGGGGAGCAGGGGCGGCGGAGGGCAGGGGCTCCACGCTTGCGGGGGAAAAAAGCGCTGGGGCGTGCTTCGCGGCGGGCATCCAGCCGTCCATGCCCTCGTGCCGGATCATGGTTTCGGCCTGGATGGCCCCCACCCGCACCAATTGGGGCAGGTGCGCCTCCATCATGGGGACGGCCTCGTCCTGGTCACCGACGTAATACCACTGCTGGTTCATGGGTGGCACTCCAGCCGAGCCAGCCGGGCCTGACAAGGGGAAAAACATCCCCCAGCCGCCTCAGGAATCACCCTGCTGCCGGCCGAAGACGATTCTGGCCCCGCGCTCCCAGGTCATGTAGGCCCACACCCATTGCAGAAAGACGCTGGCGCGGTTTCGCATGCCCACCAGGAAGAGCAGGTGAACAAAGAGCCACATGAGCCAGGCGAGGAAGCCTTTTGTATTCAAACCCATGGCGGAGGCCACGGCGGCGCGGCGGCCGATGGTGGCCATGCTGCCCTTGTCCAGGTAGGCGAAGGCGGGGCGGGGCAGCGGCGTGGTGAACTTTGCCGCAGCGGCCTGAAATTTCGCATCGTGGGTGACGAGCTTCGCGATGTGGCGGCCCATCTGGATGGCGGCCGGGCAGACACCGGGGACGCGGACGCCGTTTTTGTCCACGAGGCTGGCGATGTCCCCTGCGGCGAAGACCTCGGGACGGCCCGGGAGGGAAAGGTCCGGGCAGACCTCGATCCGGCCGGCGCGGTCGAGCGGGATGCCCGCCAGCGTCCTCGTGACCGGGCTGGCCTCGACCCCGGCGGCCCAGATGATGATTTCGGCCTGCAGCTTCACCGAGCCGGCGTCCACGGTGCCGTGGCCGATGTCCTTGACCGGCGAGTTCAGGTGAACGGTGACGCCAATCCTGGCCAGCTGGGCGGCGGTGTAGGCGGAGAGTTCCCCGGGAAAGGTGGGCAGGAGCCGCGGGCCACCCTCGATGAGGTGGACATGTGCCCGCGAGGGATCGATGTGCCGGAAATCATTCGCCAGCACCTGCTTTGCCAGCTCTGCCAGGGCCCCCGCCGTTTCCACCCCGGTGGGGCCGCCGCCCACCACGACCATGGTCAGCAGCCGGGCGGTCTCCGCCTCGTCCGTGCACATCTCCGCCCGCTCAAAGGCCAGCAGCACCCGGCGGCGGATGCTCATCGCGTCATCCAGGCTTTTCAGACCCGGCGCGTGCGCCTCCCAGTCCCCGTGGCCAAAGTAGCCGGTCTGCGCGCCGAGGCCGATCACCAGAAAATCATACTCAATGGTCCGTCCGCGGCACACGACCTGGCGCGCTTCGAGGTCGATCCGCTCCACCTCGTCCATGAGCGTGGTGACGTTCCCATTTTCGGCAAGGATGGAGCGCAGGGGCTGCGAGATGTCCGGCGCGGAGAGCCCCGCCGTGGCCACCTGGTAGAGCAGCGGCTGAAAGAGGTGGTGGTTTTGCCTGTCGATGAGGGTGATCTGGAAGCTCGGGTCGCGCAGCGTCTGGCAGACGGCCAGTCCGGCAAAGCCTCCGCCCAGCACCACCACTCGCGTCGTTTTCATGGAGGAAGTCATGCCCGCACTGAAGCCGCGATCCCGCCCCGCAGCCAGACATATCTTGCGGCTGAGGGGCCAGCCGGCGAACGCGGGCTTGTGATTGAACGAAAATCCCGCCAGATATGACACAACCATGACACTTCGGCCCCTGGCGGGGTGGTAGCGTTCCAGCATCATGAAAATCTCCACACCGCCGCTGCCTGCCTTGCGCTGGCGGCCAAGGAATTCGCCATGCTCCGCCTCCTCGCGGAAAATGCGGGCTCCCCGGTGAGCCGCGAGACCTTCCTCGACGTCGTCTGGGAGTACAACGCCTACCCAACCACGCGCACCGTGGACAACTACATCGCCACCCTGAGGTCAAAACTGGAGCCCGATCCGGAGGCTCCCGTCTACATCGAGACCGTGCGCGGCGCCGGCTACCGGCTGGCCGCCGGGTGAGGGGAGGGGACGGCGCCTCCCTCTCCCCAAACTGCGCGCGGATGCCCCCAACCCGCCGGCCTCCCACTCTATTTCGTCTCCGCCGGGGCCTCCTCCGGCGCGGGCACTGTCCACGCCTCAATGAGCCGCTTCTCGTGCTCCTCGGAGGCTCCGTAGACAGCCTCCCCGCGTTTCGCGCTTTTCGCCACCGCCGCCTGCTCCGCCGGGGGCAGGGTCTGGAACCACCGCCGCGCCGCCTCCGCCTCCTGTTCCCGCTCTGTATAGTAGTGGGCCATTCTCTTTACGGCGTCCAGCCGGTTCGGTCCTGGTGGCAGTTCCATCACCACCGGCATCGCCTTCTCCGGGGCCACCGCGAACCACGCCGTCGGGGCACTTTGCATGGTCGCGAGCGCTTCGCGGTGTCGGCGGACAAATTCCCGTGCCACCTCCGGATTTTGCCGCACCAGCTCACCGACCACCCGCCAGCGGCCAACGTCGGCTTCTCCTCCCGACAGCTCCTCCGCCAGCTGCCATGCCCTCTCCGGGTCTTTCCTGCTGGCGGCCTCCAGCACAGACAGGTTCACAGCGATGTTGTACCCGGCCTCCGGCAGCGGCAGGGACAAGGGCTGCCTTTTCGCCCAAGCGGCGGCGCCCTCCAGATCACGCTCCGCCCATACCGCAAGCAGCCGGGAAACTCGCACGTTGTCCTTGGCCGTCCGGCGCTCTTTTTCAAAAGCCTCGGCAAACTCCGCCACGGGCAGGCGGGCTAGCTCCTGCTCCCACGCGATCCAGGCCGCCACCCGCGAGCCCACTTGACCCGGCACCTCGCCCGCCCCGGACCCGCCGGAAACCCTGAGCCTGGCCAGGGCCGGGGGAGCGGCAGTTTCGGAGGCGGGCCTGCTGCCAGCGCTGTCACCCCGCACGCCAGAGAAAAGCCGGAAGCCCAGCAGCTGACCTGCCGCCAGGCAAACAAGAAACGCCAGACCTGGGACGAGACATTTCTTCATCTTGGAAGATTTTGGAGATTCACCAGTTTCCTGATTTTGGCCTTCTCCTGCGGGTTGAGGGCGAGACTCTCCAGTATTGTCTCCACCTGCTCCTCCCCGGTCTGGGCGGACAGCTGCAGAATGCGGCTGATGCAGCCAGTGCGGTCATCAGACACGGAAAGCTCCGCGGCCCAGCGCAGGGCGGAGTCCGGCTCCACCACGGCTGCCACGCCGATCAATCCCTTGATCCCGTGTTCCCGGTCCGGTCCTGGCGGCAGCGCCGCCACCCACCCGGAGGCCGCCGTGAGGTCCGTTCTTGACCAGGCCTGCACTGCCGCGCGCACCACCACGCCCGTCTTTCCCTCCAGCCCCGGCATCGCCACGGCTGCGGCCAGCGCCTCCTCCGGCGCCCGCCTCGCCAGCACCTCCAGCAGCACCTGTTGAATGTCCGCGCGCGCCCCGGCATCTGTCACCGCCGCCGCCGCCTTCAGTGCGGCCTGTGGATCGTCCACATTCCATCTGTCCCGCTCGGAGGGATCGAGCCCCTGCTCCCCAAACAACGCACCGGCGTGCCGCGCCATGTACTCCACCGCAGCTGCAGCTTCATGGGGCAGGTAGGTTTTGACGATTCCAGCCGAATAGCTCCTGCCTTCCTCTGGAAAATGCGCCGCCAGCCACGCCAACGCCCCCTCTGGATTGGTCTTGGCCAATGACCGCGCCACTTCGTGGATCGAGTACATTTTTCCGGACTCCGTCAGGAGCGTCGCGGCCAGCTCCGGGTTGTCCCGGACCACCCGTTTTGCTATCGCGGCCAGACCGGAAGAGCGGACCTCGGCAGATTTCTGCTTGCGGAAGTAATCAAGTGCCGCCGCCGGGTCCACTTTTCCCCAGCCGGAGGCGATCTTCGAGGCAAGAGCGTAATTGTCCTGCTTTTCCCTTCTGGGGTCGGCACTCTCGGTTTCCAGGAGCTTTCTGGCAGCGGCGGGATCCCTTGAGGCGAGCACTTCGACGGCGCGGAGTAGCATCTCATCGGCATCCCTTCCCATTTTTAGCTGCGGCAGGAAGCGGACAAAATCTGCCGGACGCTCGGCGGCCAGCTGGGATGCGATGCCGGACAGGGCGATACTCCTGTTGAAATCCGATGGCAGGGCCAATGCCCGGGCCACGCCAGCATCCGGGTCGGTCACAGCCCACGCGCTCAGGTAATGCGAGACGTCTTGCTGTTGGTCATCCACCGGAAACTCCCCGGCCTGCAGCGCCTCATACCCGCCTGCCGGGTCCACCTCCACCCAGCGCTCCCAGAGCAGCTGGCGCAGATTGAAATCCGCCCCGCCGGCCAGCAGTTCCTTCGTCAGCACCACCAGCTCCCCCCGCGAGGCCGCGGCGATCCTCTCCAGCTGCCCGATCCTCCCCCCGCTCGCCGCCCCACCGCCAGTCGCGGCGGCAGCCACCGGAGACCCGGACACCAGCGGCGGCACCGCCACCCCCTCCGCGCCCCCCGCAGCCCCAGTCCGCGCGGTCGCAGCCCCGCGCCACCAGCCCCAGCCCGTGCCGAGCAGCAGACCGCAGAGACTCCACACCAGCGCAGAGACGGACAGACGTTTCATGACACTCCAGATACCCCACCGCCCGCCCGCAGGCAAGACAAAAGCCACCGCCCGGTCTCCTCTCGCCATCCCATCCGCCTCCCCAACCCCGGCGTGGTCGCGGCGCCAGCATCGCCCGCCGCCTCTGATCCCGGAGGGATCACAGCCATGCGCGAGGCGTCGAAACGAGGCACGAGCGCAGACGCCTCGTTCCTCCCAAAACAATCGCCCAATCCCAAAGGGATCGCAGCGCGGTCCCTCGACACCCGGCGTCCGCCCCTGTGCCCCACCCACTCACTCAAAAACCCACGGAAAATACCTTGCCATTTTCTGGCGAAAGCGTACTTTTCCCCTTGTGAAAGGACCCCTCCTTCTCGCTGGCAGTTCCCCGGACGGCGCCCGGGGCAGCGAGTCCTTTTGCCCTGCTTCAGCCCTCCAGGGAAATCCCCGAGACCCTGCCGGTTTCCCCCACCCCGCAGCCCCCGCACCTCGCGAAGCCCGGAACACGCATTTTCTCCCGGCGCGCGACCCTCGCGAAGCCCAGGAAAAGCATTTTTTTCCGGCGCGCGACCCTCGCGAAGCTCAGGAAAAGCATTTTTTTTCGGCGCGCGACCCTCGCGAGGCCCGGGAAAAGCATTTTTTTCCGGTGCGCGACCCTCGCGAGGCCCGGGAAAAGAATTTTTTTCCGGCGCGCGACCCTCGCGAGGCCCGGGAAAAGCCTTTTTTTCCGGGCCGCGCCCCCCGCGCCTCACCCGGCGGCCGCCCCCTTTTCACCGCCGGGGCCCCCGTGCCCCGGCGCCACCCAACCCGTACCCACCACCACACCCATGAGACCCATCCGCTGGGACGAAGGACTCAGATTCGGGAATCCCAACCTGCGTTGGGGAAATCCTTCGTATCTGCTTGAACCCGGGGACCCTGGCTACGTCATCCCCGCCCCGGACCCCGCCCATTCACCCAAACCCAAAACCAAAAAAACCGCCATGAGCACCAACGAAACACCCCGCAATCCCAAAATCCTCATCGCACTGGCCCTGAACATCCACTCCGGGCAGCTCAGCCATGGGGCCAGCGTCGGCCTCCACCACCACGTGGCCGCCGCCATGGATGCCGCCATCAAAAAGATCACCGGAGATCCCGCCGCCCCCGCCGGTTCCGCCGCCAACAAGGGCTCCCAGCTCCTCTACAAAGACTGCGAAAATGCTGCCATCAATGCCGTCGGCGACCTCGCCACCTTCAGCGACGGCCCCGTGCGCGAGTGGCTCCTCGCCTACCGGAAGGTCATGGCCATCATCCACGGCAGCAAGGCCAGCGCCGCGTGGGAGGCCGCCGGGTTTGCCAGCGGCTCCACCGCCGTGCCCTCCAGCCACGACAAGCGCTTCGCCCTGCTCGGCGCCGCCCGCTCCTACCTGCACAACCACGCCCCCTACGAGACCACCCTCCCTCGCGAGGAGGGCCCGCCCCTTGAAATCACCGGGGATGCCGCCCTCGTCCTGCACACCTCCTTCCAGACCGCCCGCACCCTCATCAACACCACCCAGGCCACACAGGCCGAGTGCAAAGACCCGCGCGACGCCGACATCGACGCCCTCTACAAGGAAGTCAGCCAGACCATCGGCGAGCTGCGCGGCCTCCTGACCGCCGACGATCCCCGGTGGGAAATCTTCGGCCTCAACATCCCCGCCACCCCCAGCCTGCCCGCCGGCATCACCGCCCTCACGGTCACCAGCGCCGGCCCCGGAAAAGAGCTGCTCCAGTGGCCCTACGCCACCCGCATGGAGATGACCCGCCTCTTCCTCCAGCGCGTTGGCACCGATGCCGACTTCATCAACGTCGCCGACTCCCGAGATCTGGAGTACACCCTCAAGGACCTCACCCCCGGCGCAACCATCAAAGTCTACGCCGCCCCCCACAACGCCGCCGGCGACGGCCCGCCGTCCCCCGTCGTGACGAAGGTCGTCGGGGCGTAGCGCAAGGCAGCACGCGTGCGGACTGCGGGGGCCGGGGGGGCCGGGCCGGGAGGAAAACCCAGCCCGCCGCGCCACCCCGCGCCCAGCCCCGCAATGCCGGCGCTCCAGCGAGCGGACACCGCCCCCCCCACGCCGCAGCTCGGCAGGAGCCTCGCCCGACCACCCGCCCCGCTGCCGTCGCGCTGGGGACCCGGAGGACGTACTGCACTTGGGGACGCGGGGCGGCGCTGCTGCCGTGTGGCGCGCCCGAGCGACGCGCGCGACTTTGGGAGGTCACTGGACTGTGCGGTAATCACTCCGCGATGGCGCGGAAGTAAACGGCGGCCGGGAGCGGGGCGGCGGGGGTGAGGGTGGCCTGGAAAAGCTGGTCCGGGAACCGGCGGACGGTGGTGACCTGGGCGGAGGGGAGGTCGGACCAGAGGCTGAGATTTTCTGACGACTGGTAGCGCAAGGTTTTTCCCGGAGGCGGGGCCCAGTGGAGCAGGCGGAAGGCGGGGCCGGGGAGGAGTTCGCAGGCTGGGGGCGCGCCAGGGGGCGGGACGAGGCTGGCGAAGGCGGCGGCGGAGGGTGCAGGGGCCGGGGAGAGAAGCTGGAGGACGAAGGCGCGGAGGGTGCCGGTATTGCTGTCGGTGCGGAGGTCCTCGATGCGGAGGGTCCAGTCGCCTGCGGGGCGGGGGCCGGCGAAGGCGGCGAGGCCGGGCAGCGGGGCGCTGGGACGGAAGGTGCCGGCGAAGGGAGCGGCGGCGTCATTGATGCGGTCCGGGGCGTCCTGGGCGAAGAGGGTGCGGTCGAAGTTGCGCCCGCGGCGGATGGAGGCGGGCACGTCGGGATCGACGAGGCGGACGGTGAGGCCGTCGGGCGAGACGAGGTCGATGACGAGGTCGTTCGTGTCGTGGTGCTGGAGGTCGAGCAGGACGCGGACTTCATCGATGGTGAGGGCGGGCGCGGTGACGGTGGCGGTGGCGAGGCCCTGGTTGGGCATGGCCTTTGGCAGGCCGGGGGCGACGAGGCGCTGCTGCGGACGGGCGCCGGGGGAGGGCGGGGAAATGCGGAGGTCGAAGGGAACGACGAGGGTGGCCGGGCCGTCGGTGACGGTGACTTCGCCCTGGCCGGCCAGGGCCGCCGTGGCAGCCCAGACGGGCCACTCGTCGGTGCCGCTGGTGAAGACGGGGCGGCCGTTCAGCACCCAGGAGAAATCCGCAGCGGTGGTGGCGGCCACGGGAACGGGAAGGGTGCCGCCGGAGCCAGGCGTGAACTGGCGGGCGACGGGAGGGCCCACCAGGGCAGGGCTGGGCGAGACGGGCTGGCCGAGCAGGCGGACGAGGTGGTGGTGGAGCTGGATGACCTCGGCGCGACCGTCGCCATTCAGGTCCAACAGGCCGATCTGGGCCACGTCGCCCTCCACGGTGTAGGTCTGGTCCAGCGCGGCAAAGCCGGTGCGGGGCGGCTGGCCGGGCCCGCTGGCGGCGGAGGCGATGAGGACGCTGACGTCCGCAGAGTCGCGGTTCAGGACGACGAAGTCCTTCCGCCCGTCGTGGTCGAAATCGGCGGACGAGAGTTCGCGCGGGCTCCGCCCCGTGACAGCGGTGCTGGAGGGAACAAGGACGCCGTCGTTGTTGCGGAAGGTGGTGAGCAGGTTGGTGTTTCTGGCGACGACGACGAGTTCGCGCCAGCCGTCGGCATCCAGGTCAGCCACCTCCAGAGCCCGGGGCCCACCGGGGATGTCAAGAGTCTGGGAGATGGCCGCCTGGAAGCCCAGTCCGTCCGCCGTGCCCTGGCGCACCTGCACGGTGCCGAGGTCGCGGCTGGCGAGAATCAAATCAGGCAGGGGGCCGGCGGTCACTTTCCCAATGACGGCGGCACGCACACCGTCGAGCCCGGTGGAGATGGTGCTGCTGATGGCGGGCGCTCCCTGGGTGTCCGTCGTGAGGATCCAGACGGTGGAGGCGAGCGCGTGGGTCACGACGAGCCAGTCCTTCGTTTGTCCCGCAGGGCGCCAGGACTTCATCACGTAAACCGGGCGGGGAAAGGCGTCGTCATCGTCCTCCCAGGGTGTGCTCTTGGTGGCCAGAGTGGGCAGGTTTCCCGCCGCGGTGAACTGGCCGCCTCCCGTGCCCCGGTAGAGCCTCACGCCGTTCGTGGGCTGGACGGAAGCCGGCGGCGCGGGGAGCGGTTCCCAGGGTTTTTCGAAATTCAGGGTGACCTCCTTGTCAGATCCGCCGACGGCGAGGTCGGTCACGCCATCCCCATCGAAATCCCCCGCCACCATGTTTCGCGCGCCCTCCCATGTCACCAGGGCCTGCGGTGCTGAGAAACTCCGGCCGGTGGTCTTAAAGAGAATGTAGATTTTCCCCTGAAACGGGTCCGCAGCGGCGAGGTCGAGCTTGCCGTCTCCATTGAGGTCCGCCGCGATGAGCTGGCGGAAGGAGCCCGCCGGAGTGGGCCACGGCGCGGGCGGCATGAATTTGCCGTTTCCGAGGCCCCACGAGATGAGGATTTTCCCATCCAGCCGGCTCACCGCCCAGTCCGGGTGGGAGTCCCCGTCGAAGTCGCCCGTGGCGAGGCCCTTCGGGTTCTCGTTGAGGTAGGTTTGCGTGGGCTGGTCCCAGCGAGGGTTCCCGACCTTGGTCCGGTTGCTGAGCGACATGAGATTGTCAAACAGCTGCGCCTCCAGCCGCCCGGGAGGGGCGCAGGCGGCGAGCGCGAGAAGTGAGTAGAGGAATGGCCGAATTTTCATAGCCTTGCGTTTTCTAGTGGGTTTATAGCACGGTTTGAGCTGGCGGGCTCCCTCTTGTCCGCCGCAGCCTGATTTCCGGATGTGACAATTTTGTCGCAGAAGGGAAATGTTTTGAGGTTGGTTTCCCCGTGCCCGGCCGCCGGATGGCACTTCAGTCTTGCCCGGAGGGGCATGAACCATTAGACGTGTGGGAAGGGGAGGCCGTCCCCAACCCCGTTTCAGCCCCATTTTCATGCCTTCGGATTCCTTCCAAGCCCCAGCTCAGCCCTCCGGCCCGCTCAACGGGGGGCGGTTTCGCACCACGACGTTTCGCGTTGTGGTGGCGGTGATTATCTGCCTGGTCGCGGTGCTGTTTTTCCGGTTCGTGCCTTCAGCGCTGCGCTGGCCGGTGCGGGTGGCAGCTGCGGCTTCGGTGCTCTGGCTGGTGCTGGCGGCGTGGCGGGCGGTGCGGGGGATGAAATTTGACGGCAAGAAGTTCGTTTTTTCCCTGATCCTGGGCGGCCTGCTGTATGGCATGCTGGCGCTGGTCTGCCATGTGTTCATCAAGATCATGAGCCTGCGGGATGACCGGCTCACCGAGCGCGGCGGGAACGCCCTGGTGGGGGATGCCAGACTGCGTCTGCAAAACCTGCTCGACGGGAAAGGATTTTACGCATTTGACCGGGAGATCGGCTGGGTGGCGCGCCCCTCCGCCCATTCCGAGTTGTACAACACGAATTCGCTCGGCGTCCGGGGGAAGAAGGAGTATCCGGCAACGCCGCCCGATGTCGAAAAGCGCCTATTGTGCCTGGGTGATTCGTTCACATTTGGATTTGGCGTGCATGACAATGAAACGTGGCCCAGCCACGGGGAGCAGCTGAAGCCCGGGACGGAGTGGATCAACCTGGGCATCTCGGGAACGTGCCTGACCCAGTCGCTCATGCAGTACCGGAAGACCGGGAAAAAGCTCGGAGGCAAATACGTCGTGATCGCGTTCATGACGAATGACAATCAGCGGACGGTGAACTGCTTCCGGCCGATTGTTTCCCCGTCTGACGACGGACACCCGTTCACCAAACCGTTTGCGAAGTATGCCGGCGGGAAGTTTTCCCTGGAGCCAAACCCCTACCAGGACATGGCCGATTACAAACGGCTGCTGGCGGATGAGGCGGGGGAATTCAAGCGGCTGCGCGCGATTGACTACCTGGGCTGGTGCGGGCAGAAACAGAAGACGAGCAATTCCGTAGTGCGGACCTTTAGCTACGCCGGGGAAGTGCTCCAGGTGGAGGAAAGCCTGAACTCTCTGTTCGTCCGATCCGGACAGAAACCAGGGGGCAAGGCAAAGTCCGGGGCGGACGCGTACGGCAGTGCGCTGTGGAATCCCGAAGCGCCCGGCTTCAAGGCGCTCATTCATCTCTTTGACCTCTACCATGACGAGGTCGTGGCGGACGGGCGCATTCCCCTCATTGTCATCATTCCGGGGCCGCTGGATGTGGAGGACTATAAAAAGGGGACAAAACGCCGCTACTTCCGGCTGCTGGACCACTTCAAAGCAAAGGGGTGGCCCTGTCTGGATTTCCTGGACCCGCTCGTCACCGTGAACAAGGCGGACCTTTCCGAGCGCGCACTGTTTGTGCAGGCGCACTACCAGAGTCACATCAACAAACAACTCGCAGGGGAAGTGATCAACGCCCTGCATCTGCCGTAACCCCGCTCCGCCTGCCATGCCATCGATCCTCGGACTCTCCGCCTACTACCACGACAGCGCCGCCGCGCTCGTTCGTGATGGAAACACCGTCGCCGCCGCCCAGGAGGAACGCTTCACGCGGATCAAGCACGACTACCACTTTCCCATCAACGCTGCGAAGTACTGCCTGAAGGAGGGCGGGCTGGAGATCGAGGACCTGGACTACGTCGCCTTCTACGACAAGCCGCTCCAGAAGTTCGACCGCCTCATCGAGACGTACCTGGCCTTCGTTCCGCAGGGACTGCAGAGTTTCATGATGTCGATGCCGCTTTGGCTGAAGACAAAGCTGCACCTGCCGCGCGAAATCCGGAAGGCGCTGGACGGGCGGTTCAAGAAGCGGGTCGTCTTCACCGGGCACCATGAGAGCCACGCGGCGAGCGCCTACTACCCGAGCCCGTTTGACCGGGCGGCCATCCTGACGATCGACGGTGTGGGTGAGTGGGACACGGCGACCATCGGCATCGGCGAGGGAAACAAGATGCGGCTGCTGAAGACGATGCACTTTCCTCATTCGCTCGGCCTGCTTTACAGCGCGGTGACGTATTTCTGCGGGTTCAAGGTGAACAGCGGGGAGTACAAGCTGATGGGACTGGCGCCGTATGGCGAGCCGAAGTATGCGGACATCATTTTGGAGAAACTCATCGACCTGAAGGAGGACGGCTCCCTGGCGATGGACATGAGTTATTTCAGCTACTGCGAGGGGCTGCGGATGACGAACGACAAGTTCGCCGCGCTCTTCGGCGGCCCGGCACGGAGCCCTGAGACGCCGATCACGCAGCGGGAAATGGACATGGCGGCGAGCATCCAGGTGGTGACGGAAAAGGCGGTGCTGGCGATGGCGAGGTACGCCCGGGAGATCACCGGGTGCGAGAACCTGTGCATGGCCGGCGGCGTGGCGCTGAACTGTGTGGCGAACGGCAAGCTGCTGCGCTCCGGGATTTTCAAAAATGTGTTTGTTCAGCCTGCGGCCGGGGATGCGGGCGGGGCGCTGGGGGCGGCGTTGTTTGTGCACCACAACCTGCTGGACCAGCCGCGCACGGCGGACCCTGGCGACTCGTGCCAGGGCTCGCTCCTGGGGCCGAAGTTCAGCAATGACGAGGTCCGGGCCGAGCTGGACAAGGTGGGGGCGGTGTATGAATTCATCGAGGACGAGGCGAAGCTGCTGGAGGTGGTGGCGGCCGAGGCGGCGGGTGAAAAAGTGATCGGGTGGTTCGCCGGGCGGATGGAATTTGGACCGCGCGCGCTGGGGTGCCGGAGCATCATCGGCGACCCGCGCAGCCCTGCGATGCAGACGCAGATGAACCTGCGGATCAAATTCCGCGAATCCTTCCGCCCGTTCGCCCCCGTGGTGCTGCGCGAGGAGGTGGGCGACTACTTCGACCACGAAGGCGACAGCCCCTACATGCTCATGGTGGCGGAGGTGCGGAAGGAACTGCAGCTGCAGCTGAGTGCGGAAGAGCAGGCCGCCATGAAGGACCCGGACCTGCGCAAGCGGGTGAATGTGGCGCGCTCCACGCTGCCGGCCATCACGCACGTGGACATGTCGGCCCGCATTCAGACGATCGACGAGCGGCGGCACGGGCGGTTCTACCGGCTGATGAAGGAATTCAAGAGGCAGACCGGCTGCGGGGTGATGATCAACACAAGCTTCAACATCCGCGGGGAGCCCATCGTCTGCACGCCGGGGGATGCCTTCCGCTGTCTCCAGGCCACGGACATGGACGTCCTTGTCGTGGAAAATTTTGTCCTGCGCAAGACGGCGCAGAAAGCCCTGAGCGAATCCGAAAAGGCGAAATACGTCGCCAGCTTCCAGCTCGATTAACCCCCTCCCGCCATGATCAATCCATTCAAAGAAATCAACTGGAAGCCGGAGGCAACCGACCTGCGCAAGTTCGCGTGGAGCCTCATCATCGGGTTTCCCTGCATCGCCGTGGTCTTCTTCCTGGTCCGCTGGATGAAGACGCACGCGGCACCGGACACTCACTTTTTCCTCATGCTCGGCGGCATCGGCGCGGCGGTGGGCCTCGTCTGCCTGCTGGTGCCGTTCATCGCACGGCCTCTCTATTACGTCTGGTATGCGCTGGCGGCCTGCATCGGCATCGTGATGGCGAATCTGATCTTCATGGTCCTGTTCTTCGGCGTCTTCACCCCGCTCGGGCTGGTGATGCGTCTTTCCGGCAGGGATCCGCTGAACTTGAAATGGAAGCGGAGTGCGTCGAGTCATTGGATCGACGCGCCGCCCGCGAAGCCGGCCGCCAGTTATTTCAGCCAATACTAACGAAAACCCGCACCGCCGCACCCGATGTCATCACCCGAAAACGATTTCGAAAAAGCCGCCCAGGAGAAACAAGGCAACCTGGTTTCCGAGTTCATGGGCTTTCTGAAGCAGAACAAGAAGTTCTGGCTGCTGCCGCTCATCCTGGTGATGCTGCTGCTGGCGGCGCTGCTCATTCTTTCCTCCACAGCGGCTGCGCCATTTATTTACACGCTGTTTTAAGGCGCGTGCCGCGGTTCGCGCCTGTCTGCGGTGCAGAGGGGGTCAGGCTTCCGGGCCTGGCTCCGTCCGCACCTTGATGCTGAGGACGACGAACACGTAGAGGAGGGCTACACCGAAGAAGACGCCGAAGATGAGGTTCATCGGGATGTGGCGGTCGCGGAGGGCTCCGAAGGTCCAGTCGTCGAAACTGACTGCCGCCCGCGGAGGCAGAGCAGGCGGATCACGGATTTGGCCCCCCTGTTTCTGTTGCGCTCGCAGACTCTGCCGGGTACTACGGATTCATCTACGGTTCCGGCACCAGAGTGACCGTCAGCCAGAGGAACCTGCGTGCGTTCGACTCGTAGGCTTGAGTATCTTTGATGCGCACGCCGCCGGGGATGGCGGTGGTAGCGACGTTCCACGGGCCGCCGGGCGGGCGCAGGCCGACGCTGGTTCCGGGGGCGCCGGGTTCTGGAGCGCCGAAGACTTCGAGCTTTACCTGCGGGGGGATGGGATTGGGCAGGGAGATGTCGAGGGCGAGTTTCGCGGCGGCTCCGGCTCCGGTGATGGTGCTCGATGGCGCAAAGGCGGCGCTGCTGGCGGTGGGGTTGAGGCCGAGGGCGTATTCCACGCGGTCGGCGAGGCCGTCTCCGTCGAAGTCGCCGCTGCCGTCGCGCAAGCTGTCTCCAAAGTGGGTTGTCTCCCACGGATCGGCCATTCCGTCGTGATCTTCGTCTTCCGTGGTGGCGTCGCGGCCGTCCATGGTGAGGATGAAGTTCTGCGTGCTACCGGTGTCGTTGGCGACGAGCAGATAGTAGTCGTGGTTGGCGACGAAGGGCCAGCCCCACGTTACGAGCGAGCGGTTCAAGGAGCTGTCGGCGCCGAAGCTCCGGTAGTGCTGGCTGGTCTCCAGCGGAATGGTGCCCTGCTCGATGAAGACCGAGACGCCGGCGCTGTGGGTGGCGGTGTGTTTCCAGCGCAGCACGCCCACTGGCACGGGGATGCGATACCGTTTCCGCTGCCCGGCGGTGAGGCTGGTGTTGATGACTCCGGTGTAGAAATCCACGACGGTCGTCGCGCCGACGGTGCCGCCGCTGGTGCTGCTGCTCAGCGAATACTGCGCGGAGTTTTGCGCCTGCACACCGACGTAGTAAGTGTGCGCGGGGCGCAGCGGCGGCGTGGTGAGCGTGTAGGTCCCGCTGGAGTCGAAGCGCGGATGCGGCCCCTGGTTTTTGTTGTCAGTGGCCCAGTGGCTGAGGTCGGTGATGCCGCTGTAGATGAAGGGTGTGTCGCCGGGCGGTGTGGTGTCGCGCACGAAGACGCGCACGTCGCCGATGGCTTCGTTGAAGGTGAGGTTCCAGTTGTTCGGCGCGTCGAGCGGGACGGTGAACTTGTAGTAGCGCACGTCGGCGGGCGCGAGGTTTTGCAGGGTGACGCTGCCGCCGTTGAGCGCGAGCGTCTGCACGTCGCCGGTGGAATGGAGGAGGCGGTAGCGGGCATTGCTGCCGCGGTAGGCATGAACGGCGGCATACCAGCGGCCAGGTGTCAGCTCGCGATCCGCGCGGCCATTCACCGGTGTCCAGTTGCCATACTGCGTGCCGCTGCCGTTGAGGCCATAATGCACGAGCGAGTCGCCGCCGAAGGGCGGGCCGGTGGAGTCGTGCGCCGCAGTGGGAATGCCGCCGGCGCGCAGGAAGAGGTCGGGGTTACCATTGAGCGCGCGGAGTTCGGCACGCAGGAGGCCGCCATTCCCGACTGGCACATCGAAGGCGTAAAAATGCCAGGCGTCGTCCGCGAGGTCGCGTCCCTGATCGCCGGGAAGGTCGGCACCCGTATCGGCGAAGGTGCTGCCGGGCGTGAGCGGCATGGTGTAGGCGGGGAGGTTGAGCGTCGTGGGCTGACTGGTGAGCGTGTAGCTCACGGCGTCGTAGGCCTGCACCTCCACCCACCATGTGCGCGACGGCTGGAAGTAGGGCGGGGCCATGACGATGTCGTCGCCGAAATTGCTCACCGTGGAGTTGGTGCTGCTGAAGTCCGGCACGTCGCGGACCCGCATCTCGATTTGGGAGGAAGTGGCATCCAGCTTGAGCCACCAGCCGAGAATGGCCTGGCCGCTGACGGTGGCTGGCACCTGGATTTCATAGAACTGCCGCTGGCCCGAGAGCATCGCGCGGGTGTGCGTGTGGCTGAATCCGTTTCCATTTTCCGTGCTGGAGAAATTGAGCCGCTGCGGTTGGAGCACGCGGACGACGAGATTCGCGGACGCCGGCGCGGGCGGCGCGCCGCTGGCCTGCGTGTCCATCGTGAGGCTCCATGTGCCCGCCGGAGGTGAGGCGTAGGAAAGGACGTAGCCGTTAAAGTCGCCGGAGCTGCCGCCCTGCGAGGCGTAGTAGTAAGTCTCGGGCAGCGCGGCGTCCGAGCGCACATGCATCGCGGGATCGCCCACACGGTTGTCGAGCCTGATCTCCAGGCCCGGCGCGCCAGCGGGCACGGTGAATTGGAACGCCTTCGCCTGTCCTGACGCGAGCGTGACGGCGATGCTGCTGCCCGCGGCGGTGGCGGTGCCGAGATTCGTCACCGGCAGCGGCGTGCTGCTGGCGAGGGTGCCGGAGGAACTTCCCGAGCCGATGGTGCGGTAGCCCGGCACGCCGGGATTCACGCCCTCACTGATGGCGGCGAGGTAGTAGTCGCCGGCGGTTAGGAATGTCATGCCCGGCGGCGGCAGGAGCACGAAGCGTTCATTGTCCGGCTGCTGCTGGAGGCGTCCGCCGCCGCCGTAGAGGCTGCCGGTGCTCTCCACGTCGGGGATCACATCTTTGCGCAGAGCCAGGCAGAGATCGCCCGCGGTGGGCGCGAGCGTTACTTCCCAGTTCGGAGTATTGGCGGGGATGGTCACTTTGAAAAACTTCGCCATGCGCGCCGGCGTGACGGCGACCGGTTGGCTGCCGTTGAGCGCGAGGTTCGTCACCGTGATGCTTTGTCCCGCGCCGATGCCTCGGCTCTCCAGGCTGTAGTTCATCGGGGACAAATCAAACTGGGCATTCGTCACTCCAATGAAGTAAGTCCCCGGCTCCAGGGGACTGCCCATCGCCGCCACCATGAACTGCCCCTGCGTGGAGCGTCCGTCCTGTTCGAGGTCGCGGTGATTCATGTCGAAGTAGAGCGCGCGGCTCGCACCGTCCGGCCATGCGTCATAGGCGTTCGGGAATCCGAAAGTGTTCAGCGATGCCGGCAATTGCCCGCGGCGCACGGCCATTTGGGGAAAGCCACCGGTGACATTCACCACGCGCAAGTCCCAGCCCTTCACGCCCGCTGGAACGGTGACTTCCCAGAACCTCCATGTGCCCGCCGGTTGCCCGGCCACGCTGTCGGTGCCTCCATTGAAAGTGAGCGGCGATGGTCCCGCCGCGATGCTGACGTGCAGCGTGCCCGTGGCGGCGGGAAACGCCCCGTTGTTGAACTGATCTCCGGTGCCGATGAGGAGGGACCACACGCCCGCCGCCGGCGAGGTGATGTGAAATTCGTTGGCAAACGAGACCGAATTCTCGCCGCCAAAATAGCCGTAGTTGAAGCCGCTCCCGCGCGGCAGCGATGCGCCCGGCACGGCACTGATGAGCGGATTCCCCGTGAGGGTGTCGAGCACCACATCCAGCGACGATGCGCCCGCCGGCACGGTGATCTGATACGCCTTCACTTGACCGCTGAGAAGGCTCACAGCGGTGTTCGTCGGCGTGGCGGTGGCGCTGCCGAGATTCGTCACCGCGAGCGCGCCTACGCTGGTGATCGTGCCCGAGGAACTACCCGTGCCGGTGTAGCTGCCAAACGCCGATGCCACGCCTTCGCTCACCGGGGTAATATAATAGTCGCCCGGCGTGAGGAACGCCTCGCCCAGCTGAGGCAGCACCACGAAGCGCTCGCCGTCCGTCTTGCTGATGCGCTCGCCACCGCCGCTCAGCAAACCGCCGCCACTCGGGTCCGGGATCGTGCCGTGCCGCACCCACAGCAGCATCTCGCCGGCGGACGGTTCCAGCTTCAACTCCCACGAGGGCGTGTTCGCCGGCACCGTCACTTTATAATAAGCCATACGCCGCGCGGGCAGCACAGGCGTCACCGCAGAGCCGCCGGTGAAGGCCAGCGTCGTCACCGGCAACTGCTGGCCCGCGCCGATGCCGCGACTCTCAAAGGTGTAGCTCACGGGATTGGCACCCGGATTCTGCACACAAACAATGTAGGTGCCCGGCTCCAGCGGACGGCCCATCGCCGCGGTGAAGCTGCCGTAATAACGTAGCGTGCCGTCCGGCTGATAGTTGCGCCAGGTGTAGTCCGCCTGCTGCGTCCATTGCTGGCCGGTGGACCACGATGTGCTGTAGGGGCCGAAGTTGTGCGTGGTGCCGAGGAATGTCGTCATCTCATCGCGCCGCACCACCAACTCCGGCGGCTGATCGCCCCCGGCTATGCCGGTGACGTTGGCCAGATTCACATCCCAGCCGAGCACGCCCGCCGGCACATCCACGCGGAAGAAACGCCAGCCGTTCGGCTGATGATTCGTCACCGCGCTGGTGCCGCCATTGAACGTGATGAGCGCAGCCGGACGCGCCGTGATCACCAGTGTGGCCGTGGAGTCAGGATACGGCGGCGCGCCGCCGTCATAGACGCTGCTCACCATGACGCGATACTCACCGGAGGCCGCATTCGGGATGACCACGAGCGACGTGTGATAGGGAGAGCCGTCGAATTGCCCGAAGTCGAAACCGTAGCTGGTGTTGGTGTAAGGAGTCGGGTAGCGCAGCCCGCCGGCGAGCGACACGCCCGGCGCGCCAGTGCGCGAATCCAGCCGCGCTTCCATCGCGATCGTTCCGGCTGGAGCGAGCACGCGGAAGGCTTTGATCTGCCCGCCCTCAAGGCTCACCGCCGTGCTCACGCCCGCGCCCGTAGCGGTGCCGAGGTCCGTGGCCACGAGCGGGCCGTTGTTCGCCATCGTGCCCGCGGCATTGCCCGTGCCGATATCGTTGCCTGAGGGATTTTCGCCCTCGCTGGCCACGGCGAAGTAATAGTCGCCTTCGTCGAGAAAATCCTGATTGTTTCGAGGCAGGAGCACCCAGCGTTCCTTGCCCAGCTTGGCCAACTGCTTGCCCGCCAGGTTGTCCACGTTGTCGAAAATCTCCGGCGCGGGCAGCGTGCCGCGGCGCACTGAGAGAGTCATATCACCCAGCGTGGGCGTGAGCACCACTTCCCAACTGCGCATTCCTGCCGGCACTGTCGCCTTGTAGAACTTCTGGTCACGCGCGGCGAGATTGCCCGTGGCCTGCGAGGAAGGCGTGCCGGCATTGCCCAGCGTCGTCACCGCGATGGCAAAGCCCGCGCCAATGCCACGGCTCTCCAGTGTATAGCTCATCGCAGCCCCGCCGTCTGTGCTGCCCACGCCAACATAGTAGGTGCCCGGCTCCAGTGGGCGGCCCATCGGAATCACCATCTTCCGCCAGCGCCACGGACTGCCAGCCGTGGTCTCGCGATTGGTGAAATCCCGCTGCTGCGTCCACAAATTCCCCTGCGGCCATGTGGTGTATCCACACGCCGAGTAGCCCCAGCCGGCACTGGTCACCGCAGGCGGCAGCACGCCGCGGCCAACGACGACGCCAGGATTCCCCGACGTGACATTCGCCAGTTTCAATTCCCAGCCGAGCAGCGCCGCGTTATTGGGAACATCCACGCGGAACCAGCGCCACTCACTGTTCGGCTGATTGGCAATGACCGCGCTGCCGTTGCTGAATGTCATCACCGGAGCCGGAATCTCGCGCGAGTTCAGCGTGAACGCGCCGAGCGCCGCCGTGTCGAGATAGATGCCGGCATACCAGACATCCGCCTGGTGCCCCGGGCGGTCCAGCCGGCCCGTCGTGCTGGAGTAGTCGAGGTAGCTGTAGGAGCCCGTGCCATTGCTGCGGTAGTTCCAGCGGCCCGGCAGCGCATTGCGGCGAATGGCGATCTCCGTTCCCGGCAGATGGCCGGTCAATTCCAACTGCCAGCCCAGCTTGCCCAACTGCGACGGCACATCCGTGAGCGCATAGTAGCGCCATCCTGCCCGCAGCGGCTGATCGTTCACCTTCGTGTCGGTGAAATTGATTGCCGTGGTCACCGGCTCGCTGTTTTTCAACGTGAACGTCGCCGCGCCGCCGCCATACACCGTGATGAACCACGTCCCGTCCGTCAGCCCCGGCGGCACCAGCGTCACGCTGTCCATGGAGAGCCCGCTCACTTCGCTGAATGCATCACTCTCGCCTTCGCCCGCCGCCTGATCGCGCCGCACCGCCACGTTGGGGTTTCCCGCCGACGGCGTCACACTCACATCCCAGCCGAGCAGATTCGGCGGCACCGTCGTCCGGTAGAGCTTGAATGGCGCGCCGCTGAACGACACGCCGGACTGCGTGGTGTTGAAGGCAATGTCCGTCACCGTCTGGATGCGCGAGTCCAGATTGATGTTCTCCCCCGGATTCCCGCTCACGCCGATGAAAACCGTGCTCGTGTCCAGATACGGCGGCACCATGAGCAACTGCCCGTTCTGTGTTTTCTCCGCCGACTGCACCGGCGCCTGACCCTGGCGCACGCTGATGTCCTTCGCCGCGCCATTGAGCCACAGCGACCACGCCGGAGTCCCCGTCGGTGCGCTCGCTTTGAAAAAGCGCGTCGCCTCCGCGCCGATCGCCAGCGCCCCCGGCCCGCCATTCGTCACCGCTTCGCCGATGTCGTAAGCCAGGTTCGCATTCGAGTCCGTGAACGGCAGCGTCCCCAGGTCCTGCACATAAATCTCCCCGCTCACCAGGCTCCACGACGCCGAGGCCGGCACATCCACCATGATGAACCATTCCTGCCCCGCCCCGTACTCGTTCGGCGCGAGCACGAATCCATCGCTCCCCGCCAGGTCGGACTTCCTGGCATACTCCGTCGTGCTCGCCATCGCCCCCTGCCGCAAATAGAGGTTGGCATTTCCCGCCGTCACCCGCAGTGCCGTCCTCCACCCGCCCTGAGTGGAGGACTCCGTGACCACTTTGAAATGATACTGCCCCGCCGCGCTGTCCGGATGCGTATAGACCTGCGTCCCCGTGTTGGTGGTGCCGG
>JANOAS010000330.1:0-16025 GCA_031411255.1 bacterium
CGCCGATGTGCATCTGCATCGCGCCCGCTTGTTCCGGGACAAAGCCGAACTCGCCAAAGCCCGCGCCCTCATCGAAAAGCACGGCTATGGCCGGCGAAAGGAGGAACTCGCGGATGCCGAAGCTGCGTCGGTCCAGTGGTAACCGCAGGCGGACATCGGCGTCACCAACGCCATTCTTGCGGATCCCGTGCTGACGAAGGAAATGATGGCCACGCCCACGATCTCTCTGGCGATGATGAGCCTGATGCAGACCCTCGCGAAAGCCGACAGCCCCGACATGAGCGCTCCCCGCGCGGCTTTGCTGAAACGCCTGGAGGAAGTGGCGTCGAAGGAATGGCTGGCGGTGCTGCGGGAGGGCAGGGGGAAGTAGCGGTTGGGGCAGTTTGGCGTTGAAATTTCCGAACTGGGAAAATAAAACAAGGGTTGAGGCCTGCTTTACTTTACTCCCCTGCATCGCAGAGGATTTCCGCTTCCAAGCGCTCTGAGATCCGAAATCTCGCGTTGAGGCGCAAGTCTCGAAGCATCGGTTTGGTTTGCTCAAGGAACCCCAGTCGTTTGGCTTCTGCCAAACATCCGAGCGGTCCGGTGTAAAGCAGCGCGTTTGAAGCAGCCAGTTCACGTGCCGCCAAGTCATCCAGGAGCAGCAGCGATCGGTGGAGCCCTTCGATACCGCTTTCTTTGCGGGAATTGTCTTTCCACTCACTGGTTGCTGTCCTTTACGGCAGTCTTCGCGCGTGGCGGGGCTCCCGCGCCCGGAGCCCGGGCTCCCGGCTTCATGACCTGTCTGTCAGATTTTCAGGCTGTCGCAAAGCGGTAATCCAAACCCGGCCCCGGCCTCCGGTGCTGTGCACTTGGGCGAGCTGCGAATGTGAGGCTGTGGGTAGCGCCAATCTGGGAGAGCCGCCAGCAGGGCGAAGCCGACAACGCATTGGCGGGCGCGAGTGGCTGGTGCTGTGCTCATGGCGAGGTCATGCCTGCGTTAAAATTGCCGACGGCTTCGCTGGTGCGCAGCGCGCGTCCATACAAGCGCAACGATTTCACGGCAGCATCAATCTTCATCTCCGTCGCTCCGTTCGACGTGCGCAGCGTGGGGCTGTAGCGCCCCCAGCCGAACTGGCGCTCCTCGCCGCCGTCGCACAGCACGCCATTCACGAGGAAACTGATGATCTTCGGCCCGCCGTCGACGGTAGCCACGACGTGCTGCGGTTTGCCTGCGAGCACTTTACCCTGATCACAATCCCACGTCGCCTCCTGACGGCCATCGTTGAGTGTGATGCGCAGTGTTTTGCCGGTTGTGGTGATCAGCGTGATGCCTTTGCCGCTCGCGTCGCGACTGTCGAGCAAGGTCTGGCCGGCATCGAGCGAGGAAAGGTTCAGCCACACGTCGATGCTGAATCCTGCGCGTGTGTCTTTGGCCCCGTAATCGGCGCGTTTCGTATCGCGCGAATTGAAGGCCGGAAGAGGCGGCATCTTCACCCTGGACTCGCCTGCCTTGACCTCCAGCAGCAAGCCATCCCTTGCCACCGTGCGGTTGTCCCATTGACTGAATAAACCATCCACAAGCGGCTGCGCGATCTCGTGCAGACGCGCTGCGTTCTTTTGCGTCTCCGTGATGTAAAATTTGCCGTCTTCTTCGACGAGATCGGGATAGCTCATGCGTATGTAGGGATCGTCGTCGTAGAGCGCGATCTCCGGCTGCGACCACTCGATACGTTTGCCCTCGGGCGTATCGACTTCGCGCCCGGCCATGAGCCACGCGGGATTGCGATCATCATAGGGACTGCCAGCCGCACCGACAATCGCTGCGGGCATGCCGCCCGCCTTGTCTGTCGTCATGCGACCGATGAACGGGCCGCCGTGATTGTGGAACCAGTAGAGGAATTTTCCGTTCGAGCAGTTCCATGCGAAATTCGCCGCGCGCGGGTGCTTCACGCGCTGTTGTCCACCGGGCGTGTAAGCCATGTAGGCGGGCGCGGTCCACTTGTGTCCGCCATCGCGGCTGTAGGAGCACACAGGCCAGCCGTCGATGGTGCGATACACGCAGAAGAGCGAGCCATCGCTGAGCTTTGACACACTCTGCTCCTCCGCCACACGACCACCGCCCGCCGGTGTGCGCAGGCCGATGTCGCCATCAGGCAAAGTCTCGAACGTGATCTTCGCCGGATCGCGCTCCGTGAGAATGTTCGTGCTCTTCAAGAACGCGCCTTCGGATTGCGAGAAGAAGCCTTCGCCCATCGCGCCGACTTTGTGCAGCACCATGAGCGCGGCATCGCCGAGGATCAGCGGACGGCCCACGTTCCAGAAGAAGCGCAGCTTGCCGCCATAGACGTTGTTGCGGTCGCACTCGAACTCGCGCACGGGAATCTCGTGCCGCTGCGCCGACCAGGTGCACCCGTGGTCATCGCTGTATTTGAAGACGTAATGCCCGAGCGAATCCACGCGAGCATAGACGCCTTTATCCTCACGCTTCACTTTCCGCACGTTGTCCGTGTTGTGATTGTAGAGCGCGTAGATGCGACCATAGGGCGTCTTCAAGAGCACGACGTAACTGGCCTCCGGTCCGTCCGCCGGTTCGATGTCCACCGGCTTTTCCCAGGTACGACCGTGATCTGTGCTGCGCATCGAAACAATGTGCTGCCCGCCAGCGCCTTCGTGACCTGAACCGGTAGTGATGGCGCACAGCCACGCGCCGTCATCGGTCTTCACAATGTATGGCTGGTCCGCGTAGCCTTCGCTCGGGATGTTGAAACCGGTCGCGATGTTGCGCATGTCGATACTGGCGGCAGATCCAGCTTTGGCCTGCTTCTCAACAGGTCTTGCAGCAGTTTGCGCGTTGAGCGATGCCGCACTGAGCGACAACGCAGCGATCAAGGTGACAACATTGGGGAACGATAAATGGAAATGTCTTGTTCTCACGTCGTTGGGTTTAGGAAAGCGTTTCACTTCAGCACACTGCCAGCATTCAGATCATGCCCGATCCCGGGACGCCCGGCAATCCAGAAATGGCACAGTCCGACAAAGGCCGAAACCGGATCGCCACTGAGCAGCCCCCTTTCAATCTCCACCTGTCCGACCGCATTTCCCCTTGCGCCGCGGACCGGGTGCCCGGACGTTCCGCGCCTTATTTTTAATCCATGAGCGACCACGTTAAACTCTACATTCCGGGCCCGATCGAAGTCAGCGACGAAACTTTCGCCGCGATGTCCGCCCCCATGATCGGACACCGCAGCAAGGACTTCCAGAACTTGTATGCCGAAATCCAGCCCTCGCTGCAGACGGCCTTTGGCACGACGCAGCCTGTCTTTCTCTCCACCTCGTCCGCCTGGGGGGTGATGGAGGGCTCGATCCGCAATCTGGTGGCCAAAAAGGTGCTCAACTGCCGGAACGGCGCCTTCTCCGACAAGTGGTATGACGTTTCCCTCGCCTGTGGCAAGCAGGCGGAGCCGCTGAATGTCGAGTGGGGCCAGCCCATCACCGTGGCCGCTGTGGAGGAAAAACTCTCCGCAGGCGGGTTCGACGCGATGACCATCGTCCACAATGAGACCTCGACCGGTGCGCTCAGCCCGCTGGGCGACATCGCGAAAATGGTGAAGGCGAAATTCCCGGAAGTCCTCATCATCACGGACACGGTCAGCTCCTTTTCCACTGTCCCGACGCCCATGGATGAGTGGGGTGTGGACGTCATGCTCCTCGGCACGCAGAAGGCGCTCGCCCTGCCGCCAGGGCTGGCCCTGTTTTCCTGCTCGGAGGCGGCCTTCGCCCGTGCAGCCACGATGAAGGACCGCGGCTATTACTTCGACTTCATCGAGTTCAAGAAAAACGGCGAGCAGTCCATGACGCCCTCCACTCCGGCCATCCACACCATCTACGGGCTGCGCCACCGGATGAAGGGGATCATGGCCGAGGGGCTGGAGAACCGCTACGCGCGCCACGCGAAGCTGAACGCTATGACGGCTGCCTGGGTGGAAAAGAACGGCTTCGAGTTCTTCGCCCCCGCCGGCTACCGCTCAAAGTCCCTCACCTGCGTGAAGAACAACCGGGAAATCGACGTGGCGGCCTTTGTTTCCCTGCTGAAAAAGGACCACAAGATCGCCATCGACGGCGGCTACGGCAAGATCAAGGGCAAGACGTTCCGTATTTCCAACATGGGCGACGAAACGGAGGCCAGCATGGCCGCCGTACTCGCAGCGATGGATGACTCCCTCGCCAAGGCGACCGCACCCGCCGCCTGATCCCAGCCCAATTCGGGACATGCAGCGCCCCCGGCCCTCCCTGCACCGCTCGCGGCGTAAGGGAGCCGCCTGGGGGGCGGTGAGGGTGGACGCCGGGCTGCGGCTCCGCAAAGTGGGCGGATGAAAGCGCCCCATTTCCTCCTCTGCCTGACCCTCACTGCCACCCTTGCCCATGCTGATGACAAGGACGGCTGGCAGCTGCTCGTCACCGGCTCCACCACGGCCGGGTTCCGCCAGCTCGGCGGCAAGGCCACCTACAGCGTGGCCGACGGCGTCGTCACCGGCACCAGCGTGCCCGGCACCCCGAACAGCTTCCTCGCCACAGAAAAGGTCTACGGTGATTTCCTCTTGGAGTACGAGTTCAAGGTGGAAGCCGAGCTGAACTCCGGCGTCCAGATCCGCTCCAACAGCCTGCCAGAGTACAAAAATGGCCAGGTCCACGGCTACCAGGTCGAGATCGATCCCGATGTGAAACGCGGGCGGCTCTGGTCGGGCGGCATCTATGACGAGGGCCGGCGCGGCTGGCTGAACGACCTGACGAAGAATGAACCCGCGCGCAAAGCCTTCAAGGCGGACGAGTGGAATAAAATCCGCGTCTCCGCCATCGGTGACCACATTCAGACGTGGATCAACGACGTGCCGGCAGCCGATCTCGTCGACTCCATGACCCAAACCGGGTTCATCGCCCTGCAGGTGCACGGCATCGGCACCAACGCCGCCCATGCGGGCAAGCAGGTCCAGTGGCGCAACCTGAAGATCAAAGACCTCGGCAAACAGGAATGGAAACCCCTTTTCGACGGGAAATCCCTCGCCGGCTGGAAGCCCTCCCCCGGAGGCACTTGGGAAATCCGGGAGGGTGCCATCCACGGCTTCAGCCCAGCGTCGGAAAAACGCCACGGGCTCCTGCTCAGCGACCAGTCGTTCAAGGACTTCACCGTGCGCTTCAAGTTCCGCGTCACCGCCGGGGACAGCGGCTTTTATTTCCGCTGCCAGGAGGACGGCAGCGTGGTCACGGTAAAGGGATTTCAAGCCGAAGTCGATTCCTCCCCGGAAACCGGAGGCCTCTACGAAACCAACGGCCGCGCCTGGGTCGTCCAGACCGATCCAGCCGCCGTTTCCAAGATTTACCACCCCGGCCAGTGGTCCGAAATGAGCGTCAGCGCGCATGGCGGCCGCATTGTTGTACACGTCAACGGGCAGAAAACTGCAGAATTATTGAACGACGAACCCTCCCTCAAGGAGGGAAAACTGGCCCTGCAGCTGCATGGCGGCATGAACATGGATGTGGATTTCAAGGACATTCAACTCCTGACCCCGGCCCGATAGCCGCCCGTAGGCTAATTCCTGGGAAATCTGAAAACATTAACAATTCCTTTTGACAAGAAGGGCTTCCCCCCTAGGATTCGCGACGCTTCGTGAGGGAGTCGCAGCTTTCACCCTTCTTGTTCCATCGTCCCCGTAAAACCGGGAGGATCATGACGGGTGGTTTTTGCGTCCCCAGCGGGCGTGGCACCAGAGCTGCCTGAGGCATAAAAGAAATGAATTGGTTCGTTTCCAAATGACAAAGGTGGTTTCCGGTCGACATCAGATGGTTGAATATTGCGGTCGTGTAGCTCAGTTGGTAGAGCACGTCCTTGGTAAGGACGAGGTCACCGGTTCAAGCCCGGTCACGACCTCCAGCCTGTGCGATAAAGCAGGTTGCGAGTGGCATCGATCGGTTTCGAAACCGCCTATTTTTCAACATCTCAACCCAACCAAACCACTGGCTTACCAGAAACCAACCAAATGGCTAAAGAATCATTCGAGAGAAGCAAGCCGCACGTGAACGTGGGAACGATTGGCCACGTCGACCACGGCAAGACCACGCTCACCGCGGCGATCACGCACACCCTGTCGGAGCTTGGCTTCGCAGAGAAGCGCGACTATGACCAGATCGACGCAGCCCCTGAAGAGAAGGCCCGCGGCATTACGATCAACACGGCACACGTTGAGTATCAAACCAACGCCCGCCACTACGCCCACGTCGACTGCCCCGGCCACGCTGACTATGTGAAAAACATGATCACCGGTGCCGCCCAGATGGACGGAGCGATCCTGGTGGTCTCCGCTGCGGACGGCCCGATGCCCCAGACCCGTGAGCACATCCTGCTCGCCCGTCAGGTCGGCGTTCCCGCCATCGTGGTGTTCATGAACAAAGTTGACATGGTCGACGACGCCGAACTTCTCGACCTCGTCGAGATGGAAGTGCGCGACCTCCTCAATCAATACGAATTCCCGGGTGATGACATCCCGATCGTCAAGGGTTCCGCCCTCAAGGCCCTCCAGGGTGATGCTGAGCAAAAAGCCAACATCATGAAGCTCATGGAAGCCGTTGACAGCTACATCCCGCTCCCTGAGCGTCCTGTGGACCAGCCCTTCCTCATGCCGATCGAAGACGTCTTCGCCATTGAAGGTCGCGGAACCGTCTGCACCGGTCGTGTCGAGCGCGGCATCCTCAAGCGCACCGAGGAAGTTGAAATCATCGGCTTCCGTGACGCGATGAAGACCACCGTCACCGACATCGAAATGTTCCGCAAGCTCCTCGACGAAGCCCGTGCGGGTGACAACGTCGGTCTGCTCATGCGCGGCGTCAAGAAGACCGACGTCGAGCGCGGTCAGGTCGTCGCCAAGGTCGGCTCCGTCAAGGCGCACGCCAAGTTCAAGGCTGAGATCTACGTCCTGTCCAAGGATGAAGGTGGCCGCCACACTCCGTTCTTCAACAACTACCGTCCGCAGTTCTTCTTCCGCACGACGGACGTGACCGGCATGTGCACCCTCCCCGAAGGCGTGGAGATGGTTATGCCCGGTGACAACATCAACCTCACCGTTGAGCTGATCACCCCGGTCGCCATGGAGAAGACCATGCGCTTCGCCATCCGTGAAGGTGGCCGCACCGTCGGTGCAGGCCGCGTGAGCGAGATCCTGCCCGCCTAAGCTTTCGCTTAAGCCGCGATTTACGAAAGCCGGGTTCCGCAAGGGACCCGGCTTTTTCGTGCCGCAAACAGACTTGATGAAAGTGGTGCTGGTTTTGCCTCCGGCCGCCTCCCAGGCACACGCGCAAAGGCAAGGGGCCTTCCCCCGAAGCAAGGGCACCCCGTGCTGCCGCCCCCGACCTTGCGCAAGTTGACCTGCCGGCCTGGCATGAAGGGACAGCCATCAAACAATTCGCGGAACAAAGTCCTCCTCCGTCCTCTCCGTTTCCTCCTGTTCAAAACCTCGTGCCCCCGCCCAAATGCATACCCCCGCTCGAGGGGGGGGGCGATGGCGGGTTACCGGGAGGGAAAACCCGCCCCACTTTTGCCTCTGCGGCTCCCTTGCAGCGGGGACTGGCGCTTGTGAAAGTTTTCACAAAATCCCCTTGCCGCGCCCCTGCTTTTTTTGATAGTCAGGCTACGAATGGCGACCAGCATCCAGGACTACGAAGCACCCGACACGGCAGCCAAAGCGGCCCGTCATGTCGAAGATTATCAGAGGAAAACAAACGACCTGATCGGCGAGAAGCTGATCTTGAACGTCGGTCCCTCCCACCCCGCCACGCACGGCGTGCTGCGCGTGGTGCTGGAGCTGGATGGTGAAATAATCACCAAGGCCGATCCGGATGTGGGTTTCCTTCACCGCGGGGACGAAAAGATCGCCGAGAACATGCACTACAACCAGTTCGTGCCCTACACGGACCGGCTCGACTACCTTGCCCCGCTGGCCAACAACGTCGCCTACGCCCTCGCCGTGGAGAAACTGATGGGCTGGACGCTCCCTCCTCGTGGTCAGGCGTTGCGCGTGCTCTGCTGCGAGATTGCCCGCCTTTCCTCCCACCTTCTGGGTGTCGGCGTCTACGCCATGGACGTGGGTGCCATGACGGTTTTCCTCTACACCTTCAACGAGAGGGAGAAAATCTACAATCTCTGCGAGCAGCTCACCGGAGCCCGGTTCACCACATCCTACACCCGCGTGGGTGGCCAGACGCGGGACATGCCCCCGGGCTTCCTCGCGCAGGTCAGCAAGTTCCTCGACGAGGTGGAGCCGGTCATCGACGAGATGGAAAACCTGCTCACCCGGAACAAGATATTCATGGACCGGACCGTTGGTGTCGGCGTCATCCCGAAGGAGCGTGCCATCGCCTACGGCATGACCGGCCCTAATCTACGCGCCTCAGGCGTGCCGCGCGACCTGCGCAAGGACCAGCCTTACCTTGGCTACGAGCAGTATGACTTCGACATCCCCATCGCGGAGGAAGGCGACTGCTACGCCCGCTACCAGGTGCGGGGTGAGGAAATGCGGCAGAGCGTGCGCATCCTGCGCCAGATCATCAAGACCATGCCCGACGGCCCGATCAACATCGTGGACCCGAAGAGCCGCCTGCCTGAAAAGGACCGCGTTCTGATGAGCATGGAGGAGCTGATCCACCACTTCATCGTAGCCACCCAGGGCATCGACGCCCCCGTGGGCGAGGTCTACTTCGGCGCGGAAAATCCGAAGGGCGAGCTTGGCTTTTACATCAACAGCCTAGGCGGCGGCGTGCCCCACCGCCTGAAAATCAGAAGCCCCAGCTTCATCAATCTCTCAATCCTCCACGAGCTGCTCCCCGGCCACATGATGTCCGACCTGCCCACCATTCTGGGTTCGCTAGACTTCGTCATGGGCGAGTGCGACCGCTAGTCCCCTCCCCCCTTTTCAGATCATCGTTTTTCCTCCGCCTGAATGACCATTCCCGCCGCCATCGAACAAAAAGCCGACGAGTACCTCACGCACTACCCTGCTGATAAAAAGCGGAGTGCCGTGCTGCCGCTCCTGCACCTGATCCAGCACGAGTTTGGCTACATCAGCGAGCCGCACATCGACTGGGTGGCCGCGCGGCTTGGCCTGCCCGCCATCAATGTGGTGGAGGTGGTCACCTTTTACCCTGGCTTCCGCCAGACGGCCCCGGGGAAATGGCACATCCGCGTCTGCCGCACGCTGTCCTGCGCCATGGCCGGAAGTGCCGAGCTGATGCAGGAAATCTGCAAGGCCACTGGCATCGACCGCAGCCACTCCGACCATCACCACCCCATCGCCGTGAGCCCGGACGGGCTTTTCAGCGTGGAGTTTGCCGAGTGCCTGGCCTCCTGCGGCACGGGCCCCGTCTGCATGGTAAACGACGACTTCCACGAAAAAGTCCTTCCCGAGCACGCCGCCACCCTGCTGGAGAAATACCGCAGCCGGGCTTGACCAGCGGTTGCGCGGGTTATTCTTGCGCAACGCCGTCCGCCCTTGCGGAGGGACAGCGCCCACGCCAAAACCCGGATGACCACCCCGACCCGCACGCGCCGCCGTTTTCTGCACCGCTGCCTCGCAGCCGGTGGCGCTGCCGTGCTGTGGCCCGGTGCCGAATCACTTCACGCGGCTCCGGTGCCGTGGCTGAGCCCGCTCGCCTCCGCAGAGTCCGCCTATCTCCGCTCCCAGGCCGGCAGCCGGGTGCACTGGCTGCCCTGGGGCGAGGAGGCCTTCAAGCTCGCCGAGAAGGAGGGCAAGCCTGTTTTCGTCTCCATCGGCTACTTCACCTGCCACTGGTGCAGCCTGATGCACCGGGAGTCGTTCGACACGCCCGAAGGCGCCGCTTTTCTCAACGAGAACTTCGTCAACGTCCTCGTGGACCGGTTCGAACGGCCAGATCTGGACCGGCTCTTCCTGCGCTACGCCCTGCGGGCCATCAAAAAAAACGGGTGGCCCCTGAACGTCTGGCTCACTCCGAAGGGGCTGCCCTTCCGCGCCGTTACTTTTCTGCCCGCCGAGAACAAGGGCAACGGAACCTTCGCCAGGGTCGCCGAGCACACCGCCCGTAGTTGGACGGGAGACAGCGAGCACATCACCGCGCAGGTGGCCTCGGCTTCTGCTGATTTCGAATGGCTGGAACGGCCAGAAAACCACGGGCTCTCCAGCAGGGCCGAGCGCCCACAGCCCCCCTTCCAGCCGGCACCCGCCACTCTCGACGCCGCAGCTGCAGCCATTGCGGGCGAATTTGACCCCGTCTCCGCCGGCTTTGGCCGCGCGCCCAAATTTCCCCCGGCGGCCCGCCTGGAGGTGCTCGCCCGCAGTTTCTCCAAATACCAGGCCGCCAACCCCGACCGTGCCGCCGAGGCGCGCCGGATGATCGCCGCCACCCTCACGAGCATGGCCCGCGGCGGCATCCACGACCAGATCGACGGCGGGTTCTTCCGCTATTCCCTGGACGAGGCCTGGCGCCGCCCGTATTTCGAAAAGCTCCTGACCGACCAGGCTGAAATCTCGCTGGCCTTCCTCACCGGCTGGCAGGTCACCGGGAACGAGGAGTTCGCCCGCAGTGCCTCCAGCGCGCTGCACTACGCACTGGCCGAGCTGGCGGCGCCCGGCGGCGGATTCTGGAATGGCGAGCACTGTGAAAGTCTGCCCCCGGGGGCGAAGTCGCCCGTTGAGGGGGCCTACTACGCCTGGCAGGCTGCGGACTTTGCCACCACCGCAGGCGCTCCCGCCGCGAAACTGCTTACCGAGGCCTTCGGCATCCGCGATGGTGGAAACCTGCTCCCGGGCCCCCCGCCCCTTGCTGGGCTGGAGAACCCGAACATCCCCTACCTCGCCCTGACCAGGGAGGAAGCCGCCCGCCGCTCCGGTCTGCCGGAGGCCGGTTCCGCCGCCATTTTTGCCGAAGGGGTGGAAAATCTGCGCCGCGCCAGGGGCACCCGCCCGCGACCGCCGCTGGATCGCATCCTGGTGGCTTCGGGAAATGGACGGATGATCTCAGCCCTCGCCCGCGCCGGCACCGCCCTGGGCGAGCCCGCCCTGGTCGAGAGCGCCGTCCGCTGCGCCAGCTTCATCCGCCGGCAGCTCGCAGCTCCGGATGACAGCGTCCTCTTTCATTCCTGTCTGGACCGCCCGGGCACGCTGCCCGCCACCTCGGAGGACTACGCCAGCGTCATCTCCGGCCTGCTCGATCTCTACTCCGCCACCGGCCATTCCGACTGGCTCTCCTGGGCCGCGCGGCTGCAGGAGAAAATGAACACCCTCTTCCGCGATCCGGCCAACGACGGCTACTTCGACGCCCAGGAGGGCGCCTCCGGCGTCTACGCCCGGCTCAAACCCTTCGACGATGCCGCCGCTACCAGCGCCAACGCCCTCGCCGCCAGAAATCTGCTCCGGCTGGGGGCCATCCTCAACCGGCCCGACCTCACCGCCCAGGCCGGACGCCTCGTCACAGCCTTTCCCGTTTACCTGAACCGCGCCCCGGGCATCGTCCCCGGCCTTGCGCTGGCAGCCGACCTCACCCTCGAACCGTTCACCGAATGCGTCCTGACCGGGCCCGTCGATGCCCCCGATTGCGCCGCCGTCCGGCACGCGTGGCTGGCCCGCTACCGGCCCGAAGTCGTCCTCGTGCATCTCGACCCGGCGGACGAGGCCGGTCGCAAGCTCCTCGGGGAGAAAAACCCCGCCCTCTCCCAGTCCCAGTTCTTCGACGGGCAGCCATCCGCCACCCTTTGCCGCGGGTTCGTGCCACTGGAGCCCTCCTTGCCCGCCGCCCGGCTTGCAGACCGGTGGCGGTGAAAAAAGTGTCCTGCCGCGGCAGCCGCCCCGCCCGAAACCTTCGGTTCTACCTGCCTGTCGCTTTCAAGATCCGCTTCACCTCATCGGCCACCACCTGCATGTCCCCGCAGCAGTGCCACACCGGCAGGATAGTTTCGCTCGCAGCTCCGTTCAGGTGCATGCTCCAATAGGGCACCACACCGTCCCCGCCGTTGGGCGCATCATTCTTCCCCCGGTCGCCCAGGATCGAATGGAACGGAACCAGAATCGGCCGCTCCCCCAGCGCCTTCAGCAGCGGGTGATAGGGTGAAAGGGTGCCCACGCTCGTCTGCCCCCGGTCCCGGAATTTCATCAAGTCCGGGCTCAACGCATCCAAGTTCAGTGTCAGGATTTCCCCGGTCATGCGCGCCACGGAGAGCGGCAGGCGGATCAGCTTCAGCAGTGGCTTCAGGATCCTCAGTTCAGCCAGATCGCTCCCGCGGTGCGGCGTGGTGATGAAAACCACTCTTCCGACATGCTCGTCGTGCTTGAACTGAAGCGCCCGCTTCACCCGCACCAGGCTTTCCCGGCTCAGGCCCAGCTTTTCCACCGGCTTCTTGAAAAACGCCTTTTCAAAGCTGTCCCCGCTGTCGATCACCTGCATCCGCGCCAGCAGCCCGCCCATGCTGTGGCCGATGAGCACCATCTTGTTCATCCCCGGGTCATCGTGCTCCGGATCATAGTATTCGCGTGCCGTCCGCAGCGCCTCTCTCAAACACGCCGATGAGTTGTGGACGGAGAGCCCCGTCGGGTAGAGGAAATACCAGAGCTGATACCTGGCCCTCAGCTCCGGATCCGCCACCATCTCGTTCATCATGTTCAGCCACATGTTCTGGTTGGCCCCCAGCCCGTGGATGAAAACCACCGGGATTTTCTTTGGATCGTAAGGCTCGACAAGGTAGACCCCCTCATTTGTCTCCACCCGGTCCGGCCGCAGCAGCCCCTCCAGCCACACTCCCGCCATGAGGCTGGTCTTCAGCGTGCTCGTCAGCGTGGCCGTCAGGTTGTAGGCCAGCTGGCGCTCCGTCCCGGCCACCTTGATCGACTGGCGCGAATGCGTGTTCACGAACCGAACCACCGCCTCGCGGGGCCTGGGAAACTCCACCATCATGGTGGCGGCGAGGTGCCGGCCCGTTTCGGGAAAGAGTTTGCGGGGTTTTGCCTGGTTGGGCAGGTAGTCATCATCCAGCACCACCGGCAGGCCGATGCCCTCGCCAGCCACCACCCGCTGCACCCGCTTGACCGGCACCGCCGCGGCCGGCCTCACATTGTCAAACCGCGCCGGATCCAGCGTGCTGCCATCCTTCGCCGGAGGGGGGAAAACCACCGTCCATTCGCCCGCTTTCCGGCTGCCCCGCCACTGGTCCTGCGGCCAGTCCGCCTTCAGCCGGCCCAGCACCGCCTCCACAGCCACCGCGTATTGTTTCTCCGTCGTGGCGCCAAACTTGGTCTGCCGGCCCGTGCGGCCCGCCTCCACCTCGCGCCACACCGTCTGCGTTTTCTCCAGGGGACCGTCCGCAGCCAGTGGCCGGACTCCAGGTTTCAACCCCGGCCCCGTCGTGCACGATGCCGCCAGCAGCAGCATCCAGAATATGGCCAGCCCCCGGCCGGCCTTGCGTGTGGCTTCAGTCATCGATCTTGTCCAAAGCGCAGACGCAGGGCCCCCGCAACAGAAAAGCGGTCCTCCCCGCCAGCATCAGCCCCATCCTTGCGAATGGGGCTGATGACGCGGAGGAAAAATCAATCGTTATTGTTCCCGCGCCTGTCCGTGGCGGGCAGGTAGCGGTAGTAGACCTCCAGCATCAGAGTGCAGAGCGCCGTGCGGTAGTAAATCGCGTCCGCTCCGGCTCCGGATGACGAATGCGCGCCCGCCGGGGCGCCTTCCGCCGGCCAGCTGCCGTCGGGGCTCTGGCTTTTCACCACAGCGTCGCGCCAGTGCTTGTTCCACTTGCTCCAGGCGGATCCGCCACGCATGTAGCAGACTTGGGTGATGTAATACCAGGCGTAAAGGTCGGAGGATTCGCTATTGTAGTTCAGGCTTTCAACACGGGTGTCTTTGCCTCCGCCCGGCTCCGCTGCACTCAAGATGAACTTGATGCCGTCCTTCACATTGCCTCCCTTGTTTTCGCGCCCGCCCACGATGAGGCCCAGGCAGCCGACCCCGGTCATGCCGAAGGTGCCGCCTCCCGCCCCGCCGCGGTAGCGAAAGCCCTTGCTGCCAGGATCCTGGGCACTCTCCAGGTAGTCCAGACCCTTTTCAAAACAGTTCTGCAGCCCTTCAATTTTCAGTCCGCTGTGCCGCATGGCATTCAGCGCCTGGATTTGCCAGCCAGCCACTGACGTGTCGGACCCCGTCGCCTCCGGTGGCCCGTATTTGTACGACCAGCCAAAATCCGAGCCCTGGCCCTTGATGATGATCTGGGCCGCCGACTCAACCACTTCCTTCAGGTTGGGGATCTTCTTCGTCCCGTAGCGGCTCATGGTGTAAGACTCCGTCAGCGCATATGCCGCGATCCCGTGCTCATACGGCGTCTGCTGCTGCATCGTGGGCGTGGGGGCGAGGAGTCCGTCATTTTTCAGGCCCAGGTCAATGAGGTACATCATCGCCTTCAGCACCGTTTCCCCATAGGCGCGGGAGTCGGGCGTTTCGCAGTGGCCGAGGTAGGCAAGCAGGCAGAGTCCCGTCATCGCCGGCTTGTGCTGGGTGCCCCAGGAGCCGTCCGGATTCTGTTTCGTTTTCAGCCAGGCGAGGGATTTCGTGACCGCCTCGTCGCACTCCGGGGTTCCGCCGGAGTCGCGCACCAGCTTGTCCCGGTCGCCCTTGTCGCAGCGGCCTTTCATCAGATTGGGCAGCGCCATGAAGATGCCGCCCTTCATCCCGCCGCCAGGCCCGCCGCCGGGTCCGCCGATGCCAAACCCCGGCCCCGTGCCACCCATGCCGCCGCCGATGATCCCCGGCGTCACCTGGTCGGACGAACTCATCGGGATTTCAGGCAGCGTGAATTTCGTGTTGCTCGCCGACGAAGTCAGCCGCTTGGCCTGCGGCATTCCGCCCATCGACTTCTTCTTCGCCATCTTTACGTCATGCTTCGACTGCTGGGCGGTCGCGCGCACGCCTTCGTTGGAGAAAGTCAGTTTCTTCTTCTCCGTGAAGTAGATCTTTTGCACTACATAGAGGCCGGCAAGGAAAATCGCCACGGCATGGAGGATCAGAACCGTGACAAACGTACCCGTTCCGAACTTGCGCCGTTTTCCCTTCTCCAGTTCGGAGGCCAGGTGAATCTCGCTCGCCAGAGTGGCCTCGTGCGGGGCCTCGATGACATGCTCCCCGCTCTCATCCGTCCACACGTGGTGCTCATGGTATTCCTGCACGGGTGCCGTCATCGGCGGGGGGATCACCGGGCGGGGCGCGGCCACTCCCGCAGGCGGTGCCGCAGAAGGCGCCGCGTACCCCTGCGGCGGCTGGGCGTAACCTTGAGGTTGCACATAGCCCTGCGGCGGAGCGTAGCCCTGGGGGGCATGCTGCGGGTAGTAGGCCTGGGGCGGATAGCCCTGCTGGGGTGGGTAGCCCGGCTGCTGCGGAGGGTAGCCCTGCGGGTAACCCTGGGGCGGATACTGGTAGCCCTGGTGCTGCGGATACTGGTAGCCCTGTGGAGGATACGGCGGCTGGTAGCCGGGCGGCCACGCTCCCGCAGGCGGCTGGTAGCCAGGTGGCCACGCTCCGGCTGGCGGCTGGGCCGCAGCAGGCTGGGGTTGCTGGTCGGGATGAGTGTCTGGATCCTGGCTCATGATGACAAGGAGAGTGCGGTTTGGCTTGGGGGAATTTGAAACGGAAATGCTCTCGGGGCAACGAATCAGCCCGTTACCTACTTAGACCTCATTTTTCGCCCGATGGCAAGAACCGTGAAGCAACCCGGCACAAAATCTGGACACCTGCAACGGAGAGAAATCCTATTTCCCACGCTCCACCAGCCAGATAACCAGCCAAACCAGCCCCCCCAGCACGGCTACGGATGAGAGCATGATCAGGAAAATCCTGACCCCCGTCCGCCCAGCGTCCGGGACCCCGTGCATGCGCACGCGCCGCACCCGTTGGCGGTCGCCCGGCGGCCTGGTGGCGACGGTTGCCGCAGGCGTGGCAGCCGCCTTTACCAGCGGCTCGGTGGCAGTCCGTTCGCGGGCGAC
>JANOAS010000331.1:0-46836 GCA_031411255.1 bacterium
TCGGGCTTCAGCCCGTTCCGTAGCCCGGCGAAACGGGCTGAAGCCCGAACTCCAACGGTCGGCCCGCCTCCGAAAATCTTTTTTTGGGAAATCCTGTTACCTCCCCGGAAAAACCCTGTTGGAACCAGTGAACCGGGCCTCCGCCCCGCCGTTTTTCCAACCACACCAGCCATGCACCCATCCTCCCCGTCCGAACTGCCCCGCACCCGCAGCCGCAGACCAGCCACGCTCAGTGGCTGGGCGGACGTGCCCGGAGCGGCCATCACCACCGAAAATGACGCCTTGATCAACGTTCTGGACGTCACAGACCTCCGCTCGCGGTTTTACCGTCTGGCACCCAGACCGTAGCCCGCTATCGCTCCCCCACCAGCCGGGCCCAGACCATGTCGTGGTCTGAGGCCCGGCTCCGGAAATGCGCCGCCTCCCGCCACCGGAGGTCCCGTGTGGCCCAGACGTGATCCAGCGAGAGCAGCGGCAGACCCAGCGGCCAGCTTTCCTGCACACCGCGGCCAGCCTCCGTGAAGGCGTGCGTCAGCCCGGCCCGCCACGGGGAAAAATGAGCCGAGGTCACCGGTGTATTGAAATCCCCCAGAATGACCGTGCCCGGCTCCTCCAGCGCCGCCTCGCGCAGCACCGCCAGGTCCGCCGCGCGGGAGTGCAGAGGGTCCGCATCGCCATCCACCAGGATCACCCGGCACGGGCCGTGCTCCAGGGTGAACTCCATGACCGCAAAATGCGTCCGCACCCCGGTGTGGCGCATCGTCCAGCGGTTCAGCACACCCCGGTGGATGACCGCCATCCCGTAGCCCAGCCGCACCGCGTGCCAGCCGGGCAGCGCCGTCTCGTACTCGTGGCAGATCTGCCGGGAAAAATCCTCCGTCTCCACCAGCGCGACCACGTCCGGACCCAGCTCACGGATTTTCCCCACCAGCGGCTCGCTCAGCCGGCCAGGCCGGTCCATGTTCCAGAGCAGAAATGATGTGCCCGGCTCCCCTGCCGCCGGGGATTTCAGCCGGACCGTCGTCCCCAGCCACCCCACCGCCACCACCCCGGCCAGCCCCAGCCAGACCCGCCTCTCCCTCCCCTGCCCCGTCAGCCCGAGCACCCCCGCCCCCACCACCAGCACCGGCAGCGGCATCGCATAAAAGAGCGGCCCCGTGAGCGCCCGTGAGTCCCGGACCGTCAGGAAAATCACCAGCCCCACCACCACCGCCACCTGCAGCAGACGGCGCAGGACCCGTTTCAAAAAGGAAGACTTCATGCGAGGCTGCCTCCTACGCGGCGGGGAGGAAGGTTCTTTCGACTTGTTTCCCGGCATTCCCCGTCTTGGATGCGGGCGCATGAATCCGCTCAGATCCCTTTCCTTCGCCCTCCTCCTCCTCGCCGCCGGGGTGTGCCCTGCCAACGCCCAGGGCACCAAGGCCGACTACGAACGCGCTGGGAAGATCCGCGACTGGGGCGGCAAGGTGCTTAATACGAAGCTCAACGTCACGTGGGCTCCGGATTCCGCGCAGCTCTGGTACGAACGCCAGACGGCCACGGGGAAGGAAAACGTCGTCATCGAGGCCGCCACCGGCGCCCGCACGACCCCGGAAAAACTGCCCGAGGCCGGGGACAAAAAAACCGACCGCCCCCGCCGCCGCGGCCCGCGCCCGGGAGGGGGGAGCACGCGCGACGTCTCCCCGGACGGCAAGTGGCAGGCCAGCATCAAGGCGAACAACGTCTACCTCCGCGAGCTGGCCAGCAATGAAGAGCACCCCGCCTCCACCGACGGCACAGACGCCGACGGCTACGTCCTGCCCGTCCAGTGGTCGCCGGATTCCCAACGGCTCGTCGTCATGCGGCGGAAAAAAGGAGCCGAGCGCATGGTGAACCTCATCGAGTCATCGCCGAAGGACCAGCTCCAGCCGAAGCTCCACACCTACCACTACGACAAGCCCGGCGACGACATCGGCTGGAGCAAGCCCCACCTTTTCACCCTCGACGAGCGCCAACGCGAAGTGCCCGTCAGCGACGCCCTTTTCCCGAACCCCTGGTCCATCACAGAGGTGGAGTGGGCGCCGGACTCCTCCCGCTTCACCTGCCTGTACAACCAGCGTGGACACCAGATCGAGCGCGTCCTTTCCATCAGCGCCACCACCGGCGAGGTGAAGCCACTCGTCGAGGAAACCAGCCCCACCTTCATCCACTACTCGGGCAAAACCTGGCTGCGCCTGCTGCCGGAAACCAATGAACTCGTCTGGATGTCCGAGCGCGACGGCTGGTGCCACCTCTGGCTCTACGATGCCACCGCCGGCACGGTGAAAAACCAGATCACCAAAGGCGAGTGGGTCACCCGGGAAGTGCTCGACCTCAACCCCGAGACCCGCCAGGTCTGGTTCACCGCCAGCGGCGTCCGCCCCGGCCAGGACCCCTACTACGAGCACCTCTGCCGCGCGAACCTCGACGGCACCGGCTTCACCATTTTGACCGAGGGCGACGGCACCCACAGCGTCCAGTTTTCCCCGGACAGGAAATACTTCACCGACACGTGGTCCCGCGTCGACCTCGCGCCCGTGCACGAGCTGCGCCGCAGCGCAGACGGCTCCCTCGTCACCGTCCTGGAGACCTGCGACTCCGCCCCGCTCACCGCGCTCGGCTGGCGGGCGCCGGAGAAGTTCACGGCGAAGGGCCGCGATGGAGCCACCGACATCTACGGCATCATCGGACGCCCCACGAACTTTGACCCGGCCAAAAAATACCCCGTCATCGAGTACATCTACGCCGGCCCGCACGATTCCTTTGTGCCGAAGGAATTCTCCCCCCGCTGGCACCCCGTGGCCATGGCCGAACTGGGCTTCATCGTCGTCGCCTGCGACGGCATGGGCACCTCGAACCGGGGCAAGAAATTCCACGACGTCTGCTACAAGAACCTCATGGACTCCGGATTTCCCGACCGCATCGCCTGGATCAAGGCCGCCGCCACCGCCCACCCGGAGATGGACCTCACCCGCGTCGGCATCTACGGCGGCAGCGCCGGCGGGCAAAGCACCCTCGCCGGCATGCTCGACCACCCGGACTTCTACAAAGTCGGCGTCGCCGACTGCGGCTGCCATGACAACCGCATGGACAAAATCTGGTGGAACGAGCAGTGGATGGGCTGGCCCGTCGATGACAGCTACGCGAAAAACTCCAACGTCACCCACGCCGCCAAACTCCAGGGCAAGCTCCTCCTCATCGTCGGCGAACTCGACCACAACGTCGATCCCGCCTCCACCATGCAAGTCGTCAACGCCCTCGAAAAGGCCGACAAGGATTTCGAGATGCTCGTCATCACCGGCTCCGACCACGGCGCCGCCGAGTCCCCCTACGGCCGCCGCCGCCGCGCCGACTTCCTCGTAAAAAACCTCCTCGGCGTCGAGCCGCGGGCGAATTGATCAAGGAACGGGATTTTGGAAGTCCCGGCGCGTCCCAAGCCCGCAACACACGAACCATGCCGCACATCTCCGTCGCCGAATACCTTTCCGGCGAACCCCTGAGCCACGTGAAGCACGAGTACATCGGCGGGCGGGTCTTCGCCATGGCGGGAGCCAGCCGTGACCACAACGAAGCCGCCGGCCAGTGCTACGCAGCCCTCCGGGCTCACCTGCGCGGACATGCGTGCCGTCCCTTTATGTCGGACATGAAAGTGCGGCTCCTCCTCCAGCAGCAGGAGATCTTCTATTACCCCGACGTCGTCGTGGGCTGCGACCCGCGGGATACCGATGACCACTCCCTCCGCTTCCCGAAAGTTATCATCGAAGTCCTCTCAGAGACCACACAGAGGCTCGACCGCCTGGAGAAATTCACCGCGTACATCAGCATCCCCACCCTGGAGGAATACGTCCTCGTCGCCCAGGACCGGGCCGAGGTCACCGTCTTCCGCCGTCGCGCCGGATGGGCGGCGGAAATCCTGAGCGGCATGGACGCCATCCTCGTCCTGGAGTCAGTCGACCTCCATCTCCCGCTCCGCACCATCTACGAAAACGTGCGCGCCGTGACCGGCAGGGCGGAGTGATCAGGGAACGGGACTTTGAAAGTCCCGACGCGCCCCGAGCAACGATAGGAACCACCCCGCCAGCACCACGCCTGTGCCCCCTAAAGCACAGCAATGATTTCCCACCCGCCACAAACTTCCCCCCACCAGCGCCCCGGCCTCTGGAGTGACGTGGCGGAGATAAGAGTGGGGTGGTTTTGCCCGCCCCCACACTCCTCCGCTGGCTGGCTGCCCCTCGACTATCGACGCGATCACGGGGATCCGCTTCTGGCTGGGCGGATTTAAGTCGGCGGCTCAAACTCCTGCTTGACGGTGACATGCTCCGTATGCCAATCACGGAAAGCCCGAAGATCATGCAACGACACCTCCGCTGGCAGCCGCACCTCGCATGCTTCGGCCTCCACACCTCGAAGCGGCTGGAGAATGGTTAGAAGGGAGTCGGCCACCTGCTCGGCTGCACTGATGGCCGACTCGTCCGCAACAAAGTCTGGGTGGAGGACGCACCAGAGCACCATGGAATACGTATCTCCGTCTCCCAATTCCTCGTCGGGCGGCTCCAAGTTCAAGAGAAGGCGCTCAAAATATCTGCCTTCGCGCTTCTGCAAGTCATCCAACTTTTTTCGGACAGGCCTCAGCCGCTCATTGAACGCGTCTGGATAGGCCGGACGCAGATAGCGATTGGCCAGCCACGCTGCAATGGTGGAAACAACACCGGAAGGCAGCGCCAGCTCCGAGTCAGGGGTGAGGCCAGCAAGGCATGTTCTGGGAATGGAGAATTTTTCGCAGGCCAGAGCTTCCAGGACAATTGCCCCCTGATGATTCGTAACTTCCACATGCAAACGGCGCGGATTTTTTCGGTAAAGCAACGCGCCGTCCGCCTGACTGATGCGGCGGCAAAGCAGAACTTCTGCGAGCGGTTCAGCCTCCAAGCAATGGTGAAGCAGATCGCAGGTCTGCGAGACGACCACGAAGCAGTCGTCCGGACCGGGCGGGGGCCAGAATTGGGGGAGTTCCCCCAAGAATTTGGAAAGGACGCCGGCCGGGATGCTGGATCCCTGTCGCCAGCCGTTCTGGATCAGTTCCTGGACTGGGCTACCTGGCATGCTCTTGGGGTATCTTCACGCCCGCAGTCAGGGAAATTAAGCGATCGGTCTCCGCTTCGGGCAACGGCGTCGGGGTGCCGCCTCGTTTGGCGTGAATTTCGTCCAGAGTCAGCGGCTTTCTGGTGGCCAGATGGGCAGCTGTATTTGCCAATTTTTGGAGCGCGGATTCAATGGCTGGCTGCTCCCAGTTTGAAGCGGAAAGAAGATCAAGAATGGAGGGCTGGCGCGGTGCTAGGGGTGCCCGCAGCAGGTGGCCGAGCGGGTTGTCACCCGCAAGTTTGAACCACTGTTGCGCGACCGCCTCAAGGTCGGTCAAGCGCTGGCGGTTCTCCTGCTTGATCTGGGCGGAGCCGTCGGCCCACGCGTACACCGTAGGACGGCTCACACCAACGATGCGGGAAAGGTCCGAGACATTGAGCGAAAGCAACCGCCGTGCGGAGGCGATAATGGCGGGGCAGTCTGGCAGAGCGAGGGCGGGCGGGGTTGCCTGGTCGGGCCGGGAGCGGAGTCCATCCAGCCACGCTGAACTCCATGACAAGTCCCAAGCGGGCGCTTCACTTCCAAGCAGGTTGGAACCCGAAAATTGGGCATGGCCTGTTTGGGAAAAATGACTTGGCGCACACCTCTCCCGTTCCCGCGGAGGTACGGGGAAGGGCTGGCTGGCGAGGGCACACATGGCTAAGGCAATCATGGGGTGGGGGCGGTTTGGGCCCACTCGTCGCGGGCAAATGGAGTGGTGCAGTGCTTAAATCCGTTCGCCAGGGCGTCATGCAGGTCCCAGAGCTTTTGGACAATAGTATGTATGTCGAAAGCTAGGTCGCCGACAGCCCCGTGATCCAAATCCAAAAGTCCAAAGGGGGTCGCACGCACTGGCTCGTGCTTGAGTTTGAGAGTGAGGGGCAACAAATCTGGCGGGTAAGCGAATCCCCCGTCACTCTCGCCAAAGCGGATCATCAGATGGCCCACTCCGGTGGCGATGAATGACTGGGAGACAAAGGCGCTGCGCCTGCCGATTTCCTCCGATTCCGGCCCCCGCAGGGAGGGGCTTACGTATTTCTCGAGTGGATTTCCCTCCGTGGGGGCGATTAAATCCACGTAGCGAAGGCCGATGCGGTGGATCAGACTTGGTTCAATGTGTGTTTTCGCGGTTTCCAAGACGGCCTCGAAGGCGGAGAGGAACACTTCGAAAGTGGTGTAAGCCGCACTGAGGAAAGTGAGCCGGTTCTCCGTGAGGGTGATTTCGTGGGTCTTTGCAGCATTTAAAAACCCCCAGACGGTTTCCTCCTTCGTGGACATGCCGGAATGCTCGGCAGACACCACAAACTGAGTATGTTTGACTTTCCTCTCCTCGAAGACCGGGTAGCCCTGTTTGCGCAGTGCTTCCTGGACTTGGGGAATTTTAGCCCTCATAGCCAAGATCGATCCGATCTCCATCGAGGTTAGCACGAGGAGCAATGGAGATTGAGGGAGGAGGAGGCTCGGTTGGCGGCGGGGCGGCATGGTTGGGCTTAGAATGGGAGGGGTGACTTTACATGCAAGTTTACACATGATGCAGCGTCGCCGGTCAAGCCTAATTGTTCAGCCAACTGAAAAACACGCTCAGTTCTTCTTCTGAGTCGCCTGGCTAAACCAGTCGCCGCCGAAGGGGTTGCCCATGGGCTTGCCGACGTTGTTGGTTGAGAAATCGCGCTGAGGGGGGCGACCACCGCCGCCGCCACCGCGATTTCCTCCGGGACCGCCAGGGGAGGTGCGTTCGCCTTTGTTGGTGGCCTCCAGATCGACTTTGGATTTCATGCTGAGGGCGACTCGCTTCCGGGGGATGTCCACCTCGACGACGGTCACTTGCACGCGCTGGCCCACCTTGACCACGTCGGCGGGGTTTTTGACGAAGTCGTCGCTGAGCTGGGAGATGTGGACGAGGCCGTCCTGGTGGACCCCGATGTCAACGAAGGCACCGAAGGCGGTGACGTTCGTGACGACGCCGGGCAGCTTCAGGCCAGGGGAGAGGTGCTCGATTTTGTCCACTCCGTCGGCAAAGGAGAAGGACTCGAACTGCTGGCGCGGGTCGCGGCCGGGTTTGGCGAGTTCGGCGAAGATGTCGTTCAGCGTGGGCAGGCCGACCTCGGCAGAGACGTATTTTTTGCGGTCGATCTTGCTGCGCTTGCCTTCATCCGTGAGCAGCTCCTGCACGGTGCAGCCTGCGTCTTTGGCCATCTGCTCGATGAGGGCGTAGCGCTCCGGGTGGACGCCGCTGGCGTCGAGCGGGTGCTTCGCGCCGCGGATGCGGAGGAACCCGGCGGCCTGCTCGTAGGCCTTGGGCCCGAGGCCGGTGACTTTGAGCAATTCATCGCGGGACTTGAAGGCACCGTTTTCATTCCGGTGGGCGACGATGCTGGCCGCCGTGCGGCTGTTCAGCCCGGCCACGTAGCTGAGCAGTTGCTTGGAGCAGGTGTTCAGCTCCACGCCCACGCCGTTCACGCAGCTCATGACCACGTCGTCCAGGGTGCGCTTCAGCGCGTTCTGGTCCACGTCGTGCTGGTACTGGCCCACGCCGATGCTCTTCGGGTCCAGCTTGACCAGCTCGGCCAGCGGATCCATGAGCCGGCGGCCGATGGAAACGGAGCCGCGAATGGTGAGGTCGTGGTCGGGAAATTCCTCGCGCGCCACCTCCGAGGCGGAGTAAATGGACGCCCCGCTCTCGTTCACCATGACGACGGTGATGCTCTTCGGCAGGCCGAGGGATTTGATGAAAGTTTCCGTCTCGCGCCCCGCCGTCCCATTGCCGATGGCGATGGCCTCGACGCCGAATTTCGCCACCAGCGCCTTCACCGCCGCCGCCGCCTCGGCCAGCTTGGCCGCGCCCTGCTCGGGGTAGATGACGCCGTGGATCATGAGCTTGCCCTGCTTGTCCAGCACGACGCACTTGCACCCGGTGCGGAAGCCAGGATCGATGGCCAGGACGTTCTTCTGCCCGAGCGGGGAGGCCATGAGAAGCTCCCGCACGTTGTCGGCAAAGACGCGGATCGCGTCCTCGTCGGCCTTCTTTTTGAAATGCATGCGGGCCTCGGCCTCCATGGAAAACCCGAGCAGCCGCTTGAAGCAGTCGCCCACGGCATCCTTCACGTGCCCGGCAGAAGCCCCGCCTCCGGATTTCACGAAAAGGCGCTCCAGCACCGCCACGGCGTCCCCCTCCTCGGGGACCAGACGGACCATGAGGAAGCCCTCTTTTTCCCCGCGCCTCATGGCCAGGATGCGGTGGGACGGTGCCTGGGCGGCGGGCTCGGACCAGTCAAAGTAGTCCTTGAACTTCGCCCCCTCCGTCTCCTTGCCCGTGATGACCTTGCTCTTGAAGACCGCCTTCGACAAATACAGCTCCCGCACCTGCTGGCGGGCCGTGGCGTCGTCGGAAATGCGCTCCGCCAGCACGTCGCGCGCGCCCTGGAGCGCCTCGGCGGTCGTTTTCACCAGCAGCTCCTCGTTCTTTTCCCGGTCTGTATTGATGAAAGCCTCCGCCTCCTTCTCCGGGTTGGTGGACGGGTCCTGGGCCCAGAGCATTTCGGCCAGCGGCTCCAGGCCTTTTTCCTTCGCGATGGTCGCCCTCGTCCGCTTCTTTGGCCGGAAGGGCGCGTAGATGTCCTCGAGGGTGGAAAGTGTCTCCGCCTTGTCGATTTTCCCCTTCAGTTCCGGGGTCAGCAGCTTCCGCTCGACGAGGGAGCTGAGGATGCTCTCGCGCCTGTCGTCCAGCTCCTTGAGCCGCTCCAGGCCGTCCCGCACATTCTGGATGGCCACCTCGTCCATTTCCCCGGTCTTCTCCTTCCGGTAGCGGGCGATGAAGGGCACCGTGCCGCCCTCCGCCAGCAGTACTGCCGTGGCGGCCACGTTGCGCACATCGAGCTTCAACTCGGTGGCGATTTTGACAATGTGTTTTTCGTTCAGCTGGTCGGGTTCGTTCATGCGGAAAAGCGGCAGGTTCGTGAATTGGGAAAGGCAGCCCACGATGAACGCCACGCCCCCCGCGTCAACCGCCCGGGCGGTTTTTTGGAAATGTTGATTGACGGGCGGCCCGGCCCCTTCTGTGAAGTGGGATGGCGGAAAGTGGTTTCCTTCCCGCCAATCCACGCTTGAGTGCGCGCCATGAACCAGCCGAGGATTCACCCCGCCGCCGCAGTCGACCCCGCCGCCGAGCTGGCGGACGGGGTTGAGATCGGCCCGTTTTGCGTGGTGGAGGCGGGGGTCAAACTCGGAGCCGGCGTACGGCTGGAGGCTCACGCCCAAGTCCTCGCCGGCACCACCATCGGGGAGGGCACCGTCGTTGGCCGCGCCGCCATCCTCGGCGGGCCGCCGCAGGACCTTTCCTTCGATCTGGCCACCCCCAGCGGCGTCACCATCGGCGCGGGCAACACCCTGCGCGAGCACGTTACCATCCACCGCGCCACCCGGCCCGGCGGCACCACCATCCTGGGCGACAGGAACTACCTCATGGCCGGCGCCCATGTCGGCCACGACACCGTCATCGGTGACCATAACATCATCGCCAACAACGTCCTTTTCGGCGGCCACGTCACCGTGGGGAACCGCGTAGTCATCGGCGGCGGTTCGGTTTTTCACCAGTTCATCCGCGTGGGCGACTACTGCGTCACCCAGGGGCTGAGCGGCTTCAGCAAGGACCTGGCCCCCTGCCTGATGGGAACACGGATTAACCGCATCGCCGGTCTCAACATCATCGGCCTGCGCCGCGCCGGCTTCGACGCCGCTGCCCGGGGGGAAATCAAAGCGGTTTTTGACCTGGTCTGGCGCGACGGAAAAAACCTCCCCCAAGCCCTGGAGTCCGCCCGCGAGCGCACCTGGGGCCCGGAAGCCGGACGCCTCCTCGCCTTCCTGGAGGCTCCGTCGAAAAAGGGCATCTGCCTCCAATTGGGGCGCGATTAGCCTAAACGCGGGAGGGATCTCAGCCGACGCCCCGGACAAAGCACGCCCCGCAGTCCATAACCCGCACGATTTTTGACCCGCTCCAGCCCGCGTACCTACGCCATGTCCAGCCCGCGCATAGTGCCGGTGGAGGTGGCGAACTTCGCAGTGTCGAGGCCCATGCGGTGGAGCATGGAGACGAAGAGATTGGGCAGCGGGTAGTTCCGCTCCGTGTCGAAGGCGAGGTGCTGCCCGTGGCGGAAGCCGCCGCCGGCGAAGAGGGTGGGCAGGTTCGTCGTGACGTGGGTGTTGGCGTTCCCGAGATTGCTGCCGTAGAGGACCATGCTCCGGTCGAACAGCGTCTCGCCGGACTCCTGCACGCCTTTCAGCTGGGTGAAGAGGTCGGCCAGAAGTTTCATGTGCCACTGGTCGATGGTCTTGAGCTGTTTCAGCTTGGCCTCAGATTTCCCGTGGTGGGAGAGGCTGTGGTAGCCGTCGGACATTTTCTCGCCATTCACGTCGATGACGGGCGAGTTCACGCTGTCCAGCAGCAGGGTGACAAGGCGGGAGGAGTCCGTCTCGAACGTCAGACGCGCCATGTCGTACATCAGCCGCACTTTTTCCATGTACTCGCGCGGGTCGGCAGGGTCCAGCGGTGGGGCGGCGGTGACTTTGGGTTTGGGCTTGTGCTCCCACTCGCGGGACATCTGCAGGCGCTGCTCCAGCTCGCGCACGCTGGTGAAATACTGGTCGAGCCGCTCCCGGTCCTTCGCGCCGACGTTTCGCTCCAGGTCCTTCGCCTGGCCGGCCACGGTGTCGAGAATGCTCTGGCCGAGGTCGAGCTTCCGCACCTGCTCGTCCACCTCCTCCTTCGTCCCCTGAATGAAGAGCCGCTTGAAGACATCGGACGCCTTTTCCTCGCACGGGATGAGCACGCCGGAGCCCGTCCAGCTCAGGCTGCGCCTGCCCCGGGAGACATTCACCCCGAGCGTGAGCGAGGGAAACCGCGTGAGGTGGCCGATGCGCTCGGCCATGTATTGGTCCAGCGAGATCGTGTTCCGAAAGCCGCCGCTGCCCGGGTGCGGCGCGGCGGTGAGGAAACAATTGTCCGCCGGATGGCCGCCATCCACGTCCGGGTGGGAGACGCCGCTGAAGACAGTGAAGCCGTCCCGGTGCGCCCGCAGCAGCTCCAGGTAGGGCGAGAGCGGGTAGTCGCGCCCGGCGGCGGTGGGGAAAAACTGGTCCGGCACGAGGCCGAGGTTGTTGCACACGGCGAGCATGCGGCGCGGCTTGTTTTCCCCGGCATCCGGCGCCGCGCGGACAAAGGCGGGCGACATGGCGTCCAGCAGCGGCAGGCCGAGGGCGATGCCGGCCCCGCGCAGGAACCGGCGGCGGGAAAGGTGGCGCCGGGTGGAGATGAAGGGTGCGTCCATGGTGGTGTGCAGTGGGAAAAGGAAAGTTACTTGTTCAGGAAAAGCGGGCTCTGGATGAGCGAATGGACCAAGCTGCGCACGCCGTAGTGCCCGTCACTGGTCGCATCCACGATGGCCTCCAGCGCGGGCCGGTCAGAGAAGCGGACGGGAGCGCCGGTGGCATAAACCGTCAACTGCCGGGCCAGGTTGCGGGCGATCTTTTTCTCGTCGGCCAGCAGCAGCTGCTTCAGCTCTTCGATTCCCGCAAATTTCCGCCCATCCGGCAGCGTGCCGGAGGGATCCACCGGCTGGCCGTGGTGGAACTCAAACTTCTGCCCGTTTTTTCCAATGCCCGCCACGCGTTCGCCGTCGCCCAGAGCCCGGTAGCGGTCGCGGAAGCCGCCCATCACGTCGAAGCTCTCGAGGGCAAATCCGGCGGGGTCGATTTTGTCATGACACACGGCGCAGGACGGCTGGGAGCGGTGCTTGTCCAGCTGCTGGCGGATGGTGGTCGCGCCGCGAATGTCAGGCTCCACCGCTGGCACACCGGGCGGTGGCGGGGGCACCGTCTCACCCAGCAGCCGCTCGGCGATCCACGCCCCGCGCAACACGGGGGAGGTGGTGGTGCCGTTGGCCGTCACCTTCAGCACCACGGCCTGCGTCATCACCCCGCCGCGCGGATTTCCCTGCGGCACAGCCACTTTCCTGAAGGCGCAGCCCTCGACGCCCGGGATCTGGTAGAGCCCGGCCAGCCGCTCATTGATGACGACAAAGTCCGAGTCCACCAGATTCCGCGCGGGCAGATCGTCCTTCAGCAGCGTGGTGAAAAACAAACGGCTCTCCTCCTCCGCAGACTCCGCCACGTAGTCGTCCAGGTAGTAGTCCGCATAGAGCACGCCGTCCGGCGCGGTAGCGGTGACCCTGCGCAGCTCCAGCCAGTAGTCGAGAAAGGCGTCCACAAAGCGGCTGGCGGCGTGTGAATTCAGCAGCCGGTCCGTCTGCGCCCGGAGCACCGCAGGCTCATGCAGCCTGCCCTCGTGCGCCAGCTTTCGCAGCGGCTCGTCAGGTGTGGAGTTCGTCAAAAAAGAGGCCAGCCGGTCGGCGAGGTCGACGTCGTTCAGTTTCCCCGGCGTCTCGTGCCAGTAGATGAACTCCGGCGAGCAAAGCACGGCGGTGTAACCGGCCAGCATCGCCTCGGTGAAGCTGCTCCCGGTTTTCAGCGCATGCTGGATGACCGGCAGAAAGCGCTGCACATCCGCCTCCACGATGGCGTGGCGGTAGGCCCTGGCGAGGAAACGGCGCAACAGCTGCGGGGCATCGTCATCGGGTTTTTCGGAAATGGCCTCGACGTCCAGACCGGGTTTGCCCGATTTTTTCAGAGGCAGCGATCCAAAGAGAAGCTGGTGCCCGGCGGGCGGCCACGAGTCGTAGAGCGGCCCCTCAACCTCCAGCCAGCGGAAGCAAACAGCCGGCTGCCCGTCCTTCTCTGCCAGCGGATTCTGCCAGCCGCCGGGTGGACGGCTGCGGAAAAGGCGCACCGCATCCGGGCGGATCATCTCCCCCTCCTGGAGCCAGACGTCCAGTTCATGCGGCTCCGGCTCGACCCCGGCGTCGAAGTTTCCCAGCTTCCGCAGAATGCTCGGCGGCGTCACGCCATAGACCGTGATCGGTTCCGGCCGCCGCCCCTTGCTGACCGCGTCCAGGTCCGGCACCCACCAGCGCTTTTCCGACACAGACCCGACCCAGACGGCGTGGGCATTGATCCGGATCCGGTAACGGCCCGCCACTGGTGCCTTGAATTTTCCCCACTGCGGCTGCAGCGGCTCGTAGCTGCTGGCGACGACTGCCACACCCTCCTGCTCGCGGAGGTCGGGCTTTTCCGCTCCGGCGGTCATCGGCGCCCTCCCCGAGCGCACCTCCGGCTGACCGGAAAATCCGAGCACGGGAAAAGTCGCGCGCTCCGGGCTGCGGTTGAATTCGCCAAACTTCATCGCACCCGTCCAGCTCCCGTCCTCGCGGGTGTAGTAGCGCTGCGTCGTGGTTGGCGGCCGCGTCACACTGGTCGCCATCACCTCGCGCAGCACCCCGTCCGCCGCCTGCAGGTAGCGGGCCATCTGCACATGGGAGACGTCCAGCGCATCGCCGATTCTGTTGAACCGGAATGCTTCGCCATCCTCCGGCAGCCGGTCCCGCACCAGCAGCCACGGCGCGGAAAAGAGGTCGCGCACTGCGTTCTCGTACTCGTAGCGGTTCATGCGCCGCTCCGTGCTCCGGCCCTGGAGCGCCGTCAGCGCCTGCTCCGCCGTCATCAGTTCACCCCGCAGGCTGGTCAAAAATTGAGCCTTCGCCGCCGGCTCGGGCTGCGTCTTGTTTTTCGGCGGCATCTCGCCTGCCTCCACCCGGTCATGCACCTTCACCCACTGGCTGAAAACCGCCCCCGCCGCCAGATCCGTGCCCAGCGCGGTCAAATCCAGCCCGCCCTTTTTCACCTCCGCATCGTGGCACTCCACGCAGCTCGTCTTGATGAACGCCATCCCGTCCCCCACCCCGGCGCGAACCTCCGCCCCGGCCCACAGGCAGACCAGGGTCAGCAGATGGCGAAAAAAACGAGCGCGAGAGGGAAGACGAAGCTGCATTTGAAAAAGTGAATCCTTCAACCTGCCGCCGGCACTCAGAGTGTCAACGCAGCGGCAGGCTGGGGCAATGTCCTATGCCGCCTCCCGGATCAACGGATGCCCGTAAACAACCGGAAAGTGCGCGGGGCCAGTCCGCACGGCTGCACCGTCTGGCAGGTGCTGACCCCGTTCGCCACCACCGGCGCACTCAGCTCCTTGTCCGTCGCCACCAGCCAGCCCGCCTTGTCGGCGTAGAATTGGGGTGCCAGAATCACATCCGTGGCCGCTGGATTCACCGGATACCTCAACCCGAGGTGCGTCGATGAGCCGCTCCGCACCGTGTACGCACTCAGCGAGGGCACACTGATTCTGCTCAGCGGGTCCGTCCCGGCGGCATATTCGAACAGGGTGTTCGCTCCGTCATTGTCCGCATCCAAGGCCAGCTGGTCGCAGAGGCTCACCGGGCTGTTTGGAAACCTCGCCATCACCCACGCGTCCACCAGCCGGTGCTCATCCGGCCCGCAGTCCACCGCCGACCCGGCGATGCGCGCCATGCCGTCCATGTCCAGCCCGCCCGCCCCGGCATTCACGCCCATGTCGATCGCCGCACTGCCCGCCACCAGGTGGAAATTCCCATTCGCACCGTCCACCAGTCCCGGATTCGCAAACTTGCCCGCGCCGTCCTGCCTGCTGCCCGCCTGCCACTCGGCAAAGCTGTTGTAACCGGTCCCCTTCCACGTCCACTCCCCGTCCGCCTTGCCGAAATAGAGGTTGTTGCCCAGCCTGTTCCCGAGCCCGGTGGACGAATCCTCCCAGTAAAAATAGATCGCCGTATCCGGCAGGACGCGAAAAATGTTGTTCTGGATGGTGCAGTTGCTCGCCCACTCCAGAAGGACCTCCGCCGCCCAGTCGTTCTGCTGGTCGTTCTGGTAAAAAAGGTTGTTCGCCACTGTCACCCCGTCCACCCGGCCCATGCCGGAGTCAGCCGCCCCCAAGATCAAGCCCATCTTCAGATTCTTGCACGACAGATTGTTCCTTAATGTGATCCGCCGCGCCACCGCGCCCGCATTTTCCGCTCCCACCTGAAATCCCGTGTCGCAACCCGTAGCGCGGTTGTTTTCCACGACGATGTCCGTGCCGCCGTCCACATAGATGCCCACCGCAGTGCCGTCGTAAGGGTCATTGCAGCGCTCCACCCGGTTTCCTCTCACCACCCCGTTTCGCGCCACCAGCGCCTGGTTCGGCATGATGCTCCGCTCCCCGCCGATCAGGTCGATCCCGATGTTGTTCACATCGTGGATGTAATTGTTCGTCACCTCAAAGCCGTCCACATTGCCATTCAGCGTCAGCGTTTCGCTGGAGTAGGGGTCGCAGTGGTGGATCTCGTTGCCGTCGATGACCAATGCCGAGATGGGCGTGGACTGGCTCGTGGCATAAACCGTGATCCCCATCGCGTGAACTCCCCGGATTTCCGAGATGCGGTTCCGCCGGATCTCAATGTGATCGCCATTCCCCGCCACCCTGATGCCGGATTTGTCGTCCACATTCAAATTGTTGCGGATGTCGAATCCGATGATCCTCACGTAGCTCTTGTTGATCAGGGAAATCAGGTCCCCCGTGCCGGGGATGCCCGCTCCGTCGATGATCACGCTGCCCGGTGCCCCGTTCGCCTGAAACGTCACAAAGCCGCCCGCAGCCGAACCTGAAACGTTTATTTTCACCCGCTCCGCATATATCCCCGGGCCGACCAGCACCGTGTCGCCAGGCCTCAGCGTGTTCGCTGCATTCTGAATCGTCCTCCACGGACTCCCTGCGGTGCCAGCGTTCGTGTCCGCTCCCGTCGGCGATACGACATAGGTCGCGGACTTTGCGTCAGCGCACAGGAGGGCCGCCACCAGCCCCGCAAGTTTCCATGAAGTATCGCACATATGGAATTTATAGCAGGGCTATTCGCAACTGCAATAATTTCCATAATCTTTTTTGAGACCACCCTCCTTTATGGTCAGCAAAAATGAGAATCCAAGGCTTTTAAATAATTCGCTTCAACGAAACAAACGAAATTCGACCCGACGCATCGCGGGCACGCGGGACGTTCTCATTTCCGAGAAAACTCTGGGCCGACGCGGCCCAAGCCGAACGACGCCACATCACAGCACGGCCCGCCGTAACGGCAGAACGCCAGCAGAAGAGGCAAGCTCTTGGAAACAGGGCGGCTCACAAGGCCGCATGACACCACCTGAACTCAGGGACGGGCCGCAGACTGGGCGCGGCGGTCCAGCACCTCCTGGGAAGGATACCACTGGTAGAGCATGAAATACACGATCACCCCGGTCACTGAAACGTAAAGCCAGACCGGGTACGTCCATTTTGCGATGCGCTTATGGCGATCAAACCTCTCACGCACAGCCGGAATGACTGTGGCAATGATCATGGGGAGGTTCACAATCGCCAGAATGAGGTGGCTGAAGAGGATGGCAAAGTACAGGCTGCGGACCGGCCCCTGCTGGGTGAACTTCACGGACCCAACATGGGAATGGTAGTAGAGGTAAAAACCCAGAAAGAAGGCGGAGCAGATCAGCGCCATCACCATGGTGGCGGCATGGGCTTTTTTCTGACCGCGCTTGATAAAAATGATGCCCAGAACCAGCAGCAGCGTCGCCGCAGTGTTGAGCGTGGCGTTGAGAGCGGGCAGATCGTAGACAGTCATTTGGACGGCTTCTCGGGGGATTGAGGGGCGGCGGCAGCCTCGGAAAGAAGGGACTTGATGTCGCGTTCCATGTTTTCCATGACCAGCTTCCCAAGCGATTCATCACCAATCATCGGGTCGTAGTAGCCGCGAATGTGGCCGCCCGCATCGACCAGGGCGAGACGAAGATCGTGTTCGTAGACGTCGAATTCACTCAAGCGGTCCTTCAATGGAATTTCCCTCACCGGGCTCAACTGCACTTGGCTGGTCATGTAGCCGTGCAATTCGCGCTGTTCCCCGGTCAGGAACCACCAGTTGCGGCGATCCAGCTTGTGAGCCTCGGCATACTTCGCCAGCTCTTCAGGGCTGTCGTGCGCCGGATCGAGGCTGACGGAAACAAGATGGAACCCTGGCTCGCTGGCAAACTGGCGCTGCATTTCCCTCATCTTTTCGGCCACACCCGCACAGCCGCGCGAGCACTTCGTGTAGAGGTAGCCAATCAAATACACCTTCCCTTGAAGCTGGCCCAGGCGCACGGGCTTGCCGGAGGATTCGATGGCCTCTAGGTCCTTTTCAAGTCGGGTTTTGTAGGGCAGCCGCTGGTCCTTATTGGATATTTCGGGCACGATCTTGTCGAAAATCACCCGAATGCCGACAAAGCCGCTGAGGATGATGAGGATCACGAGAAGCCAGACGGTCCATGGCTTGATCGGAGCGCGAACGGGAAGAGTTGAATCGGACATAAAAATGAGAACGCCGTAAAAATCAGCCCCGGCGAAGGGTGGAGACCAGCAAAATCAATACGAGAGGCAGGTAAAGCAGGGTGCCGAAAAAGAGCTTCCGCGCCATGGGGCGCTCCCGCACCCGGAAAAAACAAACCGCCAGCCAGAGCAGCCAGAGCGTAACAGCGCACCCTCCGACGGTAAAAAAACCGTGGCAAAACCCGCCCAGCCACGGGATAAGCATGAGCGGAAACAGCGGAAGCGTAAACAGGATGGCCAGAGTGGACGTCAGTTTTCCGGAAACGTCGTTGTTCGACCACATGACAAAGCCGCCCCGGACGTACTCCTCCCGGTACATCCAGTTGATGGCAACAAAATGCGGCAACTGCCACAGAAAGAGCAAGCCGAAGAGGAAAACAGACTGGGGAGCGAGGAACAATTCCGCATTGAAGGCCGCACCACCCAGGTCCCCCGCCGGACCCGCCGCAGCCGCCCACCCGATGAGCGGTGGAAGGGCACCGGAAACCGCTCCGACGAGGGTGTTCAGGTTGGAGCGCTGTTTCAAGGGAGTGTAAATCAGCACATAACTGACGAGCGTGGCGGCGGCGGCAGCACAGGATTCGGGATTCACCCTCGTGTCAAGATGTAGGAGGCCCCACGCACTCAGGATCACCCCGATGGCAAAAGCCGCCGGCGGGGGAAGCCTCCTGGCTGGCAGCGGGCGGTCCGCTGTGCGCTTCATCTGCGCGTCCGGCTCCATTTCCATCAGCTGGTTCAAAACCGCCGATCCGAAGGCGCACAGAGTAGTGCCCAGCAGGGTGTGCACGAGGCGCCATCCATCAAACCCGTGGCGGCTGCCCACCCAGAAGCCCACGAAAGTCGTGATGACAACCAGCAGGCTGAGCCGTGCCTTGGTCAAGGCCATAAAATCCTGCCTGCCGAAGCGGGATTCCGGCAGAGGGAGCGTGGGGGGGCTGTCGGGGGAATCTTTCACGACGGGAATCAAAACAGAACGAGGCAGACCACAGCGGCCTGCCCCGTCCGGGAAAAATGCAAAAGCCTGACCGCTATTTTACCGCAGCAGGAGCCGCCGGAGTCGCAGCAGGTTTGGCCGCTTCCACAGCCGCCGCAGCACCGGGGGCCGGTACAGCCGCAGCGGGAGCAGCAGGTGCCGGCGCACTGTCCTTGAGCCACTTGTCATAATCAGCCTGGCTTAGAACTTTTAGAGTCGCCTTCATGTTGGCGTGACCGGGACCGCAGAGCTGTCCGCAGACGATGTCCCACTCGCCCACCACGGTCGGTTCGAACCACATGTGGGCCGTGACACCGGGTGTCGCATCCTGAGCGATGCGCATGGGAACAAGGGCCAGATTGTGAATAACATCCTTGGATCCCACTTCAATGACCACCTGACGGTTTAACGGGAGAATCAACTCGTTGTTCGTGGCAATGTCATCCTTGCCATTGGGGTCGGCAGGATCAATGCCCAACCGGTTGGAGGAGGTCATGATGTCATGATCGACACGGCCAAATTTGCCATCCGCACCAGTGTAATGGAAGTTCCAGAAAAACTTCTCCCCAACTGCACGCACGCGGACCACGCTCGGGTCATTGCCGGGGAAATCATCGACCCGGCGTCCCCACAACGGATACGCGAAGCCAAGCAGCAGCACCGCCTCGACAATGACCACCCCGATCTCGATGTGCGACGAAGCGTGGCTGCGCACGCCGTAATAGTTCGCCTTGGGGTTCGCTTTCCGGTTAAATTTGAACAGGCAGGTAAAAAAGAAAATGGACCAGCCGACGAAGAGAATGAGCATGAACCAGTGAACGAATTCAAGCATGTGGTCCACCACGGCACCGTGCGCCGAGGCCACTTCAGGAATGCCAAAGAGTTTGTTGAGAATACCCATATAAATCAGTGAATAACATTGGTTTGCGCCCCAATTTGGGCGGCTGCATGAGCCCGCGCGCGACGGGCAAAAGAGAAGGCAAGAGTGGCGAGCCCGCCAAACATGAGCGCCAGGAAAGCGAGCATGAGAAACACAGCCCCGTTCGCGGCGGAATTCGTCGCGGAGGTGGGGTCCACCCGGCAGGTGGCGCAGGCCAGCATGTCATGAAGAAGGTTCACGTTTAAATCATTCGGGCGTATTTGACTGACACAAACCAGAACCCGTAGCCGGCCAGTGCGAGCCCAATCACACCGCTCGCGATTCCGCCAGCTCGCATATCCTGGGCCACTCCGCCGCTGGCAAGGAACGTCCACGCGCAGAATCCCAGCGAGAGGAGGGCTGCGATCACGATAAAGAAGACGTGGAACGTTTTGAGCGACATAAAGGAAGATGACTAGTTGATGACCTTGGACCAGGGCATGTTGATCTCGGGGAACTTATTGTGAATCGGATCCTTGAGACAGAGCACAAAGAGGAAGACCATCGCCAGGAAGAAAACGACGGTGAAGAGCAGGAATTTGTAGATCAGACCACGTTCCTCCTTCAAGTGCATGAAGATGAGAGCGACAAGGGTGCACTTAAAGGCGGCAATGAACAGACCAAAGGCCATGTTGGCCGCGTGGTTGCCCAGATCCACGTGGTAGGCCACGTAGACCGTCAGCCCGGTCAAAGCAAAGAGGGCTGCGCCAACCTTGAGAAAGATGGGAGCGTGGCTTTTGTATTCTCCTGCGGAATGGGACATGCGATGGGAAGGTCGAAAGTTAAACGATTAAAGGAGATAAAACACAGGGAACAGGAAAATCCAGACAAGGTCAACGAAATGCCAGAACAAGCCGCCGACTTCGACCCGGTTGCACAGGTGCTCGGGGTCCTTCTCGTACATTTTGCGGCCGAAGCACAGGAAGTAAGCCAGAACGGAAGCTCCCCCAATGACGTGAAGACCGTGCAGACCCGTCATCATGAAATAGATGGCGTAGTAGGGGTTCATCCGGGGAGTGTAATTCGAGTAGAACTTGATGTCCTCGTTCGCCACGGGGGTCACAAAATGGGCGGTCGAATGGTCGTCCTCGCGCTGCCGGAAGCCCTCACGCAAGAAATCCGGATCCTTGAGAGCCGCCGCAATGGCAACTTCCTCAACGTTTGGGACGTTTTTGTGCTTGGAGGAATACTTGGACACCCAGGCATCGATGGCCTCCTTTTTCTGCTTCAAAAAAGCCTGCCGTTTGTCCTCTCCGAGGTATTTCCAGATCAGGGCGTTGTCAGCGGCGTTGATGTTTTCGTCTAGGCCCTTGACAGCACGAACATCCCAGCCCGTAACGGCATGGAAGTCGAGGTGATCGTTTTCCAGCTCACCGTCCAGCTTGGTGCCGTCGCGATAGACCAGCTCTTTCTTGGTCCAATGGCGAAGGTGACCGCGTGTTGCCTCGACAAGAATCGGGGCGCCGTCGACTGTCAGTTTGACGCTCGAGGTCACCGCATCGCGGGCTTTCTTCGCGTCCGCCAGCTTCGCTTCAAGAGCCTTCAGCGCACTCTCGTCAATGCCATGTTGTTCTGCTGAATCTTTGATGTCACGGATCTTGTCGTTCACTTCCAGAACGGCCCCTTCCGCCGTCTGCCAGTCCTTGTGCCACTGGGAGCGAAGATCGTCAACCAGCCCGGCAGTCAACTCAACGCTCTTTCCGGAGGCGTCCTTGAACTTTGGCGCAGCACCCTTGACTTCCTTGAGCCACTCTGCCTCAGCGTGCTCCAAATTCAGAGTGACGGTGGCGACCTTGCCGAAAGCGACGTGATCATGGGGCTCATGACCGTCGACAAAGCTGTTGTCCTTGAGCTTCACACCCCAGTGGGTGAACTTTCCATAGTACTCGAAGCTCTTGAGACCCATGAAAATGAGAGCGCACAAAATGGTGAGCACCATGTACATCTTGTAGGCACCGTATTTGCGTAGCTTCAGGGAGTCCAGCGCCATAAGGACGGTGACGGAGGACGCGATGAGCACAAAGGTGTTCGTCAGGCCGGGCCAGACGTGCAGCTCATGGAAGGGCCACGGGTAGTCGGCTCCCACACGCAGGAAGATGTAGGACGAGAAGAGGCCGCCGAAAAGCATGACCTCGGACGCGAGGAAGAGCCAAATGCCGATTTTGGCATTCCAGAGACCCGTGTCGGGACGGGCGGTAACGGTGTATGGAATTTCCATGTGGAGCCGGAGAGGAAAGTGGAATGCTTAGTGGGCGTGGCCTTCGGACACGGGTTCAAGGACGGGTTCAGGCTGCCCGGGGTCAGGCTGCCACTGGGGCGTGAAGTCGCGGGCACCACCCGGCACGCTGTACTCGTAGGGGCCGCGGTAGACAACCGGCTCCGAGGCGAAGTTTCCGTGAGGGGGCGGTGTGGGGGTGGACCACTCAAGAGTGGTGGCATCCCAGGGGTTGTCGGAGGTCACTTTGCGGCCGATGAAAATACTGGAGAAAAAGTTCCAGATAAAGGGGATCTGGGCGAGAGCGAGACCGTAGGCCCCCCAAGTGATGACCTCGTTCAGCCAGAGATAATCGTGACCCTCGCAGAAGGGCAGCCAGTCAGGCAGTTTCACCTTGGCGATCTGCTCGTAGGCGATGCCTCCGTTATACCAGCGGCGGTGGAAACCATGGAGGCCCTGGATGAACATTGGGGCAAACACCACGTTCATGAAGAGCAGCGATGGCCAAAAGTGAAGGTGGCCAAGCCAGGTGCTCATCATCCGGCCCGTGGCTTTCGGGAACCAGTAATAGATGCCGGCGAAGACGGCGAAGATCGTCCCCGGCGCCACAATGTAGTGGAAGTGGGCGATGACGTAGTAGGTGTCGTGCAGATGCAGGTCGATCAGATTGAAGGCCAGCGGCAGGCCCGTCAGACCGCCAATGCCGAACATGGGAAGGAAGGCGGAAGCAAAGAGCATCGGCACATTGAACCGGATCGATCCTCCCCACAGGGAGATCAGGAGGCAGGTGACGAGAACAACCGAGGGAACTGAGATGAGCACCGTGGTGGTCTGGAAAAAGGTGCTTACCACCGAACCCATGCCGGTCATGTACATGTGGTGCGCCCAGACGATGAAAGCGAGGAACCCAAGGACCAGCACCGCGTAAATCATGGTGTGGTGGCCCCAGAGTGGCTTCCGCGTGTTGTTGGGGATGATCTCAGCCACAATGGCGATGGCCGGAAGGATAAGAACGTAAACTTCCGGGTGGGCGAGGAACCAGAACAAGTGCTGGTAAAGCAGGGGACTGCCGCCGCCGGCGACGTCCATCAACTGGTTGGAAACCACCAGACCGCTGGGGAGGAAGAACGAGGACTGGAAGAGACGGTCGCTCAACTGCATGAGGGCCGCGACTTCAAGGGGAGGAAACGCCAGCAGGAGCAGGAAGCCAGTGACGAGCATGGCCCAGACAAAAAAGCTCATGCGCATCCACGTCATTCCGCGCGCCCTGAGGTTGAAAATGGTGGTGATGAAATTCACCGCCCCCAGAAGGGAGGAGGAGATGATGAGCACCATGGAAACGAGCCACTGGGTTTGCCCGGTCCAGAAGATCTCGGCCCCGTCAAAGTGAATGGTGGTGGCGAGCGGGCTGTAGTTCGTCCAGCCGGCCATTGCAGCACCTGTCGGGAGGAAGAAGCTGCAGAACATCATGATCCCGCCGATCAGGTAGAGCCAGTAGCTGGCCATGTTCAGACGGGGGAAAGCCATGTCTGGAGCGCCAATTTGCAGCGGGGTGACAAAATTTCCAAACGCGCCGAAGGCGACCGGCACGATGCCGAGGAACACCATGATTGTTCCGTGCATGGCACCAAACATGTTGTAGAGATCGCCATTGATGCGCCCCTCGCTAAGCCACTTCTGCGCGCCACCACCGCCGAGGTGGTTGATGATCCAGCGGGCAATGCCAGTCAGCTCCCGGTCGGGATAGGCAATGCTCCACCGCATGTACATCATAAGGATGAAGCCGAACATGAGGAACGCGAGCGAGGTCACGCCATACTGGTAGCCGATCATTTTGTGATCAGTCGAGAACACCCACTTCTGAATGAAGGAGGGGTTGTGATGTTCATGACCGTGATCGTCATGACCGTGATCGTCATGACCGTGGCCGTGATCGTGTGAGTGGTCGGTTGCAGTGGCGGCTGACATGGTTTCTGAAATGGGTGGGAAAGCTGTGACAGGCAGTTCGGCCGGATCTTGGCGGGGAAATTAGAGCTTGAGGAGGGCAAATCCACCGCTGAGAACCAGCAGCAAGCTCACCGCCCCGAGGAGGGAAGCGAAAAGTGTGAGCCGGATTTCCAGAGGATGAATCATGGTTTACTTGGCAGCAGCAGGAGCGGGTGCCGCGGCACCAGGGGCAGCGGCGGGAACGGGAGCGGCAGCGGGCTTGGGAAGCATCGCTTTGGGATCAATCCCGTCAAGGAAAGCCTGGTTGGCCGGGGAAGGAGCAGCCTTGTATTTGGTGATGAGGGCAGCGACCCCAATTTCGGAAACAACGTCAGCTTTGTTGCCCCAAGTGTTGCGAATGTAGGACATGACGTTGGCGAGATTGGCTGGGGTCATGATGCCGCGGTGCGAGGGCATCTGCTGCGGGGACGAAAAGGTCCCGCCCTTCAATTTGATTTCCCCGGCAAGGCCGAGATAAATCAGGGCGCCGAGGCGCTCGTCTCCCTCAGTCACGTACTCTGAAGCAACAAGTGAAGGATACTGCCCTGGAGCGCCGTTGCCGTCCTGCTGGTGGCAGTTCGCACAGGCGTTCTTGTAGATTTTCTCGCCAGCTTTGATCGGGTCGACAGGTTTACCATCGTCCGAGGGACCGCTGTAGGCCGGCGGAACTGGCTGGTAGTTGGCACCCATCCGGTTAAAGGAGGATGCCGTGTTGGAGAAGAAGTAGCCTCCTCCAAAAAGGGCGACGATGATGGCTGCGGCAAAGGCACCAAGGGAAAGCGGACCGTTGTCCGTTCCGAGGTCTGCCTTCTCACGCGCCGCAGAGTTGTGAACGCGGGCCACGTTCATCGTGCGGCGGTAGTCTATGTTTTGGTTGGACTCAGTCTGGCTCATTTTGCGGGAGCGGCGGGTGGAGCGGGAGCAGCCGCCTTGGCGGCGGCGGGTTTGGAACCTCCCAAGGAGGCGGGCAGCTGATAGTTTTTCTTCAGCGCCAGTATGTAGTCGGCGAGAGCATTCGCGTCAGCATCTGGTACGATCTGAACCCCCTCAGCGGGTACATAACGCGAGCCGGTAACTTTGACAGCCTGGGCAGAAAGCTGAGCCCCCTTCACTTCTGTGAAGAGCTGGCGCTGGGAAGGGCAGGAGTTCCATTTCCCGCGCTGCTGCGGGTCGTAAAGGTAGGAGAGCACTTCCTGGCGACTGGAAAAACGGAAACCGGCGTTCGCAAGATCCGGTCCGACGCGCCGGACGCCGATGGCGGCGTAGTTTTCGCCCAGATAATCCCAAGGCGTGGTGGCGCGGGTGTAGGAGGGCGCACCTGGCTTCTGGTTTTCACCCCAGCCGTTCTTGTATTCATCCCAGCCGGCATAACCGGGGCGGATGACCTGGGTGTGGCACTGGATGCAGCCGAGGTTAAAGTACAGTTCCTGTCCGCGCGCTTCCGATCCGGAACGGGCTGGTGGGAAAAAGCCTTTCAGTTCGTCTTTTTCCTCGTCGTAAGCGACGGGCTTGATCTTCGCCATGGAGGCGTAGGGCATGACGACCAAGGCCAGCCAGGGCAGACCAAAAGTCAGAGTCAATCCGGTGAATAGTGTCTTGAGTGTCATTTAAGCCTCTGCTCCTTCGGTGGTGATGACGACGTCTGCGGTTTCGTGCTCGGGGCGGTGGAGCAGGGTGGCCTGCTCGCTGCGACGTCCGAGGCGGAGAACCATGAGAACGAGATGGAAAAAGAAAATCAAGTTGGAAAGGCCGATGAAGACCCAGGCGACGGTGCGACCGACGAGGTAACCCCGGGAGTTTTCAACAGCCCCGGCGATGGTATCGTTCCACGTATCAATGCTCTGCCCCTGCGCCAGGCCGCCAACAAGGAGCAGAATGCCCAGAGCAATCGAGCCATAGGCATTGAACCAAAAATGGCGGCGGATCCATGTTCCTGAGAGCCACTCGCAGCCCGTCAGGCGGGGAACGATGAAGTAGAACGCCCCAAACATGGCCATGGTGAAGTAGGCGTACAGGCTGGTGATTTGAAAGGCGTCCTGGGCAATGGTGAACTGGGTGTAGCGGGCCAGCAAGGTGAGCAGGGCACCGATGAGGTGGCTGGTCACGTAGAAGATGGCAGAGAAGAAGGTGAAGCGGAGCGTTGGGCTGGCAGTGACGATGCCGTGATGACCCCGAACGGTCATGAAGTGGTTCCAGCCAACGCAGATGACCGGGATGAGCAGAAGGATCTGCGCCATGCCGCTGATGGCCGGCATCCAGGCGGGCAGCGGGGTTCCAACCAGCTTCTGCATGCCCGTCCAGCCACCGAGAATGGCCAGCGACCAGAAACCAACCGTGGCGAGCTGGTAACTGTGAATTGGGCGGCCCACAATTTTGGGAACGAGGTAGTAGGCTGCGCCAATGGCGACCGGCGCGAAGAAGAGGGCGAGCAGGGTGTTGGGATACCAGGCTCCCACTGCGGCGGCGTGGAGGCCGGAACCAGAGTTGAAGTGGGTGAACACCTGCGCGGTGATGTATGTCCAGGGAAACCAGATGCAGGCTCCGATGAGGTACCACTGGCTGACGTAGTCCGCACCCTTCGGACGGCTGACGAACATGGCGACAAGCCAGACGGCAATGATGCTGAAGGAAACGAGCAGGAGCAGCCAGGAAATCTGGCCGAATTCCAACCATTCACCCGGTGCCTGCTGCCCTGAGAAAATGTTGTATAGACCGAGCGTGACTCCGATGTTCCACGCGTGACCGGCGATCAGAACGGTGGCCGGATTTTTGACGGGACAGCGGCAAAGACGGGCCATGATCCAGATCATGACGCCGAAGGCAGCCTGAAAGCCCCAGCCGTAGACCATGGCGTTGATGAAGGCCGGTTGAAGGCGGCCCCAGTTCATCAAGGCACAGTCAAAAACCGACGGAGAGTGCTGGGCAATGGAGGCGAGGAATCCGAGCAGGCAGGAGCCCAGCAGCCAGAGGGTGCCGCTGACGAAAAAGAAGAGGACCGGCAGCTTGGCAGAACGGTCGATAACCGCCCGCTGCTGGAGGTCTTCCGGCGTGTTCATGGCTTCAATTGCAGTCTCTGAGGACATAAAGTGGTGAAAAAATGCAGGAGCAGGGCGCTATTTGATTTTCTGAAATTCAGACTCGGCAGGATCGTGAACCTTGGCCTTCCTGGCCAGATCTTCCTTGGAGCCAACGTACGGGGCTGCCATCTTGTGTGCCGGATTGGCCTTCAGCTTGGCCACGGCTTTTTCGATGACGGCATCGGGAACGGTGATCGTAGGAAGGTGGCCGCCCTGGGCGTCCTTGTAGTCGAAGCCGATTTCCGTGATCCCTTTTTGGGTGGCTTCGCGAACGGTCGCCAGAATGGCGGTGCGCTTGCCTTCAGCGCCGGCGTCGATTTCCTCGGACGGGGCACCCCGGCGAACGGCGATCACGGAGGCGATTCCGGCGAGGGCCAGAAGGGCATAGAAGATCCAGAAAGCGCTGAAGCGCTTGGTCACTTGATCTTGTGGGTTGGAATCCATAGGCACGTGGGAGAATTCGGTTAGTTGACGACGTTGATGGACTCCTGCAGGCGCGGGTCACCACAGGGATACAGGCTCTGCTTGCTCAGGAGGCGAATGAAGGCCCAGAGGAAAATGGAGCCGACGGTCACCAAGGCGATCACATCGAACAAAACGGCCCAGCCAATTGTCGGCCGGTCTGCCAGTTTTGGTCCGCGCTCTGGGATGATGAACCAGTAAAGCTCCATAACGTGGACGCAGAGCACAAAAATGGCGATCTTCCTGATGCGGCGGTAGTTTTTCTTCCATGCCTGAGGAAGCAGGCATACGAAGGGAAGGAAGAAGTGGCAAGCTACCATGAGCATGGAATAAATGTTCCAGCCGCCAGTGTTCCGAATGGCGTAGAACTGGGTTTCCTCGGCGATGTTGGCATACCAGATGAGGAAATACTGGCTGAAGGCGATGTAGGCCCAGAAGATGGTGAAGGCGAGCATGAGCTTGCCCATCAGGTGGGTGTGCTCAGGGGTCACGATGTGCTTGAGGTAGCCAAGATCTTTCAGCGTGGTGACCACGATGATGAGAAACGCCATGGAACTGAGTGCACAACCGGCAAAAACATTTACTCCGAACATCGTGGAGGCCCACGTGTAGTTCAGGCCTTTGACCCAGTCCGTGGCCGCGAAAGTAACGCAGAGGGCAAAGATGATGATAAACCAGGAGGAGTGGAAACGAACCTTCAGCGTTGTTTTGACATCGCCGGTCGTGTCCTGGCTGACGGAAGATTTGAGGAGGAAACGGGCAATGAGACCAAGAGCGGCAAAGTAGATGACGAAGCGGGGCAACCAGCCTGGCAACCAGCCGTCCCAGCCGAGGTTCATGTAAGGGTATTTTTCGTGAAGATTGTGGGACAACCCTTCACGAACAGACGATCCCACGACTTCGGCATGCTCCTTCATCCAGCCGAAGAGGCTGAAAGCCATGCCGTTTTCGCTTTTCAGAAGCGCCGACAGCAACAGCGGCAAGCCGCAAATGGCCACGACCGGAATCATGTTCGCCAAAATTTCAGCGAGGCGACGAATGGCGACGCCCCATCCGGAATTCGAGACGTTGTGCAAAATGCACCAGAACACGCCACCGCAAGCTAGGGTGAAGCAGACGAAGAAGGCAAACAACCACGAGTAAGCGTAGGTGCTCAGGGCGCTGTAGTGGAGTTCATGCCCTTCCACGCCCTGAGCGGGAAAGGAGATTTTGTCCCCCATGAGGAAAAGGATGATGGAAAGGACTGCGCCAGCCCCGCCAATGAGAGGCAGGAGGCGGGTCCAAGCGGGGGCGCTGGCGGGGGAGAATGATTCTCCACCGGCGGGCAGGCTTTTGACAGAGACAAAGTGGTGACTCATGACAGCTTACTTCTTCTCGGGCGTGGCGGCGGGAGCGGCGGCAGGTGCCGGTGCGCTGGAAGCCTTGGCGAGTTGCAGGGTGCGGACGTAGGCGACGATGGCCCACCGGTCGCGCACAGGAATCATCGCGCCGTAGGGTCCCATCTGGCCCATGCCGTAGGTGATTGTGTTGAAAATGTTGCCATCAGGGCGGTAAAGAGGGTCTTTGGGATCAGACAGAGCAGGCTCGTGCAGATTCCGGATGCCGTTAATGCCGTAGTTGCCGGTGATGCCTTTGCCATCCCCGCTGTGGGCGTGGCAGACGGCGCAGTAAATGTTGTATCGCTCAGCACCAAGGCGAATGAAAGCGGGATTGATCTCGATTTCGCCCGGAATGCCATCGCCCCAGTAGCTGTCACCAAAGCGGCCGGTGTTGTAATAGTCTGTCCCGGCGGTAAAGCCGTAGGATGAATGCGCAGCGGATTTCTCAAGCGTCTCGGACGAGATGTTCAGGCCCATCGGGATGGTGCTTGCGACTGGGCGGCGGCCACCGGCGCCATCCGCGAAAAAATTGGAATCCGCCTGGGATTTGATCTTGGCCTGGTTGTCCATGTCGGGCAGGAGTTCCAAGGGGCGGCGGGTGAATTTTTCACCACGGAAACCCGCCGCGCCCAAAACAAGGGCGACGACCAGAATGGCGGTGAGGAAAATGTAACGAATCATGAGTGGAAAGTGGTTGTCCGCACTGGCGGATTAGACGTCGTCCTCCACGAGTTCGATGTTCTTGCCGCCGACCTCTTCAAGAACGGCACGGGTTTTTTCCCGGTGAAACTGCGGGTCCTTGGCCTCGACGCAAATGAACAGCTTGTCGTCCGAGAAACGGGAGAAGGAGTCCGAGTTGAAGAGCGGGTGGTTCCAGCGCGGGAGCTTCATGAGCGCCAGCAAGCCGAAGAGCACTGTGAAGGCCGAGAAGAGAATGGTCAGCTCGAAGGTGACCGGGAAATAGGCCGGTATGGTAAAGAGGTTCACCGGCTTGGCCTGAACCACCGTGGGGTAAAGGAAGACCTGGGTGCCAAACTGAAGGCACAGTGCCGTGAGAGTGCCACAGCAGCCCCCAACGAGCACCAGCTTTGAGAGGATAGAGCGTTTCACTCCCATGGCCGCGTCCAGTCCGTGGATGGGGAACGGGGTGTGGCAGTCCCAGTGGCGGAAACCGGCATCACGCAGCCTTTCGGCGGCATGGTACAGATCGCTGACACTGGCAAACTCTGCCAGGAAACCGTGAACTCGTTTGACGGGTGTACTCACGTGGTGATACGGGGCTTTTGGGTTCAGGCGGTGCGCGGTGCTTCGCCGCGGATTTCTTCTTCAGTCACGCCGCCGGCGAGGGCGTCGGGATTGTAGTGCGGGTCTGATTCGGGCAGGACGCCTTTCACTTCACCGATGGCGATGACCGGGAGGAAGCGCAGGAACAACAGGAAATTCATCATGAAGAAGCCGAAGGTGCCAATGAACGTCCAGACGTCCACCCAGGTCGGGTGATACATGTCCCAGGAACCGGGCAGGAAGTCGCGAGCGAGGGTGGTGACGATGATGACGAAGCGCTCGAACCACATGCCCGCGTTGACGAACATTGAGACAGTGAAGACCACCCACAAGTTGTGCCGCGCCCATTTGAACCAGAAGATCTGGGGCGAGATGACGTTGCAGAACATCATGCAGTAGTAGGCCCAAGTGTAGGGACCATCCTTGATCCGGAGCATGAAGGCTTCGAATTCATACTTGTTGCCACCATACCAAGCGATGAACAGCTCGGAAAGGTAGGCGTAGCCGACGATCGTCCCGGTCAGGAGAATGATCTTCGCCATGTTGTCAATGTGCTTGGCCGTGACGAGGTCTTCGAGCCCGTAGAGCTTGCGAACTGGCAGCATGAGGGTAAGCACCATGGCGAAACCACCAAAGATGGCGCCAGCCACGAAGTAGGGCGGGAAAATGGTGGCGTGCCAGCCGGGAACGATGGAGGTGGCGAAGTCGAAGGACACCACGGTGTGCACGGAGAGCACCAGCGGGGTGGAGAGGGCGGCGAGAAGCAGGTAGGCCATCTCGTAATGGCTCCACTGGCGGTTGCCACCACGCCAACCCAAGGCGAACAGACCGTAGAGGATTTTCCGGATGCCGGGCTTGCAGCGGTCACGCAGCGTGGCGAGGTCGGGCACGAGGCCGAGGTACCAGAAGATTACGGAAACGGTGAAGTAGGTGGACACCGCAAACACGTCCCAGAGCAGGGGTGACTTGAAGTTCTGCCAGATCGCGTTCGCATTCGGGACGGGAGCAAGGAACCAGGCCATCCAAACGCGGCCTACATGGAGGCCGGGGTAGAGACCGGCGCACATGACGGCGAAGATGGTCATCGCCTCGGCGGCGCGGTTGACGGAGGTCCGCCATTTTTGCCGGGTCAGGAAAAGAATGGCGGAGATCAGGGTGCCCGCGTGGCCGATGCCGATCCAGAACACGAAGTTCACAATCGGCCAGCCCCAAGAGACCGGGTGCTGATTGCCCCAAACGCCGACGCCCGTCGAGATCAAGTAGCCGAAAAGGCTGGCCATGACTAGGAAGAGCATGACGGAAGGGATGAAGATATACCACCAGATTTTCGGCTGCGGCTTCTCGACGATGCCCGCAATCCGGTCGGTGATCCAGCCGTAGGAACGGTTATTCAACACCAAGGGCTCACGAAGGAGCACCTTGGCGGGCGAACAAGGGCCGTCGAGGGCGGGCATGTGGTCGTCGTGCGTGTGGGCGGCCATGGGGTGAGTAATCAGTTAGACAAGTGGTCTGTAAATGGTGGTGACCGGTTTTAGTGCATGTGGGCCGTGGCCTGGCCAACCTTGGCGGCTTCTTTCGGGCTGCGGGCCAGAAGCTGCGGGTTCGGGTTCTTGATGCGGGCGAGGTAGCTGGTACGCGGCCTCGTGCCGATGTAGCGGAGGATCTGGTAGTTCCGCGGGTGATTGATCATCTGCGTGACCTTGCTCTTTTCGTCGGCCATGTTGCCGAAGACGATGGCGTCAGCTGGGCAGGCCAGCTGGCAGGCAGTCTTGACCGTGTCGGTCTTGATTTGAAGATCCGTCTCGCTGATTTTGAGGTTGGCGTTGGACTGGCCCAATTCAGCCGCCTTGGTGCGGGAGACTTTTTTGGCGTCAATCCTTGCCGCCTCGATCCGCTGGATGCAGTAGGTGCATTTTTCGATGACACCCCGCATCCGGACGGTGACGTTCGGATTTTTCTGGAGCTTGAGGCTTTCGGGCTGGTAAATCTCTCCCAGAGGCCCGAGCTGGAGATTGTTCCGGATGGCGGGCTTGAGACCCAGCCAGTCGGACTCCTTCTCGTGCATGTTGTCCTTGGAACCATCCGGCTTGTGCAGGGGTTCGCGCTTGCCGTAGTCGAAGTGATTGAAGCGGCGAGCTTTGTAGGGACAGTTGTTGGCGCAATACCGGGTGCCGATGCAGCGGTTGTAAACCATCAGGTTGAGGCCGTCCTCGCTGTGCACCGTGGCGTTGACCGGGCAGACCGTTTCGCAGGGAGCCGCCTCGCAGTGCTGGCAGGCGACGGGCTGGAAGAGCATTTCCGGATCATCGATTTCCCGGACTTCCGCGCCTTCTCCATGCTTGGCGGGAGCCACAGCAGGTGAACCGGGCTCAAATTCCTGGCCTTCCTTGCGGTGACCACCGTCGAGATCGACCGCAAAATAACGATCCATCCGGATCCAGTGCATTTCACGGCCAATGATGACGGCCCGCTTGCCGACGATCGGGATGTTGTTTTCGGACTGGCAGGCGACCGAGCAGGTGTTGCAACCGATACAGGTGTTCAGGTCGATGGTCATCGCCCACTGGTGAACCTTGTCAGAGAGGAGCGGCTGCCCCTTCAGATCATTCGGCTTGTAGAGGCTGAAATCCTGCGGGATGTGGCCGTCCTGTCCTTCAGTCTTGGCGAAGTCAGCGTGCTCCTTGAAGCGGTCGGAAGTGCCCTCGCGAACGAGTTCGCGACCGTACATCGTGTTGTGCTCCTGAGTGCACGCGACGGGCATCAGAACCCCTGTCTTCTTGACGTCCACACCGGAAATGAAATACGGAGCCTTGGTTGTGCGGAGCGGGTAGGTGTTCCAGCCCGTTGCCTCGCCGACGCGACCGGGGCCATTCTCGCCCTCGCCTTGGCCGTAGCCGACGGCCAAAGTGATCGAGTTGTCAGCATGCCCTGGGGCCACGATGACGGGAACCTCCACCTCGGCGCCGCCTGGCAGAGTGAGCTTGATGACGTCCGCATCGTCATCGACGAGGGACTTCTTGAGTTTCATGTCGTTCGCTGTGCGAACGCTCACGAGGGCTACATTGTCCCAGGTGACTTTGGAAATGGGATCAGGAGATTCCTGAAGCCAGCCGTTGTTGGTGTAGCGACCATCCCACAGCTTGGAGCAGGGAACGAGGTTCAGCTCCATCTTGCCGGCGTTTGGCGGGGCGACATCCGTGAAGGATGCGACGCCTGAGGCGACGGCTGCGGCGTTGAGCGAGGCGGAGGCAGCCGGCCACTCACTGTTGGCGATGAAACCGTCGCGCAGGAAACTGGTCCAAGCGACTGCCTCGGCCGCTTCGTCAGCGGGCTTTGCCAGCAGTTTAAAGGTTTCACGAACGGCGAGGTAGCCGGTGTCCTTTGACTCTTCAGGCAGCGCTCCATTGGCCGGTGCGGCGGGAGCTGGAGCAGGGACGGCGGGAGCGGCTGGCACAGGTGGCGCGGCCAGCAGTGAAAGGAGCTGAATGTCCGAGACTCCTTCATAAAGAGGGAGAATCATCGGCTGGATGACGGAAACTGCACCGCTGATGCCGCGCAGATCGCCCCACTGTTCCAGATAATGCGTTCCGGGAACATGCCAGGAGGCAGCACGGGCGGTGGCGGTGCGGTGGCGGACGCCGCTGTGAATGACGTGCTTGACGGCCTTCTGCGCCTTGGCCCAGTCTATGTCAGCCAGTGCATCGTAGACGGGGTCCGTCTGGCCGACCATGACTAGGTGGGTCACTTCGCCTTTTTTGGCGGACTCGGCCAGTTGGGCAAGCGTACCTGTCTCAGTCGACTCGATTTGCTTCAACTCGACCGGACCGCCAAAGGCGCCCAGTGCCTGATTGATGGCAGCGACGAGCAGATGGACCTCCTTCGGCTGCTGCGGGCCGGCGAGTACAAAAGCGCGGCCCTTTTTGCCAGCCAAGTCCTTGCCGGCTTCCTCAACCCAAGCGGCGTAGTCTTCGCGGCTGCTGGGTTTTTCAGAGCCCACCTTGACGGCTTCGGCGGCGGACTTGAGCCCGGCATCGCCAGTAGCGGCGGCCACGGCCTTGGCAACGTCGACGGCCACTTTCATGATCTGGCTGGCAGGAACACGCAGGCGGTGGTCAGCCATGCCGCCGGTCGCAGTGTAGCGACCTTCAACCACGTAGAGGCGATTCATCGGATCCTCAGGCTTGAGGGCGCGACGACCATCCATGAATTTGGAGACGGAACTCGCCTTGGGCCGGAAAAGACCGAGGAAGTCAGAATCCAAGGAAAGGATGCGATCCGCTTTGCTGAAGTGAGGCACCTGCTGGACGCCCTTGCCGAAGGCAATCTCAGTGGCGGCTTCCTGATTGGTGTTGTCGAAGGCTTCGTAACGGTAAACTTTCGCCTGCGGATAGGCTGCCTGAACTTTGGCGACGAGGCGCTGACGGGTCGGAGAGGTGACACCGTCGAGCAGGAGGGCGAGGCCCTTGCCTTGGGCGGCACTCAGAGCGGCTTTTTCCGCCTCTAGGAAGGCGAGGAATTCCGCGCGGGTGGACTTCACACCAGCCTTCAGGAAATCCTTGGAGCGATCAGGATCATAGAGATCGAGAATGGAGGCTTGGGCGAAGCTGTCGACGGATCCGTTGCTTTCCTTGTGAAGGGCATTGCCCTGCACGTGGGTGGGTCGGCCTTCGAAGGTGGTGACAACCAGCGGGGTGGCACCACCGAGAAGGCGGGGCATCGAGGTGGCGTAGAAGAGGGCCTTGCCCGGGATGACCCACTCAACGTTCTTGCTATAAGGCTTGATGTGCGTCTCCGGACGGCGACAAGCGGCCATGCCGAAACCGGCGAGGGAAGTCGCCGCACCCATGAGTTTGAGGAAACTGCGGCGGCTGACGTCGGCGTCCGACTCGTCACGCATCATGGCGGCCCCCTGGGGGAACTCACGGTCGAGCCACTCCCGGAATTCGGGGGTGTCGTCCAGCTCGCCCAGACTCCGCCAGTATTTCCGGCCGGTCTGACGCTCTTCGGGATGGTTCCAGATGCGCTTGCTCATGAAAAGAAGTCCGTGTAGTGGCGGTTCTGAAGGTCTGGTGATTAGCGGTGGCAGGCTCCGCAGGATTCAGGCGGATTGACGTTCCACGCCTCTTTGATTTTTTGGCCGAGATCGGCCTCGCTCTTCGCCTTGGGCGCCCAGCCAAGGTTCGTAATTTGATCGAGGGGACGCAGCCGCTTGGCAGGATCCCGGTGGCACTCAAGACACCAGCCCATCGAGAGCGGCTGGTCATGCTTGACCACAGTCATTTGGTCGACCCGGCCGTGGCACTCCACGCAGGAGACGCCGCGGTTAACGTGGACGGAGTGGTTAAAATACGCGTAGTCGGGCACCTTGTGGACCTTCACCCACTCCAGCGGCTTACCGCTCGTGATGCTCTCGGCCACTTTGGCCAAGTTCGGGCTGTCCTTCTTCACGTGCTGGTGGCAGTTCCAGCAAGTTTGGGTGGCCGGTACGTTGGCGTGACCGGACTCCTCGACAAAACTGTGACAGTAGCGGCAGTCCATGCCCAACTGGCCGGCGTGGATCTTGTGGCTGAAGGGCACGGGCTGCGAGGGTTCATATCCCACCCGCGTATACTTCGGAGTGAAATAATAACCAACGGCCAGTGTGACGAAGCCTCCGAAGAGGACAACGCCAGTGACGACCCAAAGGGGAAGAAGATTGGTCCAACGCGGGAAGATGTTAGCCATACGCTCAGGAAGACTTGCCTACCTTGTGAAATTTTTCACAAGAGAACAAGTAAAAATTTATATTTGAGGAAAATAGATGGATCAAGCGGATGCATTAAAGAATCTGATAAATCCGCCGGGTCCGGTTTCCCCCAAAACCGAGAGCGCGAATATGGACACCACCACCCGTCCCGCAACAGGAAAATCCCCCGATTGGAAAGGTATTTTTGGAGTCGCCACTACAAATTTTCGGCGGAATTCTCTCAGCAGCAGAACAGGGGGCACGCAGAGCAAGAGGAGGTGGCATCCCCATGCCTTCGGAGATTTGTGGGCAAAACCACCAGCGGCTAGAGCGTGACCTCGACGGCACCTGCCGCCGAGCGGGCCTTCTGCCTGGCGATTTCCAGCGTGGCACCCAGCGCAGCCACCACACCCATGCGGCGGCGTCCCTCAATCCCCGGTTTGCCGAAAAGCCGCAGTGTGGTGTCCGGCTGGAGCAATGCAGCTTCCAGATTTCCAAAGACTGGCTGTTCGCTCGTGCCCTCGGGCAGGATGACGGCGGATGCGGCCGGACCGTGCTGTCGGATCGCAGGAATGGGCAGCCCAAGGATGGCACGGGCGTGGAGGGCAAACTCGCTGAGGTCCTGAGAAATAAGAGTGACCAGCCCGGTGTCGTGCGGCCGCGGGCTAACCTCGCTGAAATAGACGAGATCACCTTTGACAAACAGCTCCACGCCAAAGAGTCCCCTCCCCCCGAGTGCCGCAGTAACGCCTCCCGCAATGCGTTCCGACTCAGCCCGTGCAGCGGGCGACATCGGCTGGGGCTGCCAGGATTCGCGGTAGTCTCCGTCGATCTGGAGGTGGCCGATGGGCTCGCAGAAGGTCGTGCCCCCGGTGTGGCGCACTGTCAGCAGGGTGATTTCGTAGTCAAAATCAACGAATCCCTCCACAATGACCCTGCCGCGACCAGCGCGACCGCCTTCCTGCGCGTAGGTCCATGCTTTGGTGATGTCCGCCTCCGTCCTCACGGTGCTCTGACCTTTGCCAGAGGAACTCATGACCGGCTTGACCACGCAGGGCAGGCCGATCCGGGCCACGGCGGCGCGGAATTCCTCCTCACTGCCGGCGAAGGCGTAGGGCGACGTGCGAAATCCGAGCGTTTCCGCAGCCAGGGTGCGGATTCCCTCGCGGTTCATGGTCAATTTGGTGGCGAGCGCCGTTGGAATGACCGTGAAGCCCTCCTTTTCCAGCTCCACGAGGGTGTCCGTGGCGATGGCCTCCACCTCAGGCACAATGAGGTGGGGGCGTTCGAGTTCCAGCACAGCACGCAGCGCGGCCCCGTCCAGCATGTTCACCACGTGGGACCGGTGCGCCACCTGCATCGCCGGGGCGTTCGCGTAGCGGTCGATTGCGATGACTTCGCAGCCAAGCCGCTGCAGTTCAATGACGACTTCCTTGCCCAATTCCCCGGAGCCGAGGAAGGCAATTTTTGTCGCGGTGGGTGAGAGTGGTGTTCCGATGGAGGCCATGGCGCAGAGTTTAGGGCGGAGTCCCGGCGGGGAAAGGAAAAATCCCCGGCTGAAGCGCTATGCATCCGGGAAACTGCAAGCGACTTCCAAAAACGCTTGTTTCCAACATACAACGAACTGCCGTACCGGCCAGTGATTGACAGGCTCCGCCCCTCACCCATGGTGGGGCCATGACTTTCGAACGCTTCACGGGCGGCTTTTGCCAGACGAACGGCTACCTCATTTCAATCGGCTCCGGGCACCTGCTCGTGGATGCCCCTGAGGGCGTGGCCGCATGGCTCGCACGGCTCGGCGTGAAACCAGACGCCCTTCTGCTGACGCATCAACACTTTGACCACGTCGACGATGCCGCCGCCGTTCAGCGCGACTTTGCCTGCCCGGTTTACGCCTGGTCACCGGCTTCGCGCAGCCTCTGGATGGACGACCTCTTTTCCAGCTACGCAGGCATGAACATCATGGTGCCGCCCTTCACCGTGGACCACCTCTTGGAGGGCCAGACTGCGCTAACCGTGGGCGGTGCGGAGTTCAGCCTGCTTCACGTCCCGGGACACAGCACGGACAGCGTCTGTTTCCTCCACACGCCCAGCGGAAACTGTTTTTGCGGGGACACGCTTTTTCTCCAAGGCATCGGGCGAACAGACCTGCCCGGCGGCAGCTACGAATTACTCGTCAGTGGCATACTCACGAAGCTGCTAACGCTCCCGTCCACCACCAGGCTGCATCCGGGGCACGGAGAGTCCACCTCCGTGGCGGGGGAAATGAACAACCCGTGGCTGGCGGAGTGAACGCCACCAAGGCTTCTTTTACTTCGGGTCCGCGATCAGCACCACCAGCGCTGCGGCCTCGGTCCGGAGCTTTTCCAAGTCCGCCGGGGTGAAGCTTTTGCCCTCCGGCACGTCCAGCGTGTCGCGGACGCGGCCGACGCCAGCGCGCACGGACTTCAGCAGCTCCTTGTCTTTCACCTTATCAGGCAGGGCGTCGAGACCGCCGAGGAAGTATTCGACAAGATCAACCCGGGCCAGCTTTTTCGCCTTGGTCTCTGAAAAGGGATCCGCCGCCGCCGTGCTCATAATTTCGAGGGCGCGGAGCCAGCCGCCCAGGCTGATGAGGTGGGCGATCTCGAAATCCCGGAGCAGCACCATCTCGGCCTCCACGTCCGCCTGGGTTTCAGCCAGTTCATTTTTCAGGGTGTCCCAGTCGCCGCCGACGCTGTTCTCCAGGATGGTCTTCGTGTGCTTGCTCACGCGGTCGCCTGCGCCGAGCACCTTGGCGTGCTTCAGCACGGAACGCCCGACATCTTCGAACTCGGAAATCTTCTCCGAGTGTACGACAAGAAAGCCGTCGGCAATGAGAGTTCCCAACTGAAGGGCGACACGGATGCGGTCCTTGGACGGCTCTTGAGGGATGGTTCGTTTGAGCTTGTCGAACGGGAGCGCCCCCACATCGAGGAGTTCGGAGAAAAGCTTCTTGATGGACGGGGCGGTGAATTCGTTCACGCCGAATTCCTCGCGCAGGTGCTCGTCACCGAGGAGGTCCTCCGGCACCTGGGGCTGGCCAGCCTCTGGTTTTCCGTCCGGGGCGGCGCCCTCGGGCGTCGGCAGATCCTTCATTTCCTTGTCAGAGGCGGCTTTTTTCGGCTCAGCTGCGGGCGCCTTCTTTGCTTCGGCGGCTGGTTTGGCTTTTTCAGCAGGTGCTTTAGCCTTCTTCTCCACAGCCGCAGGGGCGGCGGAGAGCCAGCCTCCGAGTCCGAGGGAGGTGGCAAGGGCAAGAGCGGTCAGGGCAGTTCTCATGAGTGGTCGGCGGTGGCAGGGTGTTCGAAAAATCAGCAGCGTTGAAGATTCGCATAGGGCGCGCCTTTTTCACGTGGAAATGTGAGGAGAACACGCTTGACGCTCTCCCAACTGCCCGGATGATACCCCTCGCTCCTCCCCCTTCAGGGGACGGATGCCCATTTCTATGAACTTTGGGGACCATTTGCACTTTGGGGACTGGGTCTGGCTGTCCTGTTATTTGATCGTCGTCGTCGGGCTTTCCGCGTTCGGCCTCCACCGTTACGTCATGGTGTGGCTTTTCCTGAAAAACGTGGGGAAAAAGCCGGAGCCGCTTTCGCGTTTTGACGAGCTGCCCGTCATCACCGTTCAGCTGCCACTTTTTAACGAGCAAATGGTCGTGGAGCGACTGCTCCAGTCCGTAAGCGAGATCGACTACCCGCGCGACCGCCTGCAGATCCAGATCCTGGACGACTCCACGGACGAGACAAAATCCCTCTGTGAAGCAAGGGCCGCAGAGCTGGTGAAGCGCGGATTTGAGGTGGAGTACATCCACCGGACGGACCGGACCGGCTACAAGGCCGGAGCTCTGGACAACGGCATGCGGACGGCCCGTGGCGCCTACATTTTCATCCTGGACGCGGATTTCGTGCCGCCGCCGAACATCCTCCTCGAAATGGTGCATTTCTTCACGGATGAGCGCATCGGCATGATCCAGACGCGCTGGGGACACATCAACCGCAGCTATTCCCTGCTCACCCGCATCCAGGCGATGTTCCTGGACGGCCACTTGATGGTCGAGCAGACCGCCCGCAGCCGCGCAGGCCGGTTCTTTAATTTCAACGGCACCGGCGGCATCTGGCGCCGGTCCGCCATTGAAGACGCCGGCGGCTGGCAGCACGACACGCTCACCGAGGACCTCGACCTCAGCTACCGCGCCCAGATGAAAGGGTGGAAGTTTATTTTCCTCAACGACGTCGTCACCCCGGCCGAGCTGCCCGTCGACATGAACGGCTTCAAATCCCAGCAGCACCGCTGGACGAAGGGCTCCATCCAGACGTGGAAAAAATTGATCGGCCCGCTCTGGAAGAGCGACCTGCCACTCATCATCAAGCTTGAGGGCACCGTCCACCTCTCGCAAAACTTCGCCTACCTCCTCCTCATCGCCCTGTGCTTCCTCATCTGGCCAGGCGCCGGAGCAGGCTTCACCTTTGGCGGTTACCGCACCTGGGTGCTAGATGTGCCTGTCTTCCTGGCCACCTCCCTCTCGGTCGGCGCCTTCTACACCGTCTCACAGTGGGCGGTGCACAAGCGCCGCTGGCTCTTGGAGATGATCTACCTCCCCGCCCTGCTCGCCCTCGGCGTCGGCATGGCCATCAACAACGGCAAGGCCGTCCTGGAGGCCATCTTTAATCAGGAGTCCGGCTTCGTCCGCACGCCCAAGTATGGCATCGAGAAGAAAGGGCAATCCTGGCGCAAGTCGCGCTACAGCGCCGGCAAATCCCTCGCCGTCCTCCTGGAGCTGCTTTTCGCCATCTACTTCACCTACATCGTCTACCTGCACGCCCTGCGCGGGGACTGGCAGTCGATTGGCTTCATGTCCATGTTCGCCATTGGATTCTGGTACGTCGCTGTCAATTCCATCGGCCAGATGCTCCCCTCCTCCTGGTTTTCCGGTGATCCTCCGCCGCAGGAGCCTGCCGCCGCCTGACTGGCTTGATATTTGCTTTCGTTCCTTCCGCCCTTAAGGGAAGGGCCACTGGGGCAGAATATAAAATTTTAAAAAATTACTTCGCATTTCTAAAATTTCAGCGCATGCTATAGAAGGAACCAAAACTATAGCGACGACAATGAAACAGTTTTTCCACAACACCGCAGTCCGTCTGGGAGTGAAGCGGGGGCTTCAGTTCCTCCTGGCCGGCGCAAGCGCCATCCTGGTGAGCTGCACCGGGAGCACGCCTCAGCGAGAAGTGCTCGTCAGTGTTCGCGACCAGAAGGTGGCGCTCATGGAGCAGGGGAAACCGGTGAAGGTCTATCCGTGCTCGACCTCAAAGTTCGGCGTCGGCGACCGGCCCGGCACCTGCACCACCCCGCTGGGGAAACTTCAGATCGCCAAAAAAATCGGTGCCGGGCAGCCTGCAGGCATGGTTTTCAAGTGCCGGCAGCCGACCGGCGAGGTGCTGCGCCCGAATGCGCCAGGCCGCGACCCCATCGTCACCCGCATCATGTGGCTGAGCGGAACGGAATCCACCAACCGCCTCGCCTACAACCGTTACATTTACATCCATGGCACCCCCGAGGAGAGCAACATCGGCCGCCCCGCCAGCTACGGCTGCGTGCGCATGCGGTCCTGCGACGTGATGGACCTCTACGACCACGTCACCGTGGGCACGCAGGTGCGCATCATGCCCAGTGACATGCCGCACAGCGTCGACACCCTTGCTGCCGCCCAGACCAAGACCGCTCCCTCACCAGCACCCGTGCTCCCTGTCTCAGCCCCGGCTCCCGCTCCCGCCCACCTCGCCACCAGCCCGGCTCCTGCTTCAGCACAGCCCGCGCCAGTGCAGAAAACAGCCAGGACGCGCGAGAAAAAGGTTACCTTTGGTCCGCCGCTGGTGACGGCCAGCCTCACACGCAACTCCCACCCGGCCGCCAACTAGGAGCCTGCTCCCGCCGCCGTCGTTTCCCCCTTCCCCGCGCGGGATCGCGGCAGCACACACTTCCCCATGCAGGCTCTTCTTCATCAGCTGATCCACACCTGGTTTCACCTCGTCTCGGACTGGGGCTACCTCGGCATCGTTATCCTCATGGCCATGGAAAGCTCCATCTTTCCCGTGCCGAGCGAGGTCGTCATCCCCCCCGCCGCCTTCTGGGCCGCACAGGGAAAAATGTCGCCCGTCCTCATCATCCTCGCCGGGACGTTCGGTTCATGGCTCGGATCTGCCATCACCTACGGCATTTCACGCTGGCTCGGCCGGCGCGCCATCCTGAAATGGGGGCGTTACGTTTTCATCACTCCGGAGAAACTGGAACGCGCTGAACGCATGATGGAGCGCTACGAGTCCGGCGGACTTTTCTTCGCCCGGCTGCTGCCCGTCGTCCGCCACCTCATTTCCATCCCCGCCGGCATTATCGAGATGCCCTTCCTCCGTTTCAGCGTCATCACGACCATCGGCTCCGCCATCTGGTGCAGCATCCTCACTTGGCTGGGCCTCAAGGTCTCCGCCCAGCACCCGGACCTCATCAACGACCCCGACGCCCTCATCAAGGCCATCAAGGGGGAGTCCCTCTGGATCATCGGCGTCATCGTGGCCTTCTGCGGGCTTTACTTCCTCATGATGAGGCTCACCAGCCACCGGAAGCCGAAGGCCGCGTAAAAGTGTCCAGCCCGCGCCTCCCGGTTTGAATTCAGCCCGGGTGGCGGCTATGTCAGCGGCGATGAATTTTGATTCCCTCTACGAGCTGGCGCGGCCCGTCCTCTTTCGCTTCGACGCGGAGGAGGCCCACCACCTCACCCTGGCCGGCCTGCGTTTTGCCGAAAAAACCGGGCTCACACACCTGCTCAACCCCGGCGTGCCCGCCTCTCCCGTCAGTTGCATGGGCCTGGAATTTTCCAACGCCGTGGGCCTCGCCGCCGGTCTGGACAAGGCCGGGCAGTGCGTGGACGGCTTCGGCGCCATGGGATTCGGCCACGTCGAGGTCGGCACCATCACCCCGCGCCCCCAGCCGGGAAATCCCGCCCCGCGCCTCTTCCGCCTGCACGAGAAAAATGCCGTTATCAACCGCATGGGCTTCAACAACCCGGGGCTTGACCAGGCGCTGAAAAACATTGCCACCCGCCAGTGGAAGGGCCTGCTTGGATTCAACATCGGCAAAAACTTCGACACCCCGAACGAGCGCGCCGCCGACGACTACCTCGCCTGTTTCCGCGGGGCCGCCGGGAGGGTCGACTACGTCACCGTCAACATCTCATCCCCCAACACCAAGGGCCTGCGCGACCTCCAGCAGGAGGGGGCCATCCGCACCCTGCTCCACTCGCTCAAGGAGGAGCAGGACCGCCAGGGCCAGCTCCATTCGCGCCTCACCCCCATCGCGGTAAAAATCGCGCCAGACCTTGACACGGAGGCCCTCAAGGCAATCGCCGGCGTCCTGACCAGCGAGAAAATGGACGCCGTCATCGCAACGAACACCACCCTCTCCCGCGAGGGCGTTTCCCACCTCGTCGAGTCCGGCGAGCGCGGCGGCCTCAGCGGCGGCCCCCTTACCCGCGCCTCCACAGAGATCATCCGCCAGCTCCACCGCGAACTCGGCCCCGACCTCCCCATCATCGGCGCCGGAGGCATCCTCACCGGTGCCGATGCGGTGGAAAAACTCAACGCCGGAGCCCGCCTCGTCCAGATCTACACCGGCCTCATCTACCGCGGCCCCGCCCTCATCCGGGAAATCCTTGAGGCCACGGGAAAATAGGGGCTGCTATGATCACCCCCGACGCCCCTGACACGCGCTGGCCCCTGCTGTGCCACGACCAGGCCCGGCTCGAGTACACCCGCCTGCTCTGGAAGCGCCCGCACTGCAGGGCCCGCTTGCTCAGGCACTGGGCTGATCCACGTCACCCTGCCGCGCACCGTTTCGAGCGCTTCCGCCCCGTGGTGGAGCGTGTGCTGGCCGCACCGCCCGAGGATGACGACGCCCTCGACGCCGCACTGCGCCAGGAGGAATTGAGCCTGCGGGTCGTGGTGAGGGAAATACCTGCGGTGTTCGGAAGCTTCTACTGAACCGGCGTACGCCACCGGCCGACGGATCCGGAGTACTGCTGGATCCCGCCCGTCGGAAAATGATTTCCCGCTGGAAAAACCCCGAAACCGGAGAGAATAGGGCCACACCATTTTCACCCTCCTCTTTTTCCCATGATCGTCAGCATTTTCAACGACGTCATCGGCCCCGTCATGCGCGGGCCGTCGAGTTCACACTGTGCGGCAGCCCTGCGCATCGGCAGGCTCGCGCGCGACCTCATGGGCGGCGATCTCCGCACGGTGCTCGTCGAGTTTGACCGCAGCGGCTCCCTCCCCACCACGCACGAGTCCCAGGGCTCGGACATGGGGCTCTTTGGTGGATTGATGGGCTGGGAGGCCGCAGACGAGCGCCTGCCTGGCTCACCCGAGGCCCTGCGGCAGAGCGGCGTGCAGATCGCCATCGAAACAGTGGACGCCGGCGACCCGCACCCGAACACCTACCGCCTGACGGTGGAAAATTCCACCGCCCGGCACACCCTCATCGCCATCTCGACCGGCGGCGGCATGATCGAGGTCCTGGAAATTGACGGCTTTCCCCTCACCATGGGCGGGGGCTGTTTTGAGACGCTGCTCTGGGTTTCCGGCGGCTCCGGGGCCGCCCTGCGGGAAAAAATCGCCGCCCTGCCCGGGCTTGATGCCGTCCTTCTCCACGAGGCGGATGGCCGCCAGCTCATCGAGGTGCAGGCCCGCCAGTTTCTCGACGCCGCCACTCTCGATTCGCTGAAAAGCGCCGGCACGGTGACGGAGGTCCGCTTCCTCGCCCCCGTGCTTCCCGTGCTGTCGGGCCGGGACACCGCCGTGCCCTTCACGTCCTGTGCGGAGATGCTCGCCTTCGACGCCGGGCGCGGCACGCCGCTCTGGAAACTCGCCACCACCTACGAGTGCGCCCGCGGCGGCCTCAGCGAGGCGGAGGTCATCGCGAAAATGGTCGAGATCGTCCGCATCCTGCGCCGGTCCGTGGCGGAGGGCATCGCGGGCACGGAATACGACGACCGCGTGCTCGGCCACCAGTCGGGAAATTTCCAAACCCTCATGAACGAGGGCCGCCTGCTTAACGGCGGCGCGCTCAACCGCATCGTCCTCTACGTTACGTCACTGATGGAGGTGAAAAGCTCCATGGGCGTCATCGTCGCCGCGCCCACCGCCGGGGCCTGCGCGGCGCTGCCCGGGGCCGTCATCGCCATGGCGGAGGAGATGGGCCTCGGCGAGGAGGAAATGGCCAAAGCCCTCCTGGCCGCCGGAGTCATCGGCGTCTTCATCGCCACCAGCTGGACCTTTGCTGCGGAAGTCGGTGGCTGCCAGGCCGAGGGAGGCTCCGCCGCCTGCATGGGCGCGGCCGCCCTCGTCACCCTCGCAGGAGGCTCGCTGCCCCACGCCGTCGCCGCCGCCTCCATGGCGTTCCAGAGCATGATCGGCCTCATCTGCGACCCCGTGGCCAACCGGGTCGAGGTGCCCTGCCTCGGGAAAAACGTCATGGCCGCCAGCAACGCCCTCTCCTGCGCCAACATGGCCCTGGCCGGGTTCGACCCCGTCATCCCCCTCGACGAAGTCATCGAAACCGCCAAACGCGTCGCCGCCCAGATGCCCCGCGAACTCCGCTGCACCGCCCTCGGCGGCCTCTCCATCACCCCCACCTCCCTCGCCCTCGAGGCCACCCTCGCCTCGCGCAAGGCAGGCTGCGGAAAATCAACGTGCGGCTGCTGATCTGCCCGCACCGCCCATCCCGCGAGGAGTCCCCGCGAGGTCCCTCTTTGACCCCAGTTCATTAAAGGACCCCGCAGAGACACCCCGCGGGACAGGACGCAGATTCAGACGCCTCCACCAGTCGTTTTGTTCAAGGATTTCTCCCCGCAACCAAATTCCCGGCGTCACGCGTCCCCACTCTCTATTGTCGCAAACGCTCCACCAAGGACAAATATTTCAGAAATTTATCCGTCCGGTCATTTTTCCCGCCACTTCAGGGTCTGCTGGAATACCAGCGCATGGCCTCGATGGTGCCGAAACGGGTCCGGCGGTCCTGGAAATCCTCCCATTCGGCTGCGGCGACAGCCGCCGGAATCAACTAAGGACTCAGCTTCAGCCCATCATACGCCGGGTGCAGGCGAGGTGGCAAGCGGGCTTCCGCAGTGGGGTGGCCGACCCTGAATCCCCAGCACAAACGCCTTGACGCACTTCGTGCCGGCTGGTTCTATAGTGCTCATGACCTCGCAGACACGCCGCCGTGTTCGCTTCCAGCCCGTTCCGGTGCCGGAAAATGAGCGTGCCGTGTCAGGCCGGGGCGCTGCCAGGCCGCCGGGGAATGAGACCACGCCAGTTTTGCGCACTTCCGCAGCGTCCCATGACTGGGCCTGCCCTTTTCGCCGAAAAACCCGGCTGCTGCGTCATTTTGCCCCGTCGGATTTTCGCGCCCCGGCACGGTTGGGGAAAAAAGCTGTACGGTTTTGTGATAAATCCGTACCGTTCCGTCGCTCATCCGCTGCGGATGGGCCGTGGCGCGGGGCGGTACTATCGTTCGACCGTGCGCTCGGCTCTTTCTGCCGCTCCGTCCCGTCGCCCAGCTGGGGCAGATCAGCCGCCGGACCGCTCCATCCTGGCGTTTTTCCGCGCCCATTTGCCCCGTCACTGCACGGTACCGTCGCTCCACCGTGCGGCCGGGCCGCCGGACGGTACGGTTTTATCGCTTCCCTGCCCGGATACACTTTCACCCAACAAGGTGAACATCAAAAGTAAACAAAAACCAAACCAACCAAATACCATGGCCAAGCAAGACTATGTGAAATCCAGCGACGCGGCGTTCTGCATCCAGATCACCCACCTCTCCACCACCCTGCCGCAGTTCTACTCCCAGTTTAACCTGACCGCCTCGGATCCCCTCGTGGCGGGTAATATTCAGGATGCGCAAAACTTTGACTACCTGTGCAAGCGGCAGGTCAAGCTCCTGGACGCCAGCCAGGGGGCCACCGCCACGCGCAACCGGGCCCGTTACGGCGATGTGCAGAACCCGGGCGCGGCGGTGGACCTCTCCTACCCGTCAAACTCCACCCCGCCGCCCTCCCCGGTCCTGCCCGGCATCGAGAAGCGCTTTCGTGAGTTTGTGGATTTTCTGCGCACCCGCGCCGGCTGGAGCGAGGCCATCGCCGAGATCCTCGGCGTGAACGGCCCTGAACAAGTCCGCCCCGACCCGGCCACGCTCATGCCCGTCATCACCCTGTCCATGTCAGGCACCCGTGTGGAGGTCGGCTGGAAA
>JANOAS010000332.1:0-1911 GCA_031411255.1 bacterium
CAGCTTTGAGCCCGCTCTGCTCCAGAGCATCGCTCCGGACATTTCAAATGTCATGGTCACCTCGGCCCCCGGCGGCATGGGTGCTGCTCTGCCGCAGCTCACGTTCCAGTTCGGTGTGGATGCCGCCAGTGCAGCGTTTCCCTCGCCGGGTGGAGGGGTCGTCCTGCCTGTGTTGTTTCCCGGGGACACACTCACCTTCACCCTTGAAATAGCCAGCCTGATCGGCCAGGGCACGCTGAACTACGGGGCGGGTCTCTTCACCCAGGCTCTCATCGCCACACCGGGCGGCCAGTTTCTCGGAGCGGATCTGACGCTCACGGCGGGGGCCGTCGCCATGTTTGACAGCGGCAGCGGCTCTCCACTTCTGGTGCTGCCGGGCAGCATTTCCCCCGGACCGGCCTCCATTTCGCCCTCCACGGCGGTCCTCCGCCTGTCCGTGGTGCCGGAGCCGTCGGCAGCCCTCCTTGGGCTGCCCGCATTTGCCCTCGCCCTTCGCCGCCGCAGGAAGTAAGGAACCTCCCCCATGCCCGACGACCTCCAGCCTGCACTGCCCCCGCGTCCGCCCTCGGCGGATGACGCCGGTGTGCAGGCGTGGCTGGAGGCCATCATCCTGCATCACTACAGGCAGCTCTACCGCTACGCTGTCAGCCTCACCGGGCACGACTCGGACGCCGCCGACCTCACCCAGCAGACAGCGGTGAAGTTTGCCCGGAAGTGGCAGGACATCCGCGAGGACGCCGCCATCAAGTCCTGGCTCTACACCACTCTCTACCGGGAGTTCCTGCTCCTGCGCCGCCGCGAAAGAAAGACGGTCGAATTCGACGAGGCGCTCCTGCCCTTCGCCGCCGTCAGTGGGTCTCCGCAGGAGCTGCGCGTCGACAGCCGCACTGCGGTCGAGGCTCTTGAAAAAATGGATGAACCGCACCGCTCCGTTCTTTCGCTCTTTTATGTCGAAGATCTTTCCTACCGCGAGATTGCCAATATCCTTGGCATACCCGCCGGAACTGTGATGTCCCGCCTGAGCCGCGCCAAGGACGCCTTGAGGCAAATCCTCGCTCCCGCCTTATGAACGACGAACAACTCAACCTGCTGCGTTCCACGCGCCCGTCCGGCCAAGACGAGCACGAGGCGGACGTGGTCGCGGCCAGGGCCGCCGCCGCGCTGCAGACTGGGTTGAGCGCACGGCTGGACGAGGAGCGCCAGACAGACCTCGCCATGCAGCAGGCGCTCCGGAGCGTCGAGCCGCCCGCCGGGTTTGAGACCGCCATGCTCACCGCCATGCGTGCCGCGCGTGGCCTGACCGAGCCGCCCGCCGCCCTCCGGGAGACCGTCCTCACAGCCGTGCAGATGCCTTCCCCCCCGGTCGTCGCCGGGCCCGGCCTTTCCCGCCGCCGCTGGCTCGGCTTGGGTGCTGCCGCGGCTGCGGCAGCCCTCGCCGGCGGCTGGTGGTGGCGTGAGAACCACGCCTTCTCCCTGCGCCGCCTCAGCAGGACGCTGGCAGCCATCACCAAAGAGGGAGTCACCCTCTCCCTCATGAGCATGGACACCGCCGCCGTCACCTCCTGGCTGCGCGAGCACCAGGCCCCGCGACCGGACGCCCTGCCGGAGAAATTCGCCACCCTCGGCCGCAAGGGCTGCCACATTTACACCATCGAGGGCCATCAGGTCAGCCTCGAGTGCCTCCTCCTCAGCGGCATGAGGGAGTTGCACCTTTTCTGCACCCCGGCGGCGGGCCTCATCGGCGCCCCCGGCGACGGTGCCGCCCCCCAGCTGTCCCGCGTGGCGGGCCGCACCCTCGCCACTTGGACGCGCGGCCCGCAGACCATGCTCCTGCTTTCCCAGGCCCTGCCAGAGGAAATCCAGGCGCTTCTGGTCTAGCAGGAGCCGGGGCAAGCCTGCGTGTTCCTCCCC
>JANOAS010000333.1:0-19309 GCA_031411255.1 bacterium
CCCCCCCCCCCCCCCCCCACCCCTTTTGGTTTGGGCGCGGGGCGGCCTTTTTTTTTGGGGCGGCCCGCGCCCCCCCCCCGCCGGGGGGGCCCCCCCCCCCAATTCAAACCCCCCCCGCCCCGCCCACTTCTCAAAACCCCGCCCCTGCACGCTCCCCCCGCCACATTTGAAGTGCGCCTCGCGGCCGTTTTTTGAATGGCGGCCAGTGGCACGCCACTGGGTGTGGCGCGAGTCCCTCCGCCATGCAAAATCCATCGCGAAGCGCACTTCTCAAAACCGCGCCCCTGCACGCTCCTCCCGCGAAGTGCGCCCCCCGCCCGCGCCCCCTGAAGTGCGCTTCGCGGCCGTTGCCGAATGGCGGCCAGAGGCACGCCACTCGTGCGCTGTGGAGCTGCACAAGGCAACGGGTTGAGTTGACTCAACCAACTGAGGACAGCCCCACTGCCACCTCAGTTCTTCTTCTGCTTCAGCAGCCAGGCCCACACCTCCGGGTTGTCATACGTCTGCGTCCAGCAGTCGTGCGTCACACCGGGATACGGCGTGAACTTCACCTCAGACTTCTCCTTTTTCAGTGCCTCCACCATGTCCACCGACTTCTGGAACGGCACCGCCGGGTCCTTGTCCCCGTGGAAAACCCAGATCGGCACCGACTTGAACCCCGCCACCGCCGCCGGGTCCCCGCCCCCGCAGATCGGCACCGCTGCCGCCATCAGCTCCGGGTGCTCCTTCAGCAGCTTCCACGTGCCAAACCCGCCCATGCTGATGCCCGTGATGTAAATCCGCTTCGGATCCACCGGCTGACCCGCCACCGTCTGGTCGATCAAGTCCTTCACCGCCACCGTATCCCATGACCGGCCCGCCGGACACTGCGGCGAGATCATGAAAAAGGATTCCAGCTCCGGTTTTTGACCCGCCAGCTTCGGCGGACCGTGCTTCTTCAGCACATTCAAGTCCGTGCCCCGCTCCCCCGCGCCATGCAGGAAAACCAGCAGCGGCCAGCCCGTGGCAGGTTTCTCCCCTTTCGGCAGGTACGTCCAGTAGCCCAGCGTCGTACCCGCCCCCGCCTCCCCCTTCACCGCCGCAGAGCCCTGCACCAGGGCTCCAGGCACCGGAGCCTCGGCCAGAACCGGAGAAATCAGGCAGGCCAGGCTGCCCAGTAGGATGGAGAATAATCGACGCGTCATCCGGCCATTCTTGGCCGAACCCGCCCGCTTGGCCAGCCAAAACGCAAGGTTTGCACAAAAAACGCCAACACCCCGCCCCAACCAGCGGAAAGTACCCAGGACAGGACTCGAACCTGCACCCCTTTCGAGACCAGATCCCAAGTCTGGCGCTCGCGATTCGCTTTATGTTACCGCTTAGATTATTGCGGAATCTCTGGGGCCGGAATTGGCCGCCCTAACAGTTCATCCACCAGCACAATCGCCCGCTTGGCGGCGAATTCTGCGCAGCTGGCGTTCGTTGTGCCGACGCGGATCATTTGCCCGGTAAGCTCCAGGTGACGTCCACGTTCCTTGAGGACTTCGGCGACGATCTCTTTCAAGGCCTCTTCTGCCTCAACCAAGGCGCTCCAGATTGATTCCAGCTCAAGCTCTGTCGGGTTGCGAGGATCTCGTTTCAGGTAGTTCATGACGCGAGCGTTGGGCGGGCGGTCAGGCTGCGGGTGTAGAATCTGAAACCCTCGACGCGGAGGCGCACGCGCGGGCGTGCTGGATCTGGCCGAGGAGAAGAGCGAGAACGACGTGCGCCGGTGGATCCAGAAGGAGGGGCGGACGACGTGGGCGGGCATGGCCGGGATGATCAGTCAGGTCGAGCAGAATACGGGGGAGAAGTTTCTCCACGGCTACGATGCTGAGGCGGGCGACTCGAAGGCAAACCAAATGGCCGTGATGGAGGCGTATTCCTCGCTGGTGCGGGCCTACGCCCTAGGGCAAAAGGGGACGGGGTCAAAGATCGCGGCCGGCGCCCGTGTCGAGGCGGCGCAGCAGGCTCGGGGGTTCCGTCGTGCCATCGCGGCGGGCACTGACGGCGTGTCCAAGAGCCTGCGCGAGGCGTGGGAATTTTACAAGGCAGCTCTGGTCACGGCGGCCAAAGTCAAGAAGGCCCACGCCGGGGGCGGGCTGGGGGACGTGGGCGCGTTCCTGCGCGAGTCACTCCACCTGGACGCGGAGCAGGCGCATGCGGAGGGCGTGGCGGCGGAGGTCGATGGCATGGCGGCAGAATCCGGGCTGAAATACACGCCGCCCACGCCGGAGGCGGGTGGGATCTCACTTTCACTGAAAAAGCGCATTTTGGAATCCGATGCGGTCTCACTGACCGGGACGGAAATCGACCCATTTACAGAGCCGCTGGACATGCGCGACTTGAGGGACAAGGCTCGAAAGTGGGCTGAGGAAAACCTTCCTCCCGCCGCAACGAACCCGGAGATTGGCAGGATCATCATCAGCCGGGCAGGCATTGACAGCACGCTCCAGCACGGCAGCGGGCCGGACAAGATCAAATCCGTAGCCGCAATCCCGGCGCTTCTGGAGCGGGGGATTTTAATCCACAAATCCCCCGGCGCAGGAGATGCCCGGCCCGAGACTCACTATGTGCTGGCGGCCCGGCTGGACTTGGGAGGCGCTCACTACGTGGCCAGGCTGGTGGTGCGTGAAGATGCGAGCGGCCGCCGGTTCTACGATCACGAGCTTTCAGCGGTGGAACGTCTCGGGAGGGCATCACAACGCGGGGCGGCTTCCGGAGAAGCAGGGCACACCGCACCCTCCCGAGACAGCTCCAAGATACTGGATGATCTTTTCCGGGTCAAGGATGCTGAAGGCCCTTCATTTTCCCTCTCGCCAACGGACCGCCTTGCAGCCGTCGAGTCTGCGCTGGGCCGGGCTCTGGATGTGGACCCGGAGGAAAAACGGCGCATGTTTCGCGCGGGGCAGGCGCGGCTGGTGCGGCTGGGGGAACGGTGGAGTGGGCTGAAATTCACGACAGCAGGTGACGAAGTGCGTCCTCTGGTGGAGAGCCGGACGAAAAAGAGTCTTGACGCAGAGGAATCCGTTCGCGCCGCCATGGCGCTCGACGCCGCCCTTGCAGCCAGGGGGATGGATGCTCGCGCAGCAGGGAGAAACAAGGACTCGAAGGATTATGCGGCGTGGCAGCGGTTCCAGGAATTGAAAGCGCTGTTATTGCAAAAAGGACTTGATGCAGCGATGGCTGAAGAGCTGGCCGGTGCGGCTTCGTCGAAGTGGCGCAAGGATTTTGTGGCAGCCGTGGAGGAGAGCATCAGCCAGGCGAAAACAGAGGCGGCGGCATGGCGGAAGGAAACGGACAAGGCAATCGGGCGCGACCACTCCCCACGCGAGGCGCTCCTGCGCGATATGCGCACGCTGGACGCCATTTTGGCCGTACTGCCGCATGAGGTGCGGTCGCGTGTGGGCGGGTATATCAAGCTGGCCAGTCTGGGCACGGATGCCGCCCGGCTGAAGGAAATCCGCCGGCGCATTAACGCGGTCGGCACCCATCTGGAACGCTACCTGAAGCGGGAGAACTCCGCCGCACTGGGCCGGTTGATCGACAAGAGCAAGCCCAAGGCGGACAAGCCTGGCGAGTCGAAGCGAGGCAAGATCGGCGTGGAGGCGCACCGGGTTTTTAAATGGGTGGAGGAGTTTTCCCCGCTCACCATCGACGAGCTGCTCGGCGCAAAGGATGCGAATGGCGACCGGAAGGGTGGGGTGCTTCAAAATCTTGAGGCGGCCCGCGACGCCCGGGCGGCTGACGGTGTGCCGGGCGTGGTTGACCATGGGCTGCTGGAGCTGGAGGAAAAGCTCCACACTGCCGAGCTGGTGGGAGCATTCGACGAAAAGACCTCGGCTGAACAGGAAGCGGCCCTGACCCACCTGCAGGACGTTTACAAAACCGGGCGCAACGGGTGGCTGGGTGTGCTCGAAGCGCGCGCGGCTGGCGACGCCAAGGCACAGCGCCAGATTTTGGAAAAGATGGCGCAGGAGCTGGGGGTCTCCCTGCCTCACTACGTCGAGCCATCCATTCCTGCCGGTGCGGATGCTGCCACGGTGGAGACACTGCGCTCTGACGCCATGCAGGCGCATGCGCAGGCTGTTGCCACAGCGCTGGTGCAGCAGCCACCCGGCACACTGGCCCGGAGGCAGGCGAAAAAGGCAGAACTGAGCGGCAAGTGGAAGAACCTCGCGAACAAGGGCCGGTTCAACGTCATTTCCTACGCGCAAACACTGGACGTGCTGTTGGGTCGTGACCATCCGCTGGCCAAGGAATGGGAGCGGGCGGCCCGTGAGGCGGCAGCGAAAAAGACGGATGCCGACCGGGGCCGGGCCGTCCGGTTCAAGCGGGCTGTCATGGAGGCATTTGGCGAGAAGCGTTTCACCCCGGCGGCTCAAAAGCTCTGGGACCTGCGGAACACGCAGACGGTGGAGTTCACCAAATACGAAGGACGCGGGCCAAAGGTGGAAAAGGAAGTTCCGGCGGAGAAAATCGAGGCGTTCATCGAGGGGAAAATCAACGCGGAAGGTCTCGGCGTCCGGGCTGATGAGGCGCTGGAACTAGCCGACCACTGGGGCGACAACCGGGCGGCGCACGCGGCCGGCACGGCACGGCTCCGGGACAAGTTTTCCGTCATCCGGCAGGAGCCAGGCACGCCGACCAAGACGCGCATTTCCGAGGCGGAGGCCATCGGCCTGACGCTGCTGCACGCCCAGACGCAATACCAAAAAAACTTCACGGCCAATGGATATGACACGGAGTCGATGGAGCAAATTGAGGCGGGTATTTCCGAACCGATGAAGAAGCTCAGGGCGTTCTTCGCGGCGGAGTATGGAGCGGAGCACGCCCCGCTGGCTCAGGTGTTCCGCGAGCTTTTCGGCATCGACCTGCCCAAAATCGACAACTACTCCCCCGCCCGCTTCGAGCGGAGCGGGAGGGAGAGTATTCCCGATCCGATGGGCGGCAGTCCCATGGTGGATGCTTCGTTCAAGGATGGATTCACCAAGACGCGGGACCCGGACCACAAGGCGGCGCCGGCGGTCATCGATGCCATTGGCACCTTTCACGAGCACTTTGGAGCCACGGAGCACTGGAAAGCCTTCTCCCCCGCGGCGCGGACGCTCTCCGCCGTGCTGGGGAATCTGCACGTGAAGAACGCCATCAAGGCCGTCCACGGGGAAAACGTGGCCTCGTCCGTGCAGGCGTGGCAGGACGCCTTTGCCATGGGTGGGCTGCAGGCGCGGCAGGGCATCGGCATCCTAAACGCCTTTGCCTCCCGGATGGGGAAATCCATGGCGCTTCGGGCGCTGGCGGGCAGCGTCTCCACGGTGGCGAAGAACTTCCTTTCCTCGCTGGAAATGAGCAAGCGGCTGTCGGGTAAGGCGTGGTGGTCCGGAGCGGCCCGCGTCATGACGGGCAAGTCCACCATGAGCTGGATGGAGGCGCTGGATACTGATGTAGTGCAGCGGAGGCTCAACTACGGCGTTGAGGTGCGGGCGGCTCTGGCCTCCTCTGCTGACCGCCCTACGAAGCGCATGGCACTGGCGGAATGGATGATGGAGCGGATCGGCGGGGCGGATGCTCTGGGGACGGCCTTCGGTGCGGCCATTTCCTTCGACCATCATTACCGGGAGTTGATCGACCAGAAGGCAAGCCCGGAGCTGGCCCGGGCCGAGGCGCTGCTGCGCATGGATGAGGATGTTTCGCGCGTCAACCAGCCGACTGAGTTCATCGACAAGAGCCTGATGGAGCTTTCCGCCAGTCCGGCGGAGCGGCTGGCCTTCATGATGTTCGGCAGTGAAGCGCGGAAAAGCTTTGCCATCATGAACGAGGCCATCTGGTCCAAGGACATGAGCAAGGCGGAAAAGACCAAGGCGGTGGCCATTTCGTGGCTGGCCCTCGGGCTGGCCGAGTCGGTCATTTCCGCAGCCATCCGGGATGCGCTGGACCCGGATGACGACGAGATTTTTGACGAAGAGCACTGGGGCTGGAGGCTCTGGGTGCAGGCGGCCACGGGCATCTTTGCCGGGCTGCCATTTGTCCGGGATGTGATGAGTCCGACGAAGGCGCGGGGCGTGGTGGTGCAGGTCGCAAATACCGCCGTGGACATCGCCCAACTGTTCGGCGGTGATGAGAAGACGCGGGACGCCTTCGAGGCGCACCCGTGGCGCTTCAGCGAGGATAAGCTCTACACCATCCTCCACGCCATCCCATCGCTGGCTGGCGTCTCGCGCGTGGTGGACACGGCTTTCCGCTCCATCGACAACTTCACCACAACCGACCAGGAGCGCGGGGAGCATCAGCTGGAGCTGGAGAAAAAAGCACGGGATGCCGCCAAGCCGCCCGTAGATCCGGAGCGCCGGAAGGCCGAGAAGGCGAACCGCAAGGCACGCCGGGCGGCGGAGGTGGACGCGGCGGCCAAACGGGCGGAGAAATGACACCAGTCGAATGACACCAGCTGAACAGGCGGCGGCAGTCTACCAGCGCGAGGCGTGCGCCCGGTCGTTCAAGAACGATCTGGCGGCCCACCTGGTCACCGGCTATGTCATCAGCACTCCGGACGTTTTCGTCATGGCTCGTCCGGTGGATCGCTGGGCCGATCCTGAATTGATCGTGGATCCATTTCACCAGTTCAGCCGCGAGGAGTCGGACTGCTGGCACGTCTACCTGTGCGCCGGCGACTGGCGGGCGGCCCTCGCTTTCCTCCCCTACGATCTGGCCTGGATGAGCTGGGAGCGGTCGAACCGGCTCCGGTTTCGTGAGCTCAGGGGGCTGCGGCAGAAAGTCGAGTCAGCACTTGCAAAGCGGGCGGCGGGGAAATAGAATCCCGGCCATGGACTTCGAGGAACTTTGCGCGTGCTCAGACTTTGGCGGCCCCGCTCTGGTCCGCACTCTCGGCGGTCGGCTGACTGCCTTTTGCAAGGGTGGCGGCTCTGGGGCTGCCATCGCCGAAAGCAAGAAGGGACGGCTCCAGGGGGCTGCTCAGTTTTCGGCGAGTATGGCGGCACAGCAAAAAGCGGCCGCAAATTCCGCAGCCCAGTTCAAGGCTGGGCTGGAGGCATCAAAGCAGCCGGTGCAAAGCGCGGCTCCGACCACCACGACAGCTGATACCGTGGACGCCAGCACGCAAGCCCGGCGCGAGGCGGCAAAGCGGCAAGGGCTGAAGCAATCGCTTCTTGGTGGCGAGTCAGCACAGAAGTACGCGCCCGGCGTCCAACCCAAGGGGAGGCTGAACCTGCTGGCATGATGAATCCGGCGGCAAACGTGGCCTTGTCGAAGAACCTTACCGACCGGTGGGGCAAGCTCAAAACTGCCCGCCTGTCATGGGAGGCAGTCTGGCGCGACATCGCCAAGTTTGTGATGCCCCGTAAAGCGGGCATGGCTGAAGAGGGCACCCAGTCGCCCAGCACACAGCGCGAATCCGCTCTCTACGATACGACAGCCGTCGAGGCGTGCGGCACGCTGGCGAATGGTCAACTGTCGTGGATGACACCGCAGGCGTCGCCATGGTTCGCGTTCGAGCCCGCCGACGAAGTGGCCAACGTGGACGACGTGAAGCGCTGGCTTGGCACTTGCACGGAACGGAGCCGGAAGTCACTGGCCTCAAGCAATTTCTACACCTCGGTTCATGAATTTTTCATGGATCGATCCGCCTTTGGCACGGCTGCCATGTTCGTTCAGCGCGGGAAGTCTGGGCGGTTGGTGTTCAAAAATCTGCCGCTTGGTTCGTTCGCCATCGCAGAGGGCGAGGAGGGCGAGGTTGACACCTGTTTTTACAGCTTCAAGGAAGCGGCCCGCGTGCTGGTCTCCCGGTTCGGTGCTGAAAACTGCTCGCCAGTGGTGCGCAAAGCCGCCTCACATCCATCGACAGACAACGAAGAATTCGAGGTCGTTCACGCCATTTATCCCCGCGCGGATCACGAGCGGGATTGCAACTGCCGCGACGCGGAAAACATGCCGGTCGCCAGTGTCTATTTTGAAACGGCTTCCGGTCACGTCGTCCAGGTGGGCGGCTTCTGGGAAATGCCGGTCATGGTTTCCCGTTACCTCGTCTGGTCGAATGGCCTTGGTGGCGTCTACGGCTGGTCTCCAGCATGGGCCGCCCTGCCTGATGCGCGTCAGGTGAACCACCTGCAAAAGATGATGGACGCCCTCGCCGAAAAGATGGCGTTTCCCCCGGTGTTGGCGCCGGCGAACCTCGAAGGCGAAATCGACGCCAGCGCGGGCGGCGTGACCTTCTACGATCCGACAAAGGGGCCGGACGGCATCAAAGAACTCACTCCGCTGGGCCGCTACGACATCGGTCTTCAGAGGATCGACGAGAAACAAAAGTCGATCCGTCGTCATTTTCACGCGGATTTGTTCAAGATGTTCGGCGAGTTGGACCGGACGAACATGACGGCGGCTGAAGTCAATGCACGGCTGCGGGAGAAGGTGATTCAGATTTCCCCCTCCTTCGCCCGCCTGACGACTGAGCTGCTGATTCCCCTGCTTCAGCGGGTTTTCTCGCTGGAAGTCACCGACGGCAAGTTCCCCGAACCTCCGCAGGCCGCTGTTGTCCCGGTGTCCGCGACTGAGGGTCGCGTCATCCCGCCAACCATGCACTTCACCAGCCGCATGGAAATCGAGCTGCGTTCGCTCACTGACACGGCATTCGAGCGGACCATGCAGGACGTGACGGTTGCCGCGCAGTTCGCTCCTGACGTGGTGGATAATCTCGACATCGACCAGCTTGTCAGGGACAGGGCGGTGACGAACGGGCTCAAGACGTCCGGCGTGCGGCCGCTGGCTGCCGTGCAGCAACTCAGGGAAGCCAGGGCTGCGGCCGCAGCGCAGGCGCAACAAATGCAGGCAGCCCAGCAAGGGGCTGAAATCGCACGGAAGGTCGGCAGCATCCGCGCGGATTCTCCAGTCGGGCAAGCCGCAAAAGATTTACTTTCAACACAAGCAGCATAATGGCAACCGAGGAGGAACGCATGAAGCAGGTCGAGGAAACGAGGGCGCTTTTCACCCGCGTGTTCCAGTCGCCTGATGGCCGCCGTGTGCTGGATCACCTGCACAAGGTCTTCCTGCCAGCTCCGACGATGGCGCATCAGGGGCTCTCTGAACAATGCCTCTTTGGCCGTGCTGAAGTCGTCCTCTACTGCACGCGCAATGCTCAATTCTTCAACGTCTAAAATCCAATGAAATACGAACACGATACCGTCACCATCAACGAACCTGCTCCGGGCCATTATGTCATCGGCGGGTTTCGCCCAAAGCCGATTTTCATTCCCAAGGTCGGCCATGTCTGCCCGCAGGAGGAATTGCACATTTCGCCCGAGGTGCCGACATCCGCGCTTGTGGCCATCATTCAAGCGCGGAGTGCGGCCGCGTTGCCCGAACCTGCATCGACGACTGGGGGAACACCGACCGGCGAACCTCCTGCTCATCTCGCCGAAATCCTCTCGGCGCTCGCGACCGGTGCGACCCGCATTGGCGACCTTGCCGACGCGCTTGGCATCGACAAGGATGCAATCAAGGCGCTCGACGGGCAGGGGTTCCACGTCGCCTCTGGCGGCTGGTGCAAGCTGAATGAGGAGGTGAAAGCGTGAAGTGGCGCGGCTTTCTTTTTGCGCCTGAGGGCGATGGCACCGGCGGCGGTGGAGGGGCTCCCTCTCCTGCGGCTGGTGCTGCTCCGGCTGCCGCGACTGCGGGTGGCGGTCAATCTTTGTTGGGTGGTTCAGACAACGCTGGTGCAGCTCCTACGGGTGCGGGGGCTGCCCCGGCCCAAACTTGGATCAATCCCGACGGCACGTTTAATCATGATTTTGCGCCTCAGGAATACAAGGGGAACCCCTCGCTCTCCATCATCAAGGACGTTCCGTCACTGGCGAAATCGTTCGTTGAAACCAAGGCTTTTGTTGGCCAGCGCTTCACCCCGCCGACGGCAGGGTCTACGCCCGCGCAGTGGTCGGAATTCCGCAAGCTCGTCGGCGCTCCCGACACTGCCGACGGCTACGAGATCACCAAGCCAGAGGGCCTGCCTGACGACGTGGCCGCCGGGCTCTTGGGTGACGAGGGCCTCGGGAAAAAAATCACCGCCATCTTTCACAAGCACGGCGTGCCGGCCGCGGCGTGGAAGGAAGTTTATGGCGCATTCACCGGCCACATGGTGGACGGGGTAAAGCAACAGGCTGCCCAGGCTGAAACGCAAAGCGCGGAATTCTTCAACGGCCAGCGGGCCGAACTCGAAAAAGCCTGGGGGGCGGATTTCGACAAGCATAGCGGCACGGTGCGGAAGGTCGCTGCCATGGCTGGATTGCCTGCCGACCCCCTCGAATGGACTCCGGCGGCGATGTCGAAGGCGCTCCACTCGCTCTCGGGCATGTTCAACGAAAGCCGGATCGCTGGCGCCACCGGCGGCACGCTGGCAGCTGGCAGTTCAAAGGCTCAAGCACAAGCCATCATCGGCGACAAGGCAAGCCCATACTGGCAGCCTGATCACCCCCAGCACGCGGCAACCGTGGCGCTGGTCAATAACCTCATGAAAGGCGGCTGAAATGGTTTCCGACAACAGAGTCGCAACTGCGTATACGTCCACCGGGGCGCTCGGGCCATACCAAATCACTTGGACGTTCGAGCATGCTTCTGACGTGTACGTCGCCATCGACGGCGTTCCTCTTGCTGGCTTCACGGTCACGAGGAACCCCAACGGCACGGGCTCTGTCATGCTGGCGGCGGCTCCGGCTGTCGATGCAATTGTTACAGTGGGGCGTGCGACTCCAGTCTTGCAGCCGCTGGCTCTACCTGTCGGCGGGCCGCTCCCGTCTGCGGCGCTCGAATCTGTGCTGGATCGTGTTTTCCGCGTGCTCCAGGAGCATCGAGCGGATCTGAACAACCTGCTTGGCATCCCGAACGATGCCATCGCGGTCGCTGGCGGGACGCTCCAGCAACAGCTCGAAGGCGCGGCCATCGTGGCCAATGCGACCGAACGTGAGGCGCTGGCTCCAAGGCAAAAGGGCCAACTGCTCGTGCAGGCGGATCTTGTCGGGACCGGGGCGAGTGCGCTCTATGTCGGGAATTCGGCCGGCGCCGGCGACTGGGGGCGCGCGCTCTACGGTCCTGATGGTCCTGTTGGACCTGTCGGGCCGACTGGACCAGCCGGCCCTGTAGGCCCTGCTTCGGACAGCTTGGCGGGCGCATTGGCTCGTGTTCAATTATCGTTCGAATCCACGGTCGAGCGTGACCCTCGGGACGTGTCCGGACTCCTGGCTTATCTTTACCCCGGTTCGGGCTACACCATTTCTAGCGGGACCAGCATCAGCCAGTGGACGGATGCCAGCGGACTGGGCAACCATGCCACGCAGGCCACCAGCGGACTCCAGCCAAAAACCGAGAGTATTACGCTGAACGGCACTTCCACGAGCTGCCTGAGGTTTGGCTGGAACGGCTCCAGCTCCAGCCAACTGGGGCTCCCATCGCTGCCGATGCGTACCATCATCGCTGTCGTGAAACGCTACGACGGCACCGGGGCGCTTTCCGGGTGGGTATCCAACAACAATTTGTTCCTGAACACTGCCCAGCACAATCCCGGCAGCTGGAACTACAGCAACGCGCAAATCATCGGGTCTGGTGGCGGCTACATGGTCGGGCATTCGCGTCGTGAATATGCGGCGAACGCGGCTGATATTGGCGTGCATTCCTTCACATGGCATGGAACCGAATTCCCATCTGTGAATGGAGTCGCGGCCAGCCCTTGGAGTGTGTACAGCGAGAGTTGGAACTTGATGGCGACGACGCGCAAGTGGTCCACAAGTCGTACATTCACCGATCCTTTTGTTCTTGGCACCACGTCAGGCAGTCAATATCTGAACGGTTACGTTGTTGCAGTTGCGGTATATGACAGGGTGCTTACGGTGAAGGAACGCCAAAGCGTTGAACGGTTTCTTGGGAAAAAGTATGGTGTCAATTTCACCCCGTTCCCGGGCCGCAACAATGTGCTGGTCGTCAGCAACTCCATCGGCGCTGGCGGCACCTATAGTGGCCAGACGTTTGAATGGGTGTATGCCATGGGAGCGGCCTTGGATGAGTCCAGCCCCAGCGTGCAGAGCAGGTTTCACGTACACAACGCTTCGGTTGGCGGTGCCAATCTGTTGGATATCATCGCTCGTGTGCAGGGACAGCAATTCCCTGTCATCGATCCTGCGGCGGCGGCGAATCTGGCCATCCTGTGGGAGGGCACAAACGATCTGTCTGTACGTAATGAGACGCAGGCTCATGATAATTTTCGGACGGCTGCGCTCCTTTTGCGTAATGCAGGCTGGCAAGTGATGGCGTGCGATACCTTCTCTGCAACGGCTGGCCAGAGGCCCGATCCTTGGGAGGCTCGACGCGTTGCATACAACGCACTCATGGCAGCAAACTGGACGAGTTATGCGGATTTCTTTGTGCAGCCGTCAACTTGGACGGAATTCCAGCCGAGGGGAACAAACCTTGTTGACGGGCTCCATCCGTCTCCAGCTGGCGGTGACATTTTGCGGGACAAATTCGCAGCGGAAGTAAGGCGCTGCATTGGGCGAAACACTTAACCAAGATTATAAAATGACTATAAACGAACTGCCTCTAAAAAGACTGCTAACTGCTGGTTCACCGTATCAACTCGGTGAATTCATTATCACTACTGAGAATGTTAGCGGTGACTTTAAAACGGGAGCCGTTACAAGGCTGCCGTTTTCGGTCCATGAAGCCGGGCTGCGGGCTCGGCTGCTGGTTCAGGTATCGCAGTGCTGGGACACGCCTGCTGGTGCGGCATTCGCTGACGACGGCATGGTTGTAAATATCAAGCTTTGCCAGCGAATGCCTCCGCTATTTGGGGCTCCCGTTGCCACGAACGCCCCGGTACTAATTGCCACAACGAACACATCTGCGTTGGATCTGGTTAATTTTGAGCTGGCTCCAAATTCCAGCCTTGGCCAGTCGTTCGCAGTTGGTGATTTTGTAATTGGCGCTGGAGAGCATTTTATTGATTTATTTTTGGGCGACGGGACGCAACTTAATTATGTTCGCGGCCATGTGGTTCTTGAGCTTTACCGCGCCTGATGGCGAAAGGAAGTCATGGAAATCCTTTACACTTTTGCAGGGCTCGTCATCACCACGCTTTGCGCGGCTGTCGGTAAACTGTTCACAGGTCAAGTGAAGATGGGCAAAGAGTTGGACCGCCTAAGGTATCAACTCGGCACCCTTGAGGGTTTTCTGCAATCGGTGAAAAACTGCCCTGTCAGCAAGTGTATTTTCCGAGACAACGTACCCGAAACCCAAACCAGCAACAACAATGAAACGCATTCTCCTTCTTACTCTTTGCGCACTTCTCCCGGCCTGCCAGGTCGGACCGACAGCCCGAAGTAATCGCGACGGCTCCCATTGGGCAACCACTGGAGGCAGTCTGTTTTACAAGGCCAAGAGCCGGACGGCGGCAGTACAGCTGCCTGACGGGACCAGGCTGGAAAATGCCATTGTTGGCGGTGACGGGACGACGGTCGCCATTTCCGGCATTCGCACGGCCGGAACCACTGGCGTTCTGGGCAGCCTCGCAGGCAAAGGCGCAACCATCGTCAACCAATGAAGCTGGCAATCATCGGCGCAATCTTGGCGGTCTTCTGGGCTGCGGCCTGCTGGATCATCGGCGCGAGCGACGGCCTACCACCTCCAAAAGGATGAAGCTGCTCGTCCCCGTCTATGATCTGGAGCTTGTCGGGCAGGCGGCGGCCATTGCCCGTACTTGCCCGACGGTGGCAATCGCCAACCCGTGGAGCGGCCCTGGCCTCGTCGTCGGCAGTGACTGGCGGGACGCCATTTCGGATTTGCGGCGGGCGGGCGCTCAGGTGCTGCGCTACGTGGACGCCAAGCAGCAGCCCGGCGACGGGCCGCATGGCAAGGACGTGAAGTCGGGGCGGCTCAAAACAGTTGCAGAGCTGGCGGCGGAAGCGCGGATCTGGAACCTTGCCTCGGCTGACGGCTGGTTCTGGGATGATGCCACGGCGGACACTTGGGGGCGCGTCAACGAAGTCCGCGGCAAATTGCCCGGCCTGCATTTCATCAACCCCGGCTCGGGCGTCGCAGCCTCCCCCCCATGGGCTTCCGCTGTCGTCATTTGGGAGGCTGATGGATTTGGGAAAAAGTCGCCATGCAAGTTCGAGGCGCTCGCGCCCGCCCGGTGCGCGTCGATGGCACTCGGCTGCGGCGACGTGGTCGCGGCGGTGAAGATCGCCCGGAAGCGCCAGCACGGGTATTTCTACGCCACCGAATTGCGCGACGGCGGCAACGTTTACGACAGACTGCCAGCCAAGATTTCCCGGCTGGCCCAACTCATCCGAGAATCATGACAACACGCACCAAGAAAAATCTGGACACTCTCGCGCCTCAGGCTCGGGCGAAATTCGTCAAGCTACTGGAGGAAGCGCAACGGCTCATGCCTGTAGGCGTCACTGTCGAGTTGATCAGCGGCACGCGGACGGCAGCGGAGCAGGATGCTCTGTACGCATCGAGCCGGACGAAGCCAGGGCCATGGCGGACAAATGCGCGGGCGGGCCAGTCGTGGCACAACTACGGCGTCGCCGTCGATCTCGGGCTTTTCAAGGGCGGGAAATATCTGGATGAAAAGGACGAACGCGAAAGCACGCGCCTGTACGGCGTAGTGGCGAAGTGGGCAACGGCCAACGGTTTTGAGTGGGGCGGGAGTTGGAGCCGCGCTGATCCTCCCCATTTCCAGTTGGCAGGCGTGCTCGGGGGCGGTAGCTCACCGGGGCCGGATGCCCGCGCTCGATATGCTCAGGTCGGTGGCGATGTGTCGCGGATTTTGGCCTGACGGGTTCGTCTGGTTGCCTCCGCATTCTTCGCCTTCCCCTCATCAGTCTGAAGCCAAGCGGCCTTCCGGTCGCTTTCCTTGTGGCGGAATTTCCGGTCGGTCGCGTACTTTGCGCGATACCATTCACGCTGGCGCTTGCGCTTCGCCTCTCGCTGCTCTGGCGTCATTTTGGTGTGAGGTAGTGGGCAACCGTCGTCGCCGTCGATGTATGGCCAAGCGCTGCGCTGGCGGCCTGGACGCCCGCCAAGTGGGCGGCGACGGCGTCCCGTGTCAACGTGGCGACCGCGTCGGCATAGAGGCCCCGCAGGCGGTGGAGTGGCTTCCTGTCGGCCACGCCATGCGCCTTCAGCCATGCCTGAGGGACGCGCTCAAACCATCTTCCCCGGTCGCTCCCGTCGGGCGGATCCGAGACGACGAGGGCGCCGGCTGGAATTCCTGCGAGCCCTGCGGCCAGCGTAGGCTCGACGATTTGGGCAAAGTACGGCTTCCCGGTTTTCGTCCACCATCCCTCCTCGGGCCGGTCGCGAAGTTCGATGGTGGCGCCAACCAGCCAGCTCCCGCGCATCGAGGCGATTTCTTCCCGGCGCAGCCCGGCGAATCGAGCCAGCCCGATCACCAGCCAAAGGCGCGGGTCGAATTCCGCCAGCTGCGACCATGCCGCCACCAGTGCGGCGTCGTCAACGTCCGCGTGAGGCAGCCAGGGCGCGGGCATCGCCTGACATTCCGCCGCATCTGGCCGCACGTCGAGACCCTCGCGCCTGTAGATGGTCAGGAGACGGGGGAGGAAAATCGACCGGGCCGCCCTCGTAGCCGAGTTGATCCGGACGTTTTCCGGGCGGCGGGTGGCCAGGTCGTAGGCATGGCCAAATTTTGCGGCCGCTTTTTTCTGGTAGGCTTCCCAGAATTCGGGACCGACCTCGCGGCACGTCACGGCGTCCAATTCCTTTCCAGTGACGAGCCGGGCAATCGAGCGCAACCGGCTGATATTGTCCCGACCGACGGCAGCCTTCGTCCGCTTCGGGGTGGCGAGGTAGACGGCTGCCAGTGCTTCGAGAGTTCCCCCGCCCTTCCGGCTACGGATCGGATCGGAGGCGAGCCGCTCCATGTGCTCCCGCGCGCGCGTGAGCGCCGTCCGCAAGTTCGTGGTGCCGGTGCGGAAATTGACCGTCCGCCCCTTCGCTTTGGATCTCAACCGCCAGCCCGACGGCTCCAGCGTGAGCGGATATTCCCTGCCGTCCCATTTCAGGCGGGCGGTCTTGGTGCTCTTGCTGGGGCCGGGCTGGGGCTTTTCTGGGGCCGGATTGGTCATTTCTGACGCTACATTGATGCGACAAAAACGCAACGCAGCGAGTCAAGAAAAGCCGCTACGCGCTACAGATAAGCGCATTTTGTCGGGAATACCCAGGAGGGGACTCGAACCCCTACCCTTTGCAGGACCAAATCCTAAGTCTGGCGCGTCTACCAATTTCGCCACCTGGGCATCGTGGGCCGCTACTCTAGGCCACCCGCGCCAGACTGCCAGGGGAAAAGCCATTCCCCGGTTGCACACAGCCCGGATCCGGCTAATCTTCCCTCCCGTCGAACAACAATGGAGAGGTGGTCGAGCGGTTTATGGCTCCGGTCTTGAAAACCGGCTTTCCGAAAGGAAACGTGGGTTCGTATCCCACCCTCTCCGCCATTTTTTAGCCACCACGGAACTCTATAAGCTCCAATGGCACTCGCCTCGAAGCCGGCAGTCGCGGACCTTGCAATCCCGGAGGAAATCAGAAGGACGTTCCGGCCTGCGCCGGGTTCATCCGGACTCAGGCCCTTGCCTTCTGCGCCGGGGCGGCCGTTCCCAGATCCACCCCAAGAATGCCCAGACTCCCGCATTGTTGCAGCCACATTTCTTCAGACAGTGTGCCGTCAGCAAGTGATCGCATGATCTTGAACGGTTGGATGGTAGTCGAACCAATTGTCGCCAGATCGGGCTGGCCTGGCGAACTGCTGAAGGTTGCACCGCGCTGCGACAAAAGCACACTGAGCACGGCCCCGACAACACTGCTGGCCAGCTCCTCGGCTATCGGTTCTTCAGGCGGTTCACCGTCGGGATTACGACATCTGATGCCAGTTCCAAGGTCATTTGGGTGAAACAGGGGAGGCAAGCGCTGCCGCAGGTTATGATTTCTACGCCACAGGCGTTCCGCCCTCCAGCCCAGGGTTGCCTGAGGCCACGAAGGCTACCCTGGGAAGCCGGTGCAAGCCCGGGAACCGCATCGCGGTTCAGGCCCCCGAAACGAAGGACACCGATTCACACCCCGCCTGCCGGAGGGAGCTTCGAGCCGGGGCGCCGGAACACCGGTGGTGTTCCCCGAACGGCGGACGTGACCTAGGGTAGCGCCTCGTGCCTCGGAGCAACCTTGGGCAGGAGGCCACAACGCCTGTGGCGTTGATGTTTTACCGTAAAAGCTTTGGAATTGGCATGAGACCAAAATCCTTCAGGCTCGCCGCCGCATGGAACCGCAGGGTCAAATACGTCGACAATGATACCACATGGCTTTTAACGTATTTTGCCAGCCAGCCGCACCACGCCCCTTCACACAAACGACGAAATCTCCCTCAGGGCACCCGCAACCACGGCACCATCGCCCCGGCGATTTTCGCGATGACGGGGACGACGACGCTGTTGCCGAACTGGCGGTAGGCCTGGGTGTCGGAGACCGGGATCTGGAAGGTGTCCGGGAAACCCATGAGCCGGGCGCACTCGCGCGGGGTGAGGCGGCGCGGGTTTTTGCCTTTTTGGGCGATGAGGATCTCGCTGCCGTCCTTGTGGTAGCGGGCGGAGAGGGTGCGGGCCACGCCGTCCTTGTCGAAGACACTGCAGCCAAAGCCGTTTCCCTTTTCCCGGTGCTTTTCCGCGTAGGCCTGGAGGTAGCCCCAGAGGTGGTCGCTCAGGGTGTACTTCGCGGCGACGACGCTTCCGGTTTTTCCCCGGCCGGCGGGCTCGGTGTAGGGCGGCTCGGGTTTTTCCCCGGGGGCGTGCAGCACGCTGGCGAGGGTGGGGCCGGCGGCGACGGGGGGAAATCCGGCATCGTCCCAGGTAAAGGGCACCGGATCGCGAAAGCCGACGATGAAGATGCGCTCCCGGTGCTGCGGCACGAGGGAGGCGGCGTCGATAATGCGCTCGTGGACGTGATAGCCCAGCTCCTGCCGGAGGGTGCGGAGGACCACGGCGAAGGTGCGCCCCTTGTCGTGGCTCTTCAGGTTCTTGACGTTCTCCAGCAGGAAGGCCTGCGGCCGGCGGGCCTCGATGATCCGCGCCACGTCAAAAAAGAGGGTGCCCTGGGTTTCGTCCAGAAAGCCGTGCTTGCGCCCGAGGCTGTTTTTCTTGCTCACCCCGGCCAGGCTGAAGGGCTGGCAGGGAAAACCGCCCACCAGCACATCGTGCTCAGGCACCTCCGCCGCGTCCACCTTCGTGATGTCCCCGGCAAACGGGTGGCCGGTCCCGTGGTTGGCTGCGTAGGTTTTCCGGGAAAACTGGTCCCACTCCGAGGTGAAGACACACCGCCCGCCCGCCGCCTCGAACCCCAGGCGCGTCCCTCCGATGCCCGCAAACAGATCGATGAAGGTGAAGGGCTTCCCCTCCCCTCCTCTCTCCGCCGGGCCCGTCGTTGGGGGCGCTTTTCTGGCTTTGGCTGGCATGGCCGGTTCACTTGGCGCATATCCGGGCTTCAGACAATGAATTTTCTTTCCTGCGGGAGCGGGTTTGTCCTGACGCTGCGGCAAGGGCGGCACGATGGCGGAGAGGTTGACCGCAGGGTGGATGGTGGTAAACATGACGTTCCCCTCGCGCGGTGCCGGGTCCACCGGCCACCGGCGGGGGGCTTTTTCAAAAAACGCCCCCCTTTTCTCCTCTTCATGCTGCTAGGCAAACTGTTCAAACTTCGCGACAAAGCTTCAAAAAGCCGCGGTCTCATGGCCGAGGACGAGGAAAAGCCGTTTCTGGACCACCTGGAGGACCTGCGCGTCATGCTCATGCGCGTCTCCGCCACCCTGTTCATCGCCCTCGTTGTCTGCCTGAGCTTCACGGAGGAAATCTTTCACATCCTCCGCCGCCCGGTCATCCAGTCCGGCATCGGCATCCCGGAGGACAAGGAACTGCCCAACGGCATGAAGCCCGACGACTGGATGGAAATGAAACGCGTGGCCAAGGCCGCGACCGAGCTGCCCGCAGCGGCCCGGACAAAGTACCTGGACGAACGCTGCGGCCCCCTGCCCGCACCAGCGCCAGCCCTGGCAAGCGACGGTGCGGTGGTTGCCCCCCCCGCCCCAAATCTTCGCGCCCATGTGGAGGCCTTCCTCATTTACCGGGCCTCGCTGACCTTTGAAAAAATCCGCCCCTCAGTCACCGAGGAGCGCCCTCCTGAAGTTCGGGACACGGAGGCTGACAAAAAGCTGCGCATCACCTTTGCCGAGTCC
>JANOAS010000334.1:0-25039 GCA_031411255.1 bacterium
TCTCCCAGTCTCCTCCTCTCCAAGTCTCCCCCTCTCCCAGTCTCCCCCGCTCCCCCTCTCCCAGTCTCCTCCTCTCCAAGTCTCCTCCCCTCCAAGTCTCCAAGTCTCCAACTTCCCGCCACCATGCCCTTCGACCCAAACCTTCCGCAGGAAAACACCGAGATCGACGCAGCGCAGATGCGCTCGCAGTTGAACAGTCTGCATGACGAAATCACCGCCATCCCCGCCGGTCCGCCCGGACCGCAGGGCGACCCTGGTCCGCAGGGGCCGCCTTTTGCCTCCGCCGTGGTGGACGGCGTGACCACCCTGCCCCCGCTCGCCGGGGCGACGGTGACGATCACGTTCGACGGGACGACGGTCCATTTCGATTTCGGTATTCCCACCGGAGTGCCGGGCGAAGTATCCACAGCGCAACTGAACGACGCGGTGAGCAGCGCCCTCTCCAGCGCCCTGGCCAACAGCAGCGCCAACACCAACGCCGTGGTCCCGCTGTCCCTCGTACCGTCCTCCCCCCCGACCCAGTCGGACCTGCAGGCGGTGATCAACAAGCTGAATGAACTCATCCTGGCCGCGCACCGGTAGGCGGGGGAGACGAGGAGACGAGGAGACGAGGAGACGAGGAGACGAGGAGACGGGGAGACGAGGAGACGGGGAGACGGGGAGACGGGGAGACGAGGAGACGGGGAGACGAGGAGACGGGGAGACGGGGAGACGGGGAGACGGGGAGACGGGGACACGGGGACACGGGGACAAAATGCGCGGCGCAGCCGCCGTGGACTGCGGAAGCTTGCTGCCGCTTTCCGGCTCGCAGCTCGCTGCAGCCGGCGGGCACCAAGCGCGCGCACCGGGTGGGAACCTTGGGGCAGCCTGCGGGGGACTCAGGTCTGGGGCTGGCCGGGGCGCGTGGCTGGGGGCGCGAAACCCGGGGCACGCGGCTGGCAACAAGTTGCCTCGCCGAAAGCGGCAACCAGTTGCCGCAGTCCACGGCGGCTGCGCCGCGAGCCGGATTTGGAAAGCCGCGCTGCGTCCTTGCCGCACCCGGCGTGAGACCGATTTTCCCCGCCCATTATTCCTTCTTGATTCGCGTCATTCGCGTCCATTCGCGGTTGGCCTTTCCCGTGCCCCAAGCCGGGGCGCGAAACCCGGGGCGCGCGGCTGGCAGCGAGCTGCCTCGCCGAAAGCGGCAACCAGTTGCCGCAGTCCACGGCGGCTGCGCCGCGAGCCGGATTTGTGGCTGCAAGCCAGCTATGGGAAGGCGAGCTACGTCGTCACTGCGACCGACGTCAGCCCGACAGCCCCCGCCCATTATTCCTTCCTCCTCTATTCGCTTTTATTCGCGTTGATTCGCGTCCATTCGCGGTTGGCCTTTCCCGTGCACCAAGGCCGCCCCGTTCCCCCCCCGGAAAAGGCTGCTTTTTTCTGTTCCCTTCCAGCCGGACTGGAGGGAGACTCCGGGTTGCGGCCGGACCGGGCCGCGATGTCTCTCTCCCCTAATTTTTTTCCTCCCCTCGCTGCCATGCCCCAGATGTTTTTCCCCCTGTGCCGGGTTTGTTGTTTGCTGTCGCTGCTCGTGCTCGCTGCCGTGCGGGCGGGGGGGCAGACGCTGGAGTTTGAAAATGATGTGCGCAGCTTTGCCACGCTGACGAACACCACGGTGACGCTGACCGGCCGGGCGGAGCTGCGGCTGACGGGAACGGGAGACCCGATGCCGGGGTGTGTGGTGCATCTGAACTCGCCGGAGGCGTGGCTGAAGTTCACCTCGGTGCTGCCCTCGGTAGTGGCGTCGACGTACCTGAGCCGGGTGCGGGTGAACGGCGCTCCGGCGGTGAGGAATGAAAACGTGCGCGTGGTGGCCTATGCGATGGGGGCGGTGGTCATTCCGCAGGCGGCGGACGTCGCGCCTCTGGAAATCTTTGACGGGCGGTATTTCACAGGGAAGTCAAAACTGCTGACGCCCTACACGGCCTACAATGCCGCCAGCCTGGGGACGCTGTCGGCAGCCATCGGGTCGTTCAAGCTGAAGCGGGGGTTCACCGCCACGCTGGCGGCGAATGAAAACGGAACCGGGGCGAGCCGGAACTATGTGGCGCAGGACGGGGACCTGGAGGTGGGGCTGCTGCCGGCCGCACTGGAGAACACGACGAAGTTCATCCGCGTCTTCCCCTGGCGCTGGACGGCGAAGAAGGGCGTGGCCGGAAACCAGCCCGCCGGTCCGATGAAGGCGCCATGGTGGTACAACTGGAGCCTGGACCAGAACTCCTCCCTGGACCGCGAGTACGTGGCCATCCGCCAGAACCGCTGGTGGCCGGGACTGGGTGAAAACTGGGAGGCACGGGGGATCAATCATCTGCTCGGGTTTAACGAACCGGACCACACCGACCAGGCCAACATGACCGTGGCCGAGGCGATCTCCACCTGGCCGGAACTGCTGGGCACCGGGCTGCGCGTGGGCTCACCCGCGCCCAGCGACGGCGGGCTCTCGTGGCTCTACAGCTTCATGGACCAGGCCAGCGCGGCCTCGCTCCGCGTGGACTACGTGGCCGTGCACTACTACCGCAGCTACTGGAATGCGGGTGACCCGGCGGGAGCGGCGACACAGTTTTACAATTTCCTCAAGGGCATCCACGACCGCGTGGACAAGCCGATCTGGATCACGGAATGGAACAACGGCGCGAACTGGACGGGCGACCCGGATCCCACCTTCGCCCAGCAGGACGCCACGGTGGGAAAGATCATCGAGATGCTGGACAACACGCCCTTTGTCGAGCGGTATGCCATCTACAACTGGGTGGAGGATGTGCGGCGCGTGGTCTGGGATGACAACTGGCCGACGGACGCGGGCTTCACCTACCGGGACAAGGTCTCCCCGCTGGCCTACACGCAGGCGATGGCGGATGCGGGCACGGGATCCTCCGCGCGCTACTCTTTTGACGGGGACAGCCACGACACATGGGGAAACGGCCAGGACGCCATGCTGGTGGGCACGCCGGCCTATGCGCCGGGCCGGTACGGGCAGGCGATCTCGCTCGACGGCACGGATGACTACCTGCAGGTCTCACCGCGGCTCTGCGACAGCACGGATTTCACCTTCGCCGGGTGGGTGAACTGGGCGGGCGGGGGAAACTGGCAGCGCGTCTTCGACGCCGGGGACGACAGCACGCACTACATCTACGTCTGCCCGAAGACGGCGGGGGGGAACCTGCGCTTCGCCATCAACACAGGCGGCGGCGAGCAGATCCTGAGTGCCCCGGCGCTGACGCCCGGCGTGTGGACGCACGTGGCGGTGACGCTGAGCGGGAACACGGGCAAGCTTTTCGTCAACGGAGCCCTTGCCGCCACGAACACGGCGATGACGCAGAACCCGGTCGATGTGGGCACGACCTACAACTACATCGGGAAAAGCAGGATCGCGGCAGATCCGCTTTTTGGCGGGCGGCTGGATGACCTGCGCTTTGTCAGCTCTGCATTGACTGACGCCCAGGTGGCTGCCATCGCCACGACTCCCCCGCCCCAGTTTCTTTCCCGGGAACTCTGGCGGCCCAATGCCACGGTGGGGCAGGCCTACGCCTCCACGCTCGCCACCTCCGTCACGGGCGGGGCGGCACCGCTGACCTTCAGCAAAATGGACGGAGCTGCGTGGCTGACGGTGGCGGCCAATGGAGCACTGGGCGGCACCCCCACCGCAGCGGACACGGGAGCGAACAACGCGCTGGTCCGGGTGACTGACGCAAATGGATCGATCCACACGGCGATGGTGCAGATAACCGTGCCTCCGGTCACCAGCACCATCGCCACCGGCAATGACGACGCCGAGGAGTCCGCCGCCGGCGTGGTGAACTTCACCAGCACGGATCTGGAGCTGACCAACGACGGCGCGCTGGGCAATCAGGTGGTGGGGCTGCGCTTCGCCGGACTGGCCGTGCCGCAGGGGGCGGTCATCACGGATGCGACCATCCAGTTCACCACCGACGAGGCGCAGAGTGAGGCGACCGTGCTCTCCATCGCCGCGGAGGCGGCCGACGACGCGCCCGCCTTTGCCGCCACCACGGGAAATCTGAGCACGCGCGCTGTGACCAGCCCGGCCGTGCTGTGGCAGCCGGCGCCCTGGACCACCGTGGGCGAGGCCGCCGCCGCCCAGCGCACGCCGAACCTGGCCGGCATCCTGCAAAAGGTGGTTTCCCGCCCCGGCTGGGCCAGTGGAAACGCCGTGGTCATCCTCATCAGCGGCACCGGCCACCGCACGGCGGAGTCGTACAATCTGGCGGGCGGCACCCCGCCAAAGCTGAGCGTGAGCTTCAGCACACCTTCGCCCCTCGTGACGCTCACGGCAGGAGTGGTGGACAGCGCCTCGGATGCCGAGCAGTCCGCAGCGGGCGCGGTGTCCCTGACCAGCACGGACTTGGAGCTGGTCAATGACGGCACCCTGGGCAACCAGGTGATCGGCGTGCGGTTCGAAAGCCTGCCTCTCCCGCGCGGGGCGGTCATCGCGAGCGCCGCCATCCAGTTTTCCGCCGACGAGGCGCAGAGCGAGGCGACCTCCCTGACCATCCGCGCGCAGGCGGCGGACAGCGCTCCGGTTTTCACCACCTCGGTCAATGACATCAGCATCCGCCCGCTGACCACGGCCACCGCTGCGTGGGCCCCCGCGCCGTGGGCCACGCTGGACGAGCGTGGCCCGCTCCAGCGCACTCCCGACCTCGCCGCGCTCGTGCAGGAGGTCGCCTCCCGGCCGGGGTGGGCTCCGGGAAACGCCATGGCCTTTGTCCTTTTCGGCACCGGCCATCGCACGGCGGATGCCGCAGACAAGCCGGGCGGCATCCCGGCGGCGCTCACCGTTTCCTACTGGCCCGAACTGCCCGCCACCTCCTATGCCCGCTGGACCACCACCCACGCCGTGCCCGCCCAGCCCACCGCAGACACCGACCAGGACGGCCAGCCGAACCTGGTCGAGTACGCCCTCGGCCTCGACCCCGCCCGGCCCGATTCCTCGCCCATGCCTCTGACCACGGACGGGAGGTGGCTCTATTTCACCTACACGCTCACGGACGCCGCCACGGACGCCACCTGCTTCGTCGAGTGGAGCGACACCCTCGCCCCCGGCTCCTGGTCCACTGCAGGCGTGGACGAGCACATCACCTCCGACAACGGCACCCGCCGCACCATCCGCGCCGTCATTCCCGCCGGCTCCGGCGGCCAGCGCTTCGTGCATCTGAAGGTGGTGAAGTAGGGCGCGAACGCACTCGGCTACGGCGTCTTCAGCAGCGTCTGCTGGAAAAACATGATCTGGGCGAAGAACTGGTAGTCCACGTTGGGCTTTTTGCGGAAGCCGTGGCCCTCGTCCCTGGCCAGGAGGTACCAGGCCGTCTTCCCGCTTTCCTTCACGGCATTGAAGATCTGCTCCGCCTCGGTGACGGGCACGCGCGGGTCGTTCTGGCCCTGGATGACGAAGAGCGGCACCTTGATTTTCTCCACGCGCTGGAGCGGGGAGATGCGGTCCATGAAGGCGGCCATGGCGGGGTCCTGCTCGTCGCCGTACTCCACCCGGCGCAGGTCGCGGCGGTAGTCGGCGGTGTTTTTCAGGAAGGAGCGGAAGTTTGAGATGCCCACCACATCCACGCCGGCGCGCAGGCGGTCGCTGTAGTGGACGAGGCTGGCCAGGACCATGTAGCCGCCGTAGCTGCCGCCCATGACCGCGATGCGCGAGGCGTCGATCCCAGCGTCCGTCTGTGCCCAGTCCAGGCAGGCGCCGATGTCCTTCACGCTGTCCTCGCGCTTGAATCCGTTGTCCAGATCGAGAAACGTCTTCCCATACCCCTCGGAGCCCCGGACGTTCGGGTAAAAAATGGCGCAGCCCAGTTCGTTGAGGAAATAATTGTTCCGGGCCTGGAAGACGGGGCGCGACTGGCCCTCCGGCCCGCCGTGGATGCTGATGATGAGCGGACGTTTTCCGGTGAAGGGCTTTTCCGCCGTGCCCGGCGGGCGGTAGAGCAGGCCGGAAATGGCGAGGCCGTCGTGGCTTTTCAGCCGCACGATTTCCGGCTCGACGAACCGGGCGGGATCCAGCCCGCCGGTTTCACTCTCCGTCCAGCGGACGACCTCGCCCGAGGGAAACTTCACCGACCACACGTCCGAGGGCGAGCGCGCGCTGGTGAAGGTAAAGCCCAGCTCGGAGCCGTCCCTCCGCCAGTGGAGATCACTGATGACGCCCAGCGGCAGCTTCGGCCGCAGCGTTTCCGCGCCCGTGGCGGCATCCAGGAAACGCAGTACGCTCGACCCGTCCTCGTTCGTCACCACGGCCACAGTTTTGTCATCCCTCGTCAGGGCGAAGGCCTCCACATCCCACGGCACCTCCCCGCCCACCCGCTTCTGCTCGCGGGTATTGATGTCGATCCAGCACAGCCTGCGGAATTCACTCCCGGCATCCGTGGTCGTGAGCACCCGGTCCCCCTCCGCGTTGAACTGGCCGCCGCCATAGGACACTTTTTTCCCCGCCGACGCCGCAGGAGCCAGCTCTTCGAGTTTCGCGGGCCCTCCGCCGGTGGAGAGCAGGTGGAGCGAGCCTTCGCTGGCGGAGACTTCATTCGCCAGGAGGACGCGCGTGCTGTGGCCGGCCTGGTTTTCAAAAACGTCCAGCGTGCTCCAGCCCCCGCCCGTGCAGGTCTGCAGCAGGGTGAGCGAGTCCGCCCCGGTGGACGGGCTGGTGAAGTAGACGTCCATGTCCTTTCCGTTGCGGGCATTTGAGCAGAAATAGAGGTTCGCTCCCGCATCATCCCAGACGGGCGAGACGTTCCGGCTTTTCACTCCGCCAGTGAAGCCAGTCAGCAGAGTAGACCGGCCGTTGCCAGCCTCCCATCCGTAGAGCTGGTAGTTCTCACTGCCGCCGGTGTCCCGGGAAAATACGAGCCTGTTCCCCCCGCCCGGCGCCCAGGCAGCCCCGAGGACCGGCTCGCTGAAAAACGTCATCTGCTTCCGCGCTCCCCCCGGCATGGCCACGGAGTGGATCTGCGCGGTGGTGGCGAAGCGTGTCAAAACAAGCGCCTCCCTGCGCTGCGGGTGCCAGCCCTGAAAGGCGGCGGCCCGCATTTCCAGGTAGCGGCCGGCGTCCTCCTTCAGCGCTGCGGGGATCTCCGGCACGCCATCCACCACGAGATTCGCGGGGAGCGTTTCCGCCGAAAGGGTCAGCGACAGCGACGCCGCGAGCAGGACGGCGGCGGCCAGGAGCGTCGAATGGGAGGAAATGGCTGCGGAATTCATCCGGATGGATACGCACACTCCTTCGCCCGGGAAAACACATTTTTCCCGAAACCCGCCCGCCGCCCCGCTCCCCCAAGTGTGGCAAATCTTTGTCTTGCCGCTGGCCGAGTCCCTGCTAGACCTGCGGGAATCATGACAGGAAACCCTGCCGATCCTCCCTCCGACCCATCTACCTCCTCCGGCTCGACGCAACGCGGACTTTTTCCCGCCACGATGTGGAGCATGGTCATGGCGGCGGGTGCGGCTGGCGAGGCCCCGGCCATGGAGGCGCTGGAGCGGCTGGCCCGCGCCTACTGGCAGCCGCTCTTCATCTTTGTCCGCCAGCGCGGCATGTCCCACGACGACGCGGCGGACGCCGTGCAGGGCTTCTTTGCCCACATGCTGGGGCGGGATCCCCTGCGGGGCGTGGAGCGCCGGGAGACGCGCTTCCGCACCTTCCTCCTCCGCTGCTTTTCAAACTGGCTGACCTCCGAGCACCGGAAGGACGCGGCGCTGAAGCGCGGCGGCGCCGTTTTCATCGTGCCGTGGTCGGAGTTTGACTCTGACGAGGCCCGCATGGAGCCGGATTCGGTGGACTCCCCGGAGCTGGCCTTTGACCGGCGCTGGGCGCGGACCGTCTTTGAACTCGCCCAGTCCCGCCTGGCCGAGGACATCGCGACCAGGGGAAGACCGGACTTCCTCCAGGAAATCAGCCGCCGGGTTTTCCACCCGGGCGCGGAGGGGCCGAACTGGGCGGAGGTGGCGCAGGCCTTTTCCACAAACGAGGGCGCCGTGCGCAAGGCAGCGGCGGACCTGCGCGGGCGCTTCGCCGCACTCCTCCGCCAGGAGGTCAGTGCGGCCGTGAGCGAGGACGCGGAGGTGGACGATGAGCTGCGCTACCTTTTCCGTCTGCTCTCCAGCCCGAAAAATTCCGCGTAACATTCCGCACCCTTCCGCGTGAATCTGGATGCCATGCCCCAGCACCAGCCCAGCCCGCCACCCGCCTGCCCCGACTGCGGAGCCCCCCTCCAGCCGGGGGAGGCCTGCATGGCGTGCTTTTTTCAGGAGGCCCTCGGGGCGGAAACTCCGCCCGCCGGCACCACGCCGCAGCCGCCCTCCGCGCGCGCCTTTGCCAAACTGGGGCGGCTGGTCCTGCCGGTGGAGTTCGCCGGGCACCGGCTGGTGCGCGAGATCGCCAGCGGCGGCATGGGCACCGTCTACGAGGCGGAGCAGCTCACCCTGAAGCGCACCGTCGCCCTGAAGCTGGTGCGCTCCGCCGCCTTTGCCCGGCCGGAGGACATCATGCGCTTCCGCACGGAGGCGGAGACCGTCGCCCGCCTCGACCACCCGGGCATCGTCCCTGTCTATGAGGTGGGGGAGTGCGACGACCAGCCCTATTTCACCATGAAGCTCCTGCCCGGCGGCACGCTGGGCGACCGGCTGAAAAAGGGTCCCCTCCCTCCGGCAGAGGCGGCCCGCATGATGGCGAAGCTGGCCCGCGCCGTCCACCACGCCCACCAGCGCGGCGTGCTCCACCGCGACCTGAAGCCCGGAAACGTGCTCCTCGATGCCGCGGGCGAACCCTGCCTCACCGACTTCGGCCTGGCCAAGCTCTCCGACGCGGACAGCGGACTCACGCTCACCTCCGCCCACCTCGGCACGCCCCAGTACATGTCGCCAGAGCAGGCCTCCGGCCACGCGCGGGATGTCTCCGCCGCCAGCGATGTCTGGTCGCTCGGGGCCATGCTCTACCAGATGCTCTCGGGCCGCGTCCCCTTCACGGGGAAAAATCATGCGGAAATTTTCCGCCGCATCGCAGAGGAGGAGCCGGTCAGCCTGACGGACGTGCTCAAGCCCGGGAATGGCGGCCCGGCCTCCCTCTCCGGTCTGGCCGCCATTCCGCTGGACCTCTCCACCCTGGCCGGCCTCTGCCTGCAGAAAGACCCCGCCCGCAGGCCGCCCGGCGCACTCTTTCTCGCGGAGGAGCTGGACCGCTGGCTCGCCGGGGAGCCCATCCTCTCCCGCCGCATTTCCAGGCCGGAGCGCCTCCGCCGCTGGATGCGGCGGAATCCAGGACGCGTGGCCGCCATTTCCGCACTGGCCCTCTCCATCCTCGGCGGCACCACGGCCAGCCTCGTCCTCTGGCGGCGCGCGGAGAAGAACGCCGCCGTGGCCCACACCACGCGGGATGCGGCGGAGGAGGACAGCTACTACTCCACCGTGGCAAATGCCTTCGGCCAGCGGCAGCGCTTTGATTTCGCCGCCGCGCGCCACCTGCTCGCCGGGGTGGACCCGGCGCGGCGCGGGTTTGAGTGGCGGCTCGTCGCCGGCCTCTCGCGCGGGGATGAGACTTGGACCACCACCTTCGACGGCACCGTCCCGAAATGTCTCGCGCTCAATCCAGCCACCGGCAGCGCCTTTGTCCTGACGGGCGACCGCCGGCTGCACAGCATCGAGACGGAAACCGGCCGCTGCCAGCCCGTGCACACCGTGCCCCGGGCGGAGGCCGGCCTCTACCAGGACTCCCGCTCGGTCGGGTTCCGCCAGCTCCAGTTTGCCCCGGACGGACGCCACTACCTCGTGCAGGAGGGGCCGGTCATCCTCGTCGTGGAGACCGCTTCGGGCCGCCTGGTGCAGTCCATCCGCTGGCCCTCGGCAGAGGCGGGCTGGATGGATTCAAACCGCATCCTCTACGGCAAGAGCCCGAGCTTCCACATCGGCCTAGAGGAGCCCGCCTCCCGCATCCTGAACCTCGCCGCCGGCACGACGGACACCCCCGTGCAGCCGAACGACGTGGTCGGGCCCGTCGCCATCTCCGGGGACGGCACCCTCATCGCCTCCGCCCGTGGCAGTCATGCCGTGGAGGTGCGGCGCACGGCGGATGGCTTCGCCGGCGAGCCTCTCGTCAGCTTCGGCAGTCTGACGGGCGGCAGCGTGAGACGGATCACCCTCTCCGGGGACGGGGCCTGGGTGGCCGGCGTCTTTTCTTCGGAGGGATTTTCCTCCATCGCGGTCTACAGCGTGGCGGAAAAGACCCGGGTTTTTTTCCAAACCTGGCACTCCCCCCCAGCCGTCGCCTTCTGCCCGGACGAGCCCCTGCTCCTCACCGCCGGGCGCGACCCATGGCTCATGACCTGGCGCTTTCTCGATCCGGAGCCGAAGTCGCCCTCCTATGACGATGGGCGCACCGGGGCGAACGACCCGCACGAGGCCACCGGCCCCTTCTTCCCGCCGCTGCGCCCGCTCACCCGCGCGGCTCAAAAGGGGCGCGTCAATTTTCTCTTCGGCCTTGATGCACCCGCCCCGTCCGTCGTCTTCCTCCCCGGGGAGCGCTCCATCCTCAGCGCCTCGGACGACGGCACCGTGCGCCGCTGGCCGCTGGAGTCCCCCGTCCCGCTGGCCCAGCGCCGCGCGAGCGTGGAAACCACCCATGCCTTTTTCCACCCGTCCGCCTCGCTCAATGGCCAGTACGTCGTCTACCGCAACACGGACAAAACCTCCCGCCTCTGGAACCGCGCCACCCGGACCCGTGCGAAATTTCCGGAGGGCCAAACCTGCCTCGCCGCCCTGAATGACGGCCGCGTCCTCAGCCGCATCACTGCAACCGGTGAGGTCGTCTGCTGGCAGAGCAGCCCGGGGACGCCCGAGCAGGGAGACACCCTCACCGAACTCTGGCGCACCCCCGGCGGCCCCGCCGTCCAGGGCTTCCACCACACCATCCACGCCGCCATTTCCAGCGGGGAGCACCGCATCGCCATCCTCCAGCCGGGCAAGCTCCTCGTCATCGACATGGACACCCGCACCACCCGGGACACGCCCAATCAGACCATGGACTACGGCGCCTTCCCCGGCCAGAGCGTGGCCATCACCCCGGATGGGAAATGGATCGCCGCCACCGGGTTCAAGGGCCGCCGCGTCCGCCTCTACTCCGCCGGAGATCCTACCGCCCCCTCCTCCGTCCTCACCCCCGGCGACGACCCGGAGACCCACGACAGCGCCTGCGCCTTCAGCAGCGACGGCGCGCGCCTCTTCGTGGGCAATGAAGACGGCTGGGTCCGCGTCTTTGACACCGCCTCCCGCCTGGAGCTGCCCGCCGAACGCTGGCGCGCCCACACCACCGAGGTCACCGCCATGGCCGTGTCCCAGGCCGGTGACATCGTCGCCACCGTCGCCCAGGGCGCCCTCGCCCTCTGGAGCACTGAGCAGCACCCCGGCCAGCCCCGCCGCGAGCGCCTCCGCCTCCCCTTCCCCGTTGCGCGAAACTGGATCCAGTTCTGCGGCGACGACACCGTCCTCCTTCACAGCGCCCCATACGATCCCATCGAGGCCTGGGAGGCCCCGCGCTGAGCCGGGCCGGGGGAAATTTGCCTGCCCCGCACGTGCCGATCCTCGCAAAAAATCCAGTTGCCACTCTCCCGCCGTGCGCCACTGTCGCACCGTCCCTGCCTCGCACCACTTGATGCTTCACTGAACCGGCTCCTCCAGCTCCTTTGCCTCTTCGGCGTCTGCCTGCACCTCTGCGGCGGACCGCTCGGCCTGTTGCAGTGTGCCGCCTGGACCGGGATGCTTGTGAACTATTCGGCAAAGGGCGGCCTCGCCGCCGGTGTGGAGCAGACCTTCGACGGCGCTCACCCCTGCTGCCTGTGCAAGGCCGTCGCGAAGGCGCAGCACGACGACCCGGATCAAAACCGCCCGCCCAGCCTGCCCGCCTCCGAGCTTTCCCGCCTGGCCAAAGACTTTTCCCACCTCGCCAGCGTCGTGGTCCCCGCGCCAGTGCTCATCGAGCACGCGCTCCCCGGCCTGCCGGAGCCCCTGCCCGGCACCGGCCTGCCACCGCCCGGTCCTGTCGCGCCTCCGCCCCGCTCCCTTTCCTGACGTCGTCCACGAGACGCCAGGGTGCGCACCCTCCTGACCGCCGGTCCCGTCAACCGCACGCGTGAGGGTGCCCGGACTTTTTCCCGCCCCGTCGGGAAAATCCCAGCGTGACCCTGCGACACGACACCGCCTGGTGGTTCGGGTGGAGTACCGGTGCTGATTTCCCGGCAGGGTTTTCCCCGGAGTGTCCGTGTCGCAGGGGCATCGCTCCCCCGGTTCTCCTCTGCCCGACCCGCCCCCTTTGCCCGCCATTGCCGGGCATCCCCTCCGTCCGGCTTCACCATCGAAGCAGGGACAAAACGGACGGACCTCCCGCCGGGTGTCTCCAGTTGCCCCGGTGGGAGGAAATCCGTCCGGCCTCTTTCACCTCACGCCACAGCGCCGCCTCCATCGCCCGCGCCACCGCAGCCTCTGCCAATTCCCCCTCCCCCGCCCTCTCACTGGCGGCTTCCCCCGTGGCCTTCGGCTGTTGCTTTCGACGTGGCATCTCCAAATAAATATTTTTCCCCCACCCCCGCTCCGAACGCAGGGGCGTCCCCTCTTCCTAGACAATTTCCGGATACGCCGCGTTCAGAGAAATTTCTCAGCCCGGGCGGAAAAAAACTGCCCAGCTTCCGCCTCCCCCCCCACCGGTCAGGTAAAAAAGTGAGCCCCGGGTTTCGCGGGGACTAGCGGAGGTCTCCTCCTGCCACCGGTCCCTCCACCCGGGGCTCGCGCCTTTTTTCGCCCCGCCAAGCCTGCGGGTCAACTGGGGTAAATCCCCACCTCCGGCACCTGCGGTTGTCGAGCCGTCCTGTCCGCTCGCGTCCCCCGCCCCCGCGCTCTCCACCGAGGAGCAGGCAGGATCATTCCGGGCAGGATCATGAAACCCCAGCCCTGAAATCCGCCTCCGCGCCTTCCCTCCCTTCCCGAATCAACAATCCTTGCTCATCACTCGTCAATCCTGCCCCCGGCAGCGGCCCCCCGCCCTCCCTCAAGGCCGGCGCATGAAACGACCGCCAATCCATGAAGAATCAAAACGGATCGTGCGGGCCGGACCCATGAGCACCCCTCCCTGTCGCGTAGCGACAACCGACAATAGACGTGGACTTCAGTCCACGGTGGCCTGGTATGGCCGGGCTGTCGCGTAGCGACAATCGAGTCCCGCCCCGCGCGCCTCCGGTCACCCGGAACCTCGGGACCCGCCCGGCCGCGCAGCCGGACCAGACGAACCGCGGCGACGGGGATTCGGCTGTCGCTACGCGACACCCACACTGTCCGGCTTTACCGTGGACTGAAGTCCACGGCTACTCTCGAAGACCGCTCTGCGGTCAAAACGCCCCGCCCGCCCCATATTCAGCCAGCAGGCGGGAGGACGGATCGATTATTTTCAGGCCCAATCCGTCGTCCGCTCGCCCCCGCGCTTTCTGCTTCCCTTCGGCCCATCCCTTTGCAACCCCACTGCTCTTCATACGAAGCTACGGCCCCCTGCATTCGCCCGACTACGGCAGCCGCTACGCCGACAACCTCGGCAAGGAACTGCCGCGCATCCCCGCCGTGAAGCGCTTTGCGGATTTCCAGGCCTTCTCAAAAGCCGGGCGCGGCCTCGCGCACTGGCACCTGAACTACGAGACCGTGGCCCCCCACGCCGGGGTGTTGCTCGACACCGGCCGGAACGTCCTCAAGGCCCTCACCGGCGACGACTACCGGGTGGAGAAGATGAAATTCTCCAAGACCCGCGACCCGGAGACGAACAAGTCCGTCAATGACAAGACCACCGTCATCTACAACGCCCGGATCACCATTCGGGAAATCCCGCTGGAGGCGTACGAGTACGTGGTGAACGGCAAGCCCGCCCTGGAATGGGTGATGGAGCGCCAGTCCGTGACCACGGACAAGGACAGCGGCATCGTGAACGACGCCAACCTCCGGGCCACCGAAACCATGGGCAACCCCCGGTACCCACTGGACCTGTGACCCTGCGAATTCCCACCTGAGCCGCAAAAGTAAGAACTGACGCAATTCAGCAAACTTGCACGGCTGTTATTGTTTTTACGGTTCAAATATAGAGATGAGCGTATATTCACCACTTCTTACATATCCACCATAATTAAACCGGCCGCAGCCGACTTGAAAGCGCCAAGAGACCTTGAAGAAGGGGGACAACTCCTCCCCTCCCCGGAAACGAGGCCTCGAAGTGCCCGAGAGTCGTCCTGCGGCCGGTTGAGTGGTGGGGGGATCGATTTCGGGACCAGCCCGGAACCTCAGCGCTTCAAGCAACACTTTCCCCTGATCAAGAATGAAAACCATCGTTCAAAATACCTTCGTCCCTCCAGCCAGCCTGCCTGCCGCCGGTGGATGACGCTGCGGACCAAACCGTTTCACGCTTTTCCCCCAGCAGGGACACAGCCTCGTCGAACCCCGGACCATCCGCCCGGATGGGCAAATCCGGGATCTGGAATCTCCAGACGCGCCGTCCAGCCGTGCCAATGCAGGCCGCCCGGAGCACCGCAGCGCCAGCTACTTTTTCAGTTTTTGGAAACCTATCACAACTGAAGCGCAGGATCGCATTTCCGACAGGCGATTCGCCGCAACTGACGCACTTCCAATTACTGAGACTCAAATATTTTGTCCGTTTTTTCTTGTTTTTCTGGTTAGTTTACTTTATTATGGAAATTATCCTTCATTCCATTTTTACCGTCCAAGAACATGCATCCAGCGGTCAACCTTCCTAGCTCGACTTCCCACCCAGCCTCCCCCACCCCAGCCGCCGCAGTGGCGGCCGGTGGGCTGTGTGCCGTCCGAACCCATTCAGACCGTCCTGCTTCCCTCGTGAAGCACGGGATCGGCATCAAGGGGATTTTCCTGGCCATCATGGCCGCATCCCTGTCGGTTGCGGCAGCCGCCATTTCGATCGTGCAGGAATGGTACGTACCCCAGCCGGAAGCCGAGATTCGTGAAGACTATCTGGTGCTGGCACCCAATACAAACACCACCACGGATTCGGTCATCGCGGTCACCGTGGCCATCGCCGGGACGAAGATTGTTTATGACCAGTGGGAGGACGGCTATGAAGTGGATATCACCAATCCCACCCAGGCGGCCACGACCCAGATCTGGGGGGATGGCAATGACGCCAACGGCAAGCCGCCCGGCTACGCCACGGACCCGGCTTCCTTCCCGGCCGGATCGCTGATCCTCATGCGCAACAATGTGCCGCTACCGCGCAATGCCGGCACCATCCTCTTCGACGGACGTGACCGCATCGGATCCACCTTTGGCATCGTCATGACGCGGGAGGCTTGGTTCACCACCCCGGGTCCGCTGCTCACTAACTCCGTGGAAGTGCGCTCCGTGCCGGACTGGGGCACTTCCTTTGTGCTGCCCGTGGGTGAGGACGTCATCTTCCCCACCCCCTTGGCCAGCTCCATGTTTGAGCATTGCTCCGCTGACATCATGGCGGCAGCCAATGGCACGGTGGTGCCGCTACGTGAGGCAGGGGAAGAGAAACCACGAAAATTAACACGATCGAGTATTGGCAATATTGTGTTTATGGAAAAAACCGCAAATAAACACTTTTTGAACTAAATTTCAAAATTGAGTTCCACCAGGCAGCCAAACCATTTTTCACGTTCACGCGAAGTCCTCCACACCAGTTTCTAATCGTTATTTACTGCAAAAGATGAAAACTACAGCACCGCTTCGAAATCAGCTTTCCCGCGTTAAGGAAAAACTCAAAGTTTCCACGCGAGGACGCAACTTTCACCCCTTGTCGGATGACACATCGACGCCAGCGCAGGGACCATTAATTAAAATGACCGTGAAGAGGTTGAAATGGCTGAAAAAAGTGAGTGCGGCTGGTGCTAGGTTGCTGGGAATAATTTCTGTGCTGGCAAGCAGCAGCGCTTCGGCAGGTGTCGTATCGGATGGTCCCCTGCGGATGGAGCCGATTATTGCTCCGAATTTTGTGGTGGATTCCAATGTGGAGTCCCCGTCGTCCTACAGCCCGTCGGCAGCCCATCTTGGTGTGAAAATTTGCAACACGGGATCGACTACCCTAACCAACGTTGTGATCAACGTTGGTGACCTGGTGAATCCGTTGACGAGCACCGGAACACCCGGGGTCTTTCCGTCCCGGACGGTGAGTGTGAGCGGGTCCAGCGGCTATGCGGGCACATTTGCACTGCAAATGCCCGGTGGAGCGGCGGATGCTGTGCGGACGATTCCGAGTTTGGCACCAGGTGAGTGCAGCGTGCAGTATTTCTTTGTCACCTATCCCCTGAAGGATCCTGCAGGCAACAGTGTGGCGGGCGCCGCACCCGTGACTACGGATGATCTTTGGCTGAACTACGACTTCTGGGCGAGTGCCCAGGAAGGGGCGACGACGCGCCGGGTCGCGGAAACATCCACCGTCACCATGCGCAATGAGATTTCCGCGATGGCCAACAAAGTCTGGCCCAACACGACCAGCAAAGTGCCGGACAAATATCTGGATGCAATCGAGCAGGCACTTGGCTGGCGGCCGGCCACGAGTACTCCCCAATCTGGCTCCAGGGCGCAATTGGAAGGGATCTGGTATGATCTGGGGAACGTGGGTGCAGGCTTTGACAACGACGGTGATGGTCTTCCCGACCGCAACGCCTGGATGCAACCGGTGGGCGATCCCAGCCTGTATGATCCGCTCTGTGTGCGCCTCGTCAAATGTTACGGAATTGTGATCGTCAAAGTCAACGATGGCACCGAGAAGTTGATTCCCTTCGAGGACCAGCTCTATTTTTCAAACCTGCCGGAGAACAATACCGGGGCCGTGGGTCTCGTGTTTTATGAATTTATCCCCCTGTCAACAGGTTGCTCCGCTCAGCTCACTCCCTATCAGGAAGTCGCGTCCGGTTTCGACAACGAAAAATTCAACGGTGATTATGGTGCGACCAGCGGCATCTTCACATCCACTCCGCCGAGTGTGACCCTGGACAAGACAGGTCCAGCGGTTGTCTCGGCAGGCGGCACCGCGACCTACACGATGACCGCAGTCAATACCGGGACCACCCCGTTGGGTGATCCATCATTTTCGTTGCCATTTGTTTTTGAAGATGCCATTCCTGCGAGCCTGGTTTACGTCGCCAGCTCGGCGACCGCCGCAAATACGATTCCGCCGGGAAATTCCGTGGTGGTGTCCTGGTCCACGGACAACGGGGCCACCTGGGTGGGCACGGAGCCGGCTGCGGCCAGCGTGACCCGCATCCGCTGGACGCTTGATTCCGGCTTGGCTGCAGGTGATTCGGCGACGGTCGGTTTCGCCGCGACTCTTCCACTTGCCTATCCTTCGGTGACGGTCAACAACACCGCCGCCATCAAACTTGGACAGACAGGCGAATTGGCCCAGGATTCGGTGACGTCGTTTGTTTCGGGAATCAATTCGCTGGGTGATTTCATCTGGCGGGATCTGGACCGCGATGGCGTGCAGGACGGCGGGGCCGAAACAGGCATCGCAAACATCACGGTAAGGCTCTATTACGATGCGGACGGCGATGGAGTCCTCGATTCGACCGATCCCCTGTTTGCCACCACGGTGACCAACGGCAGTGGGAATTACTCCTTCGCCAATCTGCCGGACGGCAAATGGATCGCCGTGGTGGATATCACGGATCCTGACCTGCCAGCGGGCTACAGCCTGCCGAATTCCGCGACGGCGGCCATTCCGGTCAGTCTTGATCCTAGTCGAGTCAGTTCCAGTGCTGTGAACGTGCTCACCGCCGACTGGCCGTTCATCGGTGCCTTGGAAGTGACAAAAAACACTTCACCAACCACCTACGGAGCCGGTGACCTGATCACCTATACGATCGATTTGGAAAACTACTCCGCACCCGTGGCGGCCAAGATCACGCCCGTGCAAACGTCCTGGTCCTCCACCGTGACCGGGAACCGTCCTGCGCAGAATGCCGCCAACGCCCAGGGATCTCCGGACAGCTCTTACGCCCGGATCGACCAAGCCCAAAGTGCAGACAATCTCGCGAACAGCGGACTGTCCTTCGCCAGCCCCACCGGCACCATTACCAAGGTGGAATATGTCTTCAATGGTTACCTATCCCAGGCTCTCGTGGATGACCGGCTGAACTTTTCCATCAATGGAACCCTTTTTTCGACGCTCCCCACCACAACCATCAACGGCTGGACAGGTGCCGCTGCCGTTCGTGCGATTGATATCACATCCCTCAATGCCAGCTGGACTTGGCCGCTGGTGCAGGCTCTCACCGGAAATCTGAAAACGAGCAAAACGGCCAACGGTGACCCCGGCATCCTCTGGGTGGACAGCATCGGCATCCGCGTAACCACCGTGCCCATTCCTCCACCTACTGGTGTTTATGGCCCTTCCACCATGGATCCAGTTCCGCTGGTGGACACTTATGATCCGTCCAAATTGCAATATGTCTCCGCCACCGTTTCTCCCACATCCGTCAGCCCAGGCACCCTGGGCTGGAGCAATCTCGGCCCGCTCAATGCCGGTGCACGGAAAACCATCGACGTCATTTTCCGGGCCCTGACCCCTCCGGACATCAATGCTAACGGAGAACCGGACACCACCACGGCGCTCAACACTGCCACCTCCAGCGGAGCCGTTTTTGTCTCCGGCCGCCCCACGAACAGCGACGCTGGGTCCGTCACCGTGACAATCAATCCGCGTGGTTCCATCGGTGACCTGGTATGGTGGGACATTAATGCCAATGGCATCAAGGATGCAACGGAACCAGGACTCGCCAATGTCCTCGTGACTCTCGACAACGGAGCCCAAACCCTCACCGATGCCACAGGAGCCTATCTTTTCACCGGCCTCGTCGACGGCACCTACACGGTCACTATCAATACCGCCACGCTGCCATGGACCAGTTTCTCGCAGACCAAGGACCCGGATGCCACAGTCAATAATGCGAGCACCGTCACCATTAACAACAACGACGGCCTCTCCACCAACAACAGCTACCTCGACCGTGACTTTGGTTACGACTCGGCACTGAACGTCATCAATGGCATCGTCTTCCAGGATAATGACGGGGACCGCATTCAGGATCCGGGGGAAAATTTCCTCGCAGGAGTCACGGTCACCCTCAGCGGGACCTCCAGTGCCACCACCACGACCGATGCCAACGGCTTTTACAACTTTGGTTCGCTGCCCAACGGAACCTACACGGTCACCGTAACCCAGCCGGCATCCACCACCCAAACTCTTGATCCGGACGTTACGGTCAACAATGCCACGACCGTGGTGGCCAGCGGTGGAAATCTTTACGCCGACAGAAATTTCGCCTACAAACCCAGCGGCACTCTCACCCTCGGTGATTCGCTCTACATCGACTGGAACGGCAACGGCACCCAGGATTCCGGTGAGGAAGGAATCGCCAGCGTGGACGTTTTCCTTTACGAGGACAGCAATGGCAATGGCGCGATTGATCCCGGCACGGACGCATTGATCGCCACCTCGGTTACCAGCGCCACCGGCATCTATGGCTTCACAGGCCTTTCCGCAGGCAACTACATTGTGGTGGTCAATACTGCGGACGCGCAGTTTCCTGCCGGAGTGCTGCAAATCCAGGACTATGACGGAACGCGTGACAGCCGGGCGGTGGTAAATCTGACGTCCAGCCTGAGCACCGTGGACTTCGGATACCAGCCACAGGGAACCGGCAGCATCGGAGATACCGTCTTTATCGATGAGGATGGAGATGGCGTGAAGGACTCCACCGAATCCGGCATCGCCAATGTCACGGTCACACTTTATGAAGACACGAACAACAACGGGGTGATTGATGCCGGAACGGATGCGGTCCTTGCCATCACCACGACTGGATCCACTGGCACCTACCTGTTTAGCGGGCTGGTTGCCGGAAACTATCTCGTCGATGTGGATCAAAATGCGGCGAGCATTCCATCCGATGGCTACGGCAATAAATATCGCCTGACCACCGCGGATCCGCATGATGTGACGCTGGCCGCTGCTCAGACGTATCTCGCCGCAGACTTTGGCTTTGCCGCCGCGGCAGCAATTGGGGATTTCGTCTTTTTTGATTCCAATGGAAACGGCACCCAGGATTTCGCCGAAACCGGCATCCCGAATGTCACGGTGCAATTGTTCCTGGATGCAAATCAGGACGGCCAACCAGACTCCCCAACCCCCGTGGCCACCACGGTGACAGCCAATGGATCGGGCGCCAATCCGGCTGGCTTCTACCAGTTCACGAACCTCGGTGCAGGCACATATTTTGTGAAGGTCCTCACCACCACGCTGCCCGTATCCGGAGGTCAACCCCTCCCCCAAACGACCGACCCAGACCGCGACGGAGTCCCGGTAAACAACAATTCCTATCCCGGCCTTCCGCCTGGTGATAACGGCGACTCCCTGGTGATCGTCAGTCTGGGCGGGATTTATTTGGGAGCCGATTTCGGCTATCAACCTTCGGGTGCCCTCGGCGATTTCGTGTGGCTGGACCTCAATCAGGATGGTGTTCAAGATCCCGGCGAACTAGGGCTCGCAGGCGTCACCGTCACCGTCAGCAACGGCACTACCACCTACACGGTTACAACGGATTTCGATGGATTCTGGAGCGTCGCCAACGTTCCGGATGGGACGTGGACAGTCAGAGTCCCCGCAGCTAATTTCGCACCTGGCGGAGCGCTGGAAAACATGAGTGCCACCTACGACGCAGACGGCGGTGCCAATTCATCTGTGGCTATCACCCTGACAAATGGAACGGTGAACCTTGCTGCCGGAAATCTGGGACTCGACTTCGGATACAAATTGAGCGGTTCCCACGCCATTTCCGGCACGATCGTCACCCATGACACCGGGGTGGTCGGCACAGCCGATGATATTGATGATTTCTTCAATGACGGCGTGGATCAGGATGCAGGACCGCAGGACGAGATCGAACTCGCCGGCATCGTCGTTTATCTTTACACCACGGGAGGAGATTTCCTCGGCACCGATGTCACAGACGCCGCAGGCAACTACAGCTTCAGCGGCCTGCCCAGCGGCGGCTATCGGGTGATAATTGGGACCACCGCCCCGGCGTTGCAAAATTCAACGCTCACCACCACGACCGCCAATAATGCCGCGGTCACCTCGGTCAACGCATCCAGCGGCACCTCGGTGATCCAGACGCTGACCGTGGGCAGCACCGATGTGACGAATGTGGATTTCGCGTTCGTATCCAATGCGAACTACGACTACGGTGACCTGCCGCTTATTTATGGCATCACCACCCTCCAGCAGGATGGAGCACGCCACGTTATCCCCGGCGGAGGCGCCACCGTTTATCTGGGCTCGGCTCCCGATGCGGATACCAACGGCATTGCCACCTCCCTGGCCAATGGTGACGACCTCTTTGGTTCCGACGATGAAAATGGAGTTTCTCCGATTGCCACCGCCTCCTGGACCAATGGCACCGTGCTCAGCGGAAATGGCGGAGACATTCAGGTTAGCGTCACTGGCACGGGATGGTTGACCGGTTGGATTGACTGGAACCATGACGGAGATTTCCTTGATCCAGGTGAATTCGTGGTCAGTCAGGCAGTTGCCACCGGAACGATAACACTCAGCTTTGACATTCCCGCCGGCACCATCGGCTCCGCTTCGGAAAGCTGGCTCTCCCGCTTCCGTATCTTTACCACCGAGCCTGCCTATCCCCTCTTCAGCTACACCGGGTTGGCCACCAACGGTGAAGTGGAAGATCTCCTGATCGAAAAACCCGTGGGCGCGTCCATCGGCGATTTCGTATGGAACGATGCCGACAACGACGGAGTGATTGACTCCGGAGAAGTTGGCCTGGGAGGAATTTCCGTGCAACTCCGTGACAATACCAATGCTGTCGTTGCCACGCAAATTACGAGCAACGGCACCGTGGATGTCGATGGCGATGGCGTCATTGATCCCCTCGGGTATTACCGTTTCCGCGGCCTGAGTGCAGGCGCTTTCAGCGTCACTGTATCAAGTCCACCAGCAGGCTTCACCCCAAGCTATGATGAAAACGGTATCGCCACCGCCAACACCACCGCCGTCACCCTAACATCCGGCGAACAGCATCTCACTGCCGATTTCGGTTACGCCCCGCAACTTGCCAGCATCTCCGGACAAGTCCGTTACGATACCGATGCCGACGGAAATTTCGCCGACCCTGACAGTGGGGCCGCCGTGGTTAAAATCCAGCTCTGGACGGATCCCAATGGCGACGGCAATCCGTCAGACGGCGTGCAGGTGCGCGAGACCTATACGGATGCCAACGGCAACTACACCTTCACCGGCGTCGCTACTGGGAACTATGTGGTAGTCGAAATCAATCCCGCAGGCAGCACCAGCACCGCAGACGTCAGCGGTGCCAATGACGACCGTATCCCGGTAGTCCTCACCGGCACCAATGTCACCGGCCGCGATTTCCTCGACACCATGCCCCCGCTTTACGCAGTCAGCGGAACCGTTTACGACGACGCGGACGCCACCAATGACAACGTCATCGGCCTGGGCGACAGCCCGATTGCCAGCGTCGTCATCAAGCTGTTCTTTGATCGTGATGGAAATGGACTCGTCAGCGCCGGCGATTCCGAACTCTCATCAGTCGTCACCGATGCCTCCGGCAACTACAGCTTCCCAAATATCCCTGCCGGAAACTATGTCGTGCAGGAGACCGATCCATCCGGTGCCACCAGCGACTGGGACGCCGCAGGCAGCCTGACCGACAACCAAATCAGCGTGACCGTGGTCAACACAAATGTCACCGGACGGAATTTCCTCGACGACGGCTACCTCGGCGTCATCAGCGGATCTGTGCAGGCTGACACCAACGGCGATGGCAGCGGCGATGTTCCGCTCGTCGGAGTAACCGTGAAATTGTTCGCTGATGCCGACGGCAATGGCGTGCCCGACAATGCAACTCCCGTAGCCACGCAAGTGACCATCGCAGGTGGCAGCTACACCTTCAGTGCCGTCGTCCCGGGCGGCTACGTCGTGGTGGAACAGGATCCCGCCGGCTACAACAGCATCGCCGACGCAGACAACGTCGCAGACATCGGAACATCCCCGGCAGACGTGGCCAACGCAAGCCAGACTGACAGCCTGCTTTCCGTGAACCTGAAGGCAGGCGAGACTGACAGCGGCAATGATTTCGTGGATCGTGGCACCGGCTCCATTGGTGACTACATTTGGAATGATGCCAACGGAAACGGCACGCAGGAAACCACAGAGCTTCCGCTTCCCGGCGTGAAAGTCTTTATTGACTTGGATGCCGACGGAGTCCGCGACGCCAACGAGCCTTTTGCCACCACGTCCCCTACCGGTGCCTACACCATCGGCGGACTGGCCCCAGGCACCTACACGGTGGCTGTCGACACCACGACCCTGCCCGCAGGCGTGACCCAGACCGGCGACCCGGACGCAACGATCAACAACAAGACCACCGTAACCCTGACCGCTGGTCAATCCCTGACCACCGCCGACTTTGGCTACCAAGGCAATTCCAGCATCGGCGATTACGTCTGGAATGACGCCAACGGTGACGGCCTCCAGGGTGCGACAGAACTGCCCATTTCAGGCGTGAAAGTCTTCGTGGATCTCAACAACAACGGAACGCGCGATGCGAACGAACCGTTCGCCACCACCTCCGCCACAGGTGCCTACACGATCAGCGGACTCGTGCCCGGCACCTACACCGTGGCCGTGGATACCACCACCCTGCCCGCAGGTGTGACTCAAACCGGGGATCCTGACGCGACCATCAACAACAAGACCACGGTCACCCTGACCGCAGGCCAGACCCTGACGACCGCAGACTTCGGCTACCAGGGCAACGCCAGCGTGGGTGACTACGTTTGGAACGATGCCAATGGCAACGGAACCCAGGACGCCACCGAGCTGCCGCTCGCAGGGGTGAAGGTCTTCATTGACCTCAACAACAACGGGACGCGCGATGCCAACGAGCCCTTCGCCACCACCTCCTCCACCGGTGCCTACACCATCAGCGGACTCGTGCCCGGCATTTACACCGTGGCGCTTGACCCCGCAACCAAGCCTGCCGGGACCACCGTGACCGGTGATCCCGATGCCACCAAGGACGGCAAGACCACCGTCACCCTGACCGCCGGCCAATCGCTCACCACCGCAGACTTCGGTCTGCAGGGCAACGCCAGCGTGGGCGACTACATTTGGAATGACGCCAACGGTGACGGCCTGCAGGGTGCGACAGAACTGCCCATTTCAGGCGTGAAAGTCTTCGTGGATCTCAACAACAACGGAACGCGCGATGCGAACGAACCGTTTACCACGACTTCGTCCACCGGCGCCTACACCATCGGCGGACTGGTTCCCGGCACCTACACGGTGGCCGTGGATACGGCGACGCTGCCTGCAGGAGTGACCCAGACCGGCGATCCGGACGCCACCAAGGACAACAAGACGACCGTCACCCTCGCCGCCGGCGACACCGTGACCATCGCCGACTTCGGCTACCAGGGCAACGCCAGCGTGGGTGACTACGTTTGGAACGATGCCAATGGCGACGGCCTGCAGGGTGCCACCGAGCTGCCGCTCTCCGGCGTGAAGGTCTTCATTGACCTCAACAACAACGGGACGCGCGATGCGAACGAACCGTTCGCCACCACCTCCTCCACCGGTGCCTACACGATCGGCGGACTGGTTCCAGGCACCTACACGGTGGCTGTGGACACCACCACCCTGCCCGCAGGCACAACGCAAACGGGCGACCCCGACGCCACGGTCAACAACAAGACGACCGTCACCCTCGCTGCCGGCGACACGGTAACCACGGCTGACTTCGGCTACCAGGGCAACGCCAGCATCGGCGACTACGTCTGGAGCGACGCCAACGGCGACGGCGTCCAGGACGCCACCGAGCTGCCCCTGGCTGGCGTGGTCGTCTTCATCGACCCCGACAACGACGGCGTGCGCGAC
>JANOAS010000335.1:0-4972 GCA_031411255.1 bacterium
CCCGCCGGGGCGGGGCGGGCGCCCCGCCCCACCACCTGCCGGCGGCCCCCCGCGGGGTGGGGGGGGCCTCCCGCCGCGCCGCATCGCCCCAAGCCAGCGTGCCCCGCGCAAATGCCCATGCGGATGGGAATCCACGCGGCCCGCCCCCTGGCCGGCTCGCCATAGTGTTCCACCGGAGTGACCCTGGGTTTGGTCTGATACCAGTTCCATGGTCATTTGGGTAAACTTGAATGCCGGAATGGTTTGGAACAGGAGGAGACGGAGGAAACGGAGCACCAGCCCTTAAGGCACGGACATCACAGTCCTGCCGCCTCATCCGACAGGTGACGGGTGGCATGGGCGCAACAGGTGCTTTCTCCGTTTCCTCCATGCCCTCCTGTTAAATTCCCGCCGTTTTTAGGGTAAAACAGGGGAGGCACGCTCTGCCGCAGGTTCTGATTTCTACGCCACAGGCGTTCCGTCCTCCAGCCCGGGGTTGCCTGAGGCCACGAAGGCTACCCCGGGAAGTTGGCAGAAGCCCGGGAACCGCATCGCGGTTCTGGCCTGGGGTGCGGGCGTTTTGCGGACGGAGGCGCGGGTGCCTTCCGGGGGAATGATCCTGAAAAGAGGAATGAGAACCGCGGATAACACGGATGTCACGGAGATTGCCCGAGTTGTAGAATATCGCACTCTCACCTGCCGGGAGACTCCCGATTTTCGCAAAACCTGCTTAACATCCGAGGCATCTGCGAAATCCGCGGTCTCCCTTCTGGAATTTGGGATGATGGGTTCGCGGCGCGGAGGGGCGGTTTTTCGCGGCGGAGGGGAGGTTTTCTGAATCGAAGCCGCGATTATTTGTCGCGAAGCGGCGGTTTTTTATGGGGAAGCGGCGGTTTTTTGTCGCGGCACCGTGATTCTTTTTGGGGAAGTGGCGGTTTTTCTCCCAACGGGTTCGTTTTTTGGGAACGGATGGCGGTTTCGCGAGGTGGAGCGGGTGTTTTTCTGACGCGAGCGTTGATTTCTCGGTGTGGGACGGCGGTTTTTTGGAGCGCAGCAGTGGTTTTGCTTATGGGCTCACATTTTTGTGGAGGAAGCGGTGGTCATTTATCCTGAAGCGCCGATTTTTCGGACGCGGGTGGGTGTTTTTTGGGGGCAGGTGCGTGTTTCGCGGTGGCGCGCAGGGCTTTTTTTGTGGCGAGTGGGCGTTATTTTGGGGGAAGGCTGGAAGCTGGGTTGGGGGATGGGAGTTCGGGAGCCGAGTGATGGAAGACTCTTGATCAGGGGGTTGCCTTGGTCGCAAGGACCGGTTTCAGGGCTGGAACGGTCACAGTTTTGGGAGGCTCCTGCGCCACGCCAGGGCGGCTGCGGTCAGGGTGGCGGCACGGTCTGCCTGCGCGGTCGCGACGTTCGTGGTTTCGTTCGGGTCTGCGGCCAGGTCGTAGAGTTCAGCGCCGGTGCCGTCTGCATTCACGAGCAGTTTCCACCGGCCGTCCCGCACGGCCACGTTGGGACTGCGATCCGGCGCTGCGGGGTATTTGAAGGCGGTGTCGTTGCGACCGTATTCCCAGAAGAGCGGGCCCTTCCGCGCCAGGGGGGCGCCCTTCAGCGCTGCGGACACATCCAGCCCGTCACCGGCGAAGTCTTTCGGCAGGGCTGCTCCGGCGATGGAGGCCAGCGTGGGCAGCATGTCCACGGCGTGGATGACGGTCGCCTCGTCCACCTTCCCCGCCGGGGCGTGGCCCGGCCAGCGCACGATGAAGGGCAGCCGGATCCCGCCTTCGTACAGGCTGAGTTTGCTCCCACGCATCCCGTTGTTTCGCTCCCCCTTGAAGGCGGGCAGCGCTCCATTGTCACTGGCAAAGACGAGCACCGTGTTCTCCGGCACCGCATCCATCAGGCGGCCGATCTGCCGGTCCATCTCCCCGGTCACCTTTTTCAGATTCGCCCGCCCGCCGTCCTTTTCCTTCACCGCTCCGGCCGGGACCCAGGGCGTGTGGGTGTCGTCAAACCACAAGTTCACGAAGCACGGCCTGCCCGCGTTCTTCTTCAGAAAATCAATCGTCCGGTCCACCATCCAGCGCGTCCGCTCGTGCCGGGGCACCTGCTGCGGCTCCCTGGTTTCATCCGGCCCCCAGGGCAGCGTCTTCAGGCCCAGCTCCGCCGCCGGCTCCGGGCTCTCGTAGGTGCCCAGGCCGAGGTCGTATCCGTAGGCGGCGAACTTCGGCGCATCCGCCACGTCCCGCCCGCCCCCGATGTGCCATTTGCCAATGTGCGCCGTGGCGTAGCCCGCCGCCTGCAGCACCCGCGGCAGCGAGGGCGCAGCGGCGTCCAGAAAATCCACCTGCTCGCACTTCCGGTTCTCCACGCGCTCGTGGAGAAAGCTGGTGATCCGCCACCGCGCCGGGTACTGCCCGGTGATGAGCCCGCAGCGCGACGGCGAGCAGATCGGCGAGGCCGAGTAGTATTGCGTGAACCTCACTCCCTCCCGAGCCAGCCGCTCCAGCTGCGGGGTGGACGCGATTTTTCCCCCGTAGCTGCTCGTGTCCCCCACCCCCATGTCATCGGCTAGGACAAATATGATGTTCGGTGGCTGCGAGGCCGTCGAGGTCACCGCAGAGGCCTCCACCTTCACCTCCGTCACCGTGCCCTCCAGGCGGTTCGGTGCCTCGTAGTCCCCCACTGCCGAACGCGCGTCCTCGCCCACACTCAGCCCGTCCTGCGGCTGCTTCGGGATCACCCCGGATGCCTTGCCCGTGGCCACCTCCTTCCCGTCCACCATGAGCGCCATCGTGCCGTCCCCCTCCAGTCGCGCCGCCACCACCGCCCGCAATCCCAGCTCCTGCGGGGAAAAGGCGTTCGCCACCTGGCCTCCGGTGCGCACCGTGAAGACCGGCTTGCCCTCCTTCAGCCACAGCGCGTAGCCCAGCTGGTTTCCGCCCTGCGCCAGGATCACCCCGCTCCGCGCCCGCGTCTCCACCGTGCAGGAGAGGCTCAGCCGCTTTCCCGCGATCTCCGGCGTGGCCACCGGCCCGGCGGATTCCTTTTTCCTCACCACCTGGCACCGCTCCGCCCACTCCTGCCACGCGGCCGCCAGCTCCTGCACGCGGCCCGGCTGCGCTCCGGCCAGGTCCTGCATTTCAGCCGGGTCCTTCGCCACGTTGTAGAGTTCCCAGGACTGCCCCTCCACCGCCACCAGCTTCCACTCGCCGTCCCGCACGGACCGGTTCCCCTCATGCTCGATGAAAATCCGCCTCTGCCCCACCGGCTCCCCGCGCAGCGCCGGGGCCAGGCTTTTCCCCTCCTGCGGCAGGATGGCGCGGCCCGCCTGCTCCTTCGGGTAGACCGCCCCGGTCACCTCGCAGATGGTCGGCATGAAGTCCGTAATGTACCCCGGCGTCTCGCAGATCCCGTGCGCCGTCAGCCCAGCCGGCCAGCTCACGATGCAGGGCGTCCTCGTCCCGCCCTCGTGGGCGTAGTGTTTGAAGAGCCGCCACGGCGTGTCGCACGCATGTGCCCAGCCGCTGCCGTAGCTGATGTAGGAATCCGGCCCGCCCACGTTCTTGAGATCGTCACCCGTGTGCAGGATGTTTTGCGGGCCGCTGTTCTTGTCAAAGCCATACGGGTCCCACTCGGCGCAGGCCCCGTTGTCGCTGAGAAAAAAGATGAGCGTGTTGTCGAACTGGCCGCTCTTTTTCAGCTCGTCCGTCACCCTGCCGATGGCGCGGTCCATGCAGGCCACCATGGCCGCGTAGACAGCCATGCGCCGCGCCAGGTCCCGCCTCCGGTCTTCCGGCAGCGTGTCCCACGCCGGGATTTCCTTGCCCGCCCAGCCGGTCTGTTTGTTAAATTTGTTCTCCGGCATCACCGCCCGGGGCGTCAGCATCAGGTCCGCCGGCACCAGCCCGAGCGCCTTCTGCCGGGCCAGCCGTTCCTCGCGGATGCGGTCCCATCCCTTCTCAAAATACAGCGCCTCGTATTTCGCAATGTCCGCCTCCGGTGCGTGGAGGGGAAAGTGGGGCGCATTAAAGGCCAGATACATGAACCAGGGCGCGCCCGCCTTTTTTCCATCGACAAGGAAATCCAGCGCGTAGTCGCCGAAGACATCGGTCGAATAGAAACCGTCCTTTGCATACGCCCGCTTCTCCCTTCCCGCCGGCCAGCGCGTGTAAAAGGGGGCCTCCTGCCAGCAGGAATTGTAGCCGCCCAGCATGCCGTAGAATTCGTCGAACCCGCGCGCAGTCGGTGGATTCCGGTCATTCAGGTGCCACTTGCCCACCATGTAGCTGCGGTAGCCCGCCGGTTTCAGCACCTCCGGCAGCGTCGCGGCATTTCCCGGCAGCGTGCCGGACAAATTTGGAAATCCGGCCTGATGTGGATGAAGCCCGGTCAGGATCGACGCCCGCGTGGGCGAGCAGCGGGCGGAATTATAAAACGCCCGAAACTGCAAGCCGCCCTTCGCGAGAGCGTCCAGGTTTGGCGTCGCGATCTCCCCGCCGTAGCAGCCCGCATCACTCCAGCCCAGGTCGTCCGCCAGAATGAGGAGGACGTTTGGTTTCTCCGCCCGGAGCCCGGCATACGGGAGGAGGCAGAAAATGAGGAGGCGGAGGGAAATTGAGAGGCGCATTGATAAAGCGACAACAAACACCTCAAGCAGCCACCGGTTGCGCCTGGTCTGCACCGGCATTTCCGCACCGGCGCCCCCCCGGCTGCGGAGAGCAGCCGCTTTCAAGCCCCGCGCAGAATTTTCAGCGCCTCTGAAGCGCTCGCTCCCTCGTGGATGATGGCGTGAAAGGCCCGCACCATGGCCACCGGGCGGGAGTGCTGCCAGACATTTCGCCCGATGGCGACGCCCGCGCCGCCCGCCTCGATGGAGTCCGCCACCGTCTGGAGCAGCCCCACGTCATCCGTGGCGGCACCGCCGAGGATGATGACGGGAACGTAGGTGTCCTGGGTGATCTGGCGGAAGGCCTCCTTGTCACCCGGCCATGCGGTC
>JANOAS010000336.1:0-28776 GCA_031411255.1 bacterium
CTGATCCTCCGGCTTTCGCTCCCGCTCCAAGGCCGCCCGGGCTTTCGCCAGCAGGTCATCACGCTCCGTGGTTAGACGCAGGCGTTCCCCGTTATCGCGGATGAAGGCTGCGGTGACAGACTCCGGCTCGGAAATGGGGACGTTCATCCGGCGCACGTCGCGCTGGGCACCTGCGAAGAAAGCCTGAATGCGATAGTAGTCGCGCTGGGAAATGTCGTCGTATTTGTGGTCGTGGCAACGGGCGCAGCCAAGCGTCATGCCGAGGAAAACGGCACCGGTGGCGTCCGTGGCGTCGTTCAGAAAATCCTGGCGCTGCTTGTCGGGCTCCTTGGACATGCCATCCCATGCGCCCAGCCTGGCGAAGCCGGTGGCGATCCAGGCGTCAGGATCGTCAGGCCACAGTTCATCGCCTGCCAGTTGCTCCTGGACAAAGCGGTCGTAGGGTTTGTCAGCGTTCAGGGAGCGGATCACATAGTCGCGATACCTCCAGGCCAGGGGTCGGACTTTGTCGTCCTCGTAGCCATTGCTCTCGCCATAGCGCACCAGGTCCAGCCAGTGCCGGGCCCAGCGCTCGCCATGGCGGGGATCGGCGAGGAGGCGGTCGATCAATTTCTCGAAGGCATCGGGGGAGTGATCACTGCTCCACGCTTCCACCTCCTCCGGCGATGGCGGCACTCCCGCGAGATCAAAGAACGCACGGCGCAGCAGCGTGCGGCCATCGGCGGCAGGGACGGGAGTGATGCCTGCGGCGGCCAGCTTCGCCTCAATAAAGCGGTCGATTGGATTGGCGGCTTGGCCAGGCGGCAGGGGGGACTCCAGCGGTGCGGAGAAGGCCCAGTATTCATCCCGTGCCGGCCATGGCGCCCCTTCATCAATCCATTGGCGCAGCGTGGCTGTTTCCTTCCCGCTGAGGCGGGCACCTTTGGGAGGCATTTGTTCATCGCTCTCGTGCGAGGTGATTCTTTTCATCAGTTCACTCTGCCCGGATGCCCCGGCGATGATGATCGGGCCGGAATCTCCGCCCCGCATGGCGGCCTCTGGCAGATCAAGCCGCAGGCCGCCTTTCTGTTCCTCCGCGCCATGGCACTTCGTGCAGTGGATGGTGAGGAGCGGCTTGATGCTTTCGTGATAGTTCACCCCCGCTCCGACCACGGCTGGCAGGGCAAGAAAAGCGAGCACGGTTGAGATGCGGAAATGCATGGGGGGCTGTGTCGTTAGCGGGCGGGAGTTGTCCAGACCGCCCAGAAGACCGGGCCCTCGTGTTTCCCGAAATATTTATCCACGATGCCGCCGAGGTAGTGCTCATCCATGGGGACGTCCATGGCCATGCGGTGCAGCTCTCCCGGGGTGAAATGCCGCAGCGTGCCGCCAATGGTTTTCACGCGCTTGTCGGCGGCCTCGGACCGGGGTTTCCACGGGTCGTAATGGCCGACGTAAATGGTGGCGCCTTTTTCCACGGTGCCCCGATGAACTGCCGTTACCTCGTATTTCAGGATGGCGGCGTAGTCGTAGAGGTCGCGCTTAAAGATGGCACCCTCGGGGATTTCGACCAGCCGGGCCGTCACCTCCACGGTGCCGAGGGTAGAAAGTTGAGAGTCCGGCGCGGCGGGCTTGCTTCCACAGGAAGGAAGCAGCGCGGCAACCGGCAGGAGTGTGAGGAAATGGCGGGTGGTCATTTTTTGGCCGGGGATTCTGAGGCAGTCCAGCAGGGCTCCCAGCCGGCGGGCAGGGTGAGGATGGGGCCGCTTTTTGCGTTGGGGTGAATCTTTTGGAGGGCGGTGGCGTCTCCACCGATGAGCGGTGCATCGGCCAGGCGCATCAGGCCCATGGGCGCACCTCCATGGGAGGGATCGCCATCCTCCTGCGGGTTGCCGGTGAAGAGGACATATTTTCCGTCAGGGGAAATGTGTCCGCCGTAGATGTGCCGGCCATCTTCTGCATAGACGAGCTGCGGATTTTTCCCATCCGCCTCCGCCATCCAGAGCTGCGTCCATCCGGCCTTGCCCACGATCACGTCTGACGCATGACGGTTGGAAAAAATCAGGCGCTTTCCGTCAGGGAACCAGTCTGGTGTGCAGTTGTCTATGGCGCTCACGGCATTCGCCTCGCCTGTGGCGGCATTCATCCGCGCGACACTCCAGCCCGTGCCGAAGGCGTTCGAAACCCCGCTGAGCCACTTTCCATCGGGTGACCACGTGAGCTGCTGGAAGAATCCGTTTCGCTTCAGCGTGCGTGAAACCTTTCCGCTCGCGGCATCCACGAAGGTGATGCCTTTGAGCGAGAGGCACGCGAATTCCTTCCCGTCCGGGCTCCAACTCGCCCACGGAAGATCGACTTCGCCGCCGAGGGCTCTGGCGTTGGCGCCATCGCTGTTTGCGACCACCGGCACACCCTGCATCCCGTAATCATTGCCGCTGATGGTTTCGTCGCGCTTCAGCTTGCGATAGAGCAGCCGCGTGCCATCCCGCGAGAAGAGCGGATAGGATTCATTCGCCTCCGGGGTGTTCGTGATGTTGCGCCGCTCTGATCCATCCGGCCGCATGAGGAAAATGTCCCAATCGCCTTTTTCAGAACGGGCCGGAGAGACGATCCAGCCCAGCGCGCGGACTTCCGAGGCCAGTTGTGCCACGCCAGGCGACGGGTCGGCTGCCATGGCGCTGGCGGTTAGAAACAGGGCTGGGATCCAGGATTTCATGCCAAGGCGGGGGTGATGAGTTGCCCGCCATTTTCGGTCAGGCGGTAGTTGCGGCCATTGAAGTAAAAAGTGAGCTGCATGTCGTCCAGCCCCATCAGACGGAGGATGGTCGCATGGAGGTCCCGCAGGTGGTGGGGCGAGTCGACAGCGCGATAGCCCAGCTCGTCCGTGCCGCCTACCACGGTGCCTGGCTTGATGCCCGCTCCGGCGAGCCACACCGTTTGCGCCCCTGGGTTGTGATCCCGGCCGGAGCCGCCCTGGGAGATTGGCATGCGGCCAAATTCACTCAACCCCACCACGAGCGTCTGGGAAAGCAGGCCGCGTTGTTTCAAATCCCGGAGCAGTCCCGCGACCGGCCGGTCGATGGACTTGGCGCATTTGCGATGACCGTTTTTGAGATCGCTGTGGGCGTCCCATGCCCCGCCGCACTGGGCGGATCCGGTATAGATCTGCACCACCCGCACGCCGCGCTCCACCAGCCGCCGGGCCAGCAGGCACTTCCGTCCGGTGTCCTCCGTGTCGGGGTCGTCCAGGCCATACCACTTCCGCATTTCATCACTCTCGCCCTCCACATCCACTGCCTCCGGCATCCGATCCTGCATGCGCACTGCGAGATCGTAGCTGGCCATGCGGGCGTGGAGATTCGTGTCGTCCTCGCGGCCTTTCAGGTGTTCGCGATTCAACGTGCGCAGCAGTTCCAGGCTGCCCTGCTGCGCTGCCGGGGGAAAGTCTGCCGGGGCATCCAGATGCAGAATGGGCGTGGTGCCGCTGCGCAGGTAGGTGCCCTGATAGGTCGCCCCGAGAAACCCCGCGCCCCAGTTCACCGGACCACCATTCACGAGGGCGTTTTTCTGCACCATGACGCAAAATCCAGGCAGATCGGGATTTTCACTGCCCAATCCGTAAAGCAGCCAGGCTCCCAGCGATGGGAAGCCCTGCTGGATGGTGCCCGTGTTCATCTGGAACATGGCGGGCGTGTGGCTGTTCGAGTCACAGGTGAGCGAGCGGACAAAACACATGTCGTCCACACACTCCCCAATGGCGGGAAAAAGCTCCGAGACGTCCATGCCGCACTGGCCCCGTTTGGAAAACTGGTAAGGGCTGCGCATGATGGGCGAGCCGTCCTTCCCGCCAAAAAACGTCTTCACCTCACCAATGCCTGGCAGGAGATCCGGAGTCAGCTTTTTGCCATCGAAGCGATTCAGGGCAGGCTTCGGATCGAAGGTGTCCATCTGGCTCATCCCGCCCTGGGTGACGATGACGATGAGCGATTTTGCCTTCGCCGGAAGCATGGCGGGCTTCCGCTGAAAGGGGCTCGTCTCCGCAGGACAGGAACGCGCCACCGCAGCCGCCAGTCCGGCAGCGAGAAATTTTCGTCGTGAAAAAGGGGTGGAGTTCACAGAGGCATTGGATCGTGATGTGGATGGTGCAAGTCTATGCGTGCAGTGCCGGCGGCGCGATGGAGATTTGCCTCACTTTGGGGCCGTCGAAACCCGTAAGAAGTTTCGCGCATGGGATGATATCAGCGGTGGGCTTTTCCAGATTTCAGTGGTCATGCCATTGGCGCTGCCGGTGCTGGCCAGGGCGTCGAAATTTTCTGAGATGGTGGAACCAACGGTCGTGTAGGCGCGTTCTGCCCTGCCGGTGATGATCGCGCACAGAAAGATCAGCACGCCAAGGGCGGGGCCAAGGCGGTGGCGGGTGGTGAAAGGGAGGGGCATTCGCCCAAAATGGGGGGGTGTCCACGCCGTGGAAAGTTGCATGTTGTGCAAACGTTGCATGAACAACCAGTCGCCAAAAATCACCATGGCTGCAGTGGCCGAGAGCATCGGGCTGGCCACCTCGACGGTCTCCCGTGCCCTGCGGGACGACCCGAGGATCAGTGCTGCCGTGCGCCTGAAGGTGGTGAAGGCGGCGCGAAAGCTGGGCTACCGGCGGGATCCGAGGCTGGGGGAGCTGATGTCGCACCTGCGGCTGGCGAAACGCAGGGAATACCAGGGCACGCTCGCGTGGGTGACAAATCTCGATCCTGATGACCCGGAAATGGCGCGGATGATTGGTGAATTCCACGCTCCCGCTGTGGAGAGGGCTGCCCAGCTTGGCTACAAGCTTGAACACTTTTACAAAAGCGGTCCGGAGGACTCGACCCGGCTGGGGCGGATTTTTACGGCACGGGGAATTCACGGGGTTTGGGCGTCCATCTTTTGGGAAGTGGACTATGCGGAGTGGAAGTGGGACTGGCGCAAGTTTGCCTTTATCCACCATGGAGCTGAACCGAAGGCCCGGATCACCGATGTGGTGGACGCCGAAGACAGGCAGAACATTCAGCTTCTCTTCGAATCGCTTGCCGCCCGCGGCTACCGGAGGATCGGCGTGGCGACGACGCGCCACCTGGAAAGCGAGGCATTGTTCGAGCTGTCTGCGGGCCGGGTGCGCTTCAGTTTGCAACGGCCTGAGCATCCGGCTTTTTCCCCCTGTCTCGTCCCGGCGCTGAACGCTGAGGGAGCCAGGGCCATCAAGCGGTGGATTCGGCGTCATGAGGTGGACTGCATTGTTTCACGATTGCGCGGCATGCAGGAGCTGCTGGCCGGGCTGGGGTATCGCGTGCCTCAGGACCTGGGACTCGCGTATGCGTCGGTTCGCAGGACTCCGGGGAGGCAGGGGCTGGTGTCCGGCATCAATGTGAATCCGGATGCCATTTCCGTGACGGCGATCAACACTCTGGTCTCTGCGGTGGAGCAGCGGGGCTTTGGCCTGCCGGATCTGCCCCGCCAGACGCTGGTGCCGGGGCGGTGGCAGGAGGGGGCGACTTGCCGGCCGATGGAGTGCGGAGATGCCGGGGAGCCTATTTGATGGGGATGGTGGTTCCGTCCTTCGGCGGGTTTCTGCCAATGAAGGGGTACTGCTCAAGATCCATGACCTGGCCGCTGACGGGGCCGCTTTCATCGCCCAGCCAGAAGATGGCAGCGGCGGCGATTTCCTCCGGCCAGAGAATGCGGCCGGAGGGGGCGTACACCTTGGGGAGATCCGCGTACCAGTCTTCGCGCAGCCCGTGGTCGCGCTTTCGCTGGGCCTCGTTTTCCGTGAGGACCCAGCCTGGATTGATTTGATTGACCTTCACGCCATCCTCCCGCATCAGCGTGTCACCGAGGTTGCGGGTCAGCGTCATGAGTGCGCCTTTTGAGACGCTGTATGGCAGCAGGTTGGGTTCGCCGCTCCATGCGTTGACGCTGCCGATGTTGAGCACGGAGCCGCAGGTTTTTCGAAGCTCGGGGAGGGCCGCCTGGATGAGGGCAAAGGGGGCCACGGTGTTTACTTCGAGCATTTTTCTGAAGTATGCGAGGTCCGTGGTGTGGAGGTTCGACCCGGCGACTAGGGCGGCGTTGTTGACGATGGCGTCCAGTTTGCCGAAGGCTTTCAGGGCCGCCTCGACGAGGCGCTGCGGAGCGCCGTCGTTGGTGAGGTCCTCGATGAGGAGTGCGGCCTTGTCCTGGCCGAGGGCCGCCACCACGGCTTCGCCCAGCTGTGGTTCCAGGCCGTGGATGACAACCTTCGCCCCCTCCACCACGCAGCGTTCAGCGATGGCCCTGCCAATGCCGGTGCAGCTGCCGGTGACGATGATGACCTTGTTTTCAAGTCGCATGGGAAATGGCTTAGACGGGTTTGAGGACAGACTTCACGACTTCGCCCTTGTGCATTTTTTCAAAGGCTTCGTGCCACTCTGTGACGGGCCAGACGCCGCCGATGATGGGCCGCACGTCAAACTGGCCGCTGCTGAGCAGGGCGATGACACGCTCCCAGACGGGCCAGTTGTGGCTGAAGCTGCCCTGGAGGGTGATGTTTTTCTGCACGAGCGGATCGAGGTTGAAGCCGAGCGGCTGCGGCCCCCAGCCGACCTTGCTGATCCATCCTGCGGGGCGGACGATGTCGAGGGCGATCTTGAGGGTGACGCTGGCGCCGGCGGCGTCGATGACGCCATCACAGCCGAGGCCATCGCGCTCCTGAGCCCACGGTTTGGCATCGCCGATGATGACCTCGCATCCGTAGCCGCGGGCGATCTCCAGGCGGTGGGCATCCTGGGGCAGGCCAACGATGGCGACCTGGGCACCGCATTGTCTGGCCATGGCGGCGCAGAGAATGCCGATGGTGCCGGGGCCGAGGACGACGACGCGGTCTCCGGGCTCGATGCGGGCGTTTTTCACGACGGCGTTGTAGGCGACGCAGCAGGGCTCGGTGAGGCAGGCTTGTTCAAAAGGGAGCTGGTCCGGGACGTGGTGCAGGATGCGGCTGGGGACGCGGACGTATTTTGTCATGGCGCCGTTCACGCCGTAGCCGAAGCCTTTGCGCGTGGGGTCCAGGTTGTAGAGGCCCCGGCGGGTCATCGGGTTGTTCGGGCTGATGATGGCGGCGGTTTCTGAAACAACGCGGTCGCCTTCGCGCCAGCCCTGGACGTCTTTTCCCACCTCGACGATGTGCCCTCCAAACTCGTGACCGAGGACGACGGGATAGTTCACCGGCCAGGAGTGGTCGGCTGTCCACTGGTGGAGGTCGGAGCCGCAGACGCCGACGTTGGCGACTTCGAGGAGCACGTCCTCCGCGCCAATGACGGGCTTTTCGACTTCACGGATTTCGACGGAGCCCTTTTCCGGGGCGTAATTGACGACGGCTGGGGATTTCATGATTTTTTGTTTTTGAGTTTCAAGGCGGGGGCGAGTTCGGCGCGGTTGGGTGGTGGCACGAGGCGCGTGAGGGAGCGTTTTAATGCCAAGCATCAAACGATTGCGGGCGAATTGTGCGGACAGTGTCCGCACAATTTGTGTTTGTGATTATTTGTAATGGCCAAAAAGTTACTGATGGCAGTGGCGGCGGCATTTTTCACGAAACATGGAGGGCTTAGTCGAGCGCGAACATCCTTTCCACCGGCCTGTGCCGCAGGCTCAGGAGCCGCCCGGCCGTACCGTTGGTACGCATGACTTCGCGGTTGAATTCGATGAAGCGCAGGTACTCTTCGTTGCTGAGTCTCGGGGGCGGAGGTCCGGGGCCGTCAGCGACGGGGAATTCGAGGTCAAGCTCCGGGCTTGGGGTTGGGACGGGGGCGGGCGTCATAGAAATTCGTGAAGGCGTGCGGCCAGGGCGGGAGTGCCAAATTTGTCGCAAAGCTGGTGCAGCTCTGCGGGTGCGATGGAATCGGGATTCGACGAAAGCAGCTGAATAATGTCGCCGATGTCTTTTTCGGTCCGGTGTTCGTTTTGGGCAGCGTGCAATTTGAGGGAAATGAGGTGGGCGAGGCAGGGCACTCGATGGGTGTGGCCGGCGATTTCGAGCGGGACGGACGCCTCCCACATCCTGGCAAAGGTGGCGGTGTTCACTGTCATTACGTCAAGGATGAGCATCGGGTCCACCCTGTGGCGAAACCGGCGGAAAGCCTTCATTTCGTCAAAGCAGTGAAACCCCGCCTTTTCCAGTGCATCACTCGTTCCAGCGGCATCATCCAGCGCGGCCAGACAGTCCACGTCGAGAGTGTTGCGCGCGAAGCCGTGCGCCTGCAGCGCCCATCCACCGATGATCATCAGGTGCAGGTTGTGGCGTTTCTGGATTCTGAAGAGGAGATCAAAGACTTCGCGCATTCTTCGAGCAGGGAGCCGGGAATTGAGGACGGGAGGCCATGGACGATGCAGGGCTTTCTCCCGGCTGGCAACCGGTCAAAACGCTGGCACGTCCTGGGCGTGGACGGCGTCGCAGATGAGGCGGAGGGAGGCTTCGAGGTTGCCGTCGGCGGTTTTGAAGGCGTCGGCGTCGATGGTGAGGGGGGCGCCGAGGACGACGAGCGGGGCGCCGTACTGGGGGCACTGGATGGCCTGCTCCAGGCTGAGGCCACCGACGGCCTGGACGGGGATTTTCACCGCCTCCACGACCTCCCGCAGCTGGTCCAGCGGGCTGGGCATGCGGTGGCCGGCGGCGGCGATCCCGCGGCGCTCGTCGTAGCCAATGTGGTGGATGACGTAGTCGCAGCCGAGGTCTTCGAGGAATTTGGCACCGTCGATCATGCTCTCACAAATCATGTTGTCGCCCATGACTTTGCACCCGAAGTCAGCGCCGGCTTTCACGACGCATTTGATCGTCTCCGCATGGGCGCGGGCCATGACGACGACGTGGGTGGCTCCGGCTTTGGCCATCATCTCGGCTTCGAGGTAGCCGCCGTCCATGGTCTTTAAATCGGCTACGATGGGGATGCCGGGGAAGGCTTTTCTCAAGGCGCGGACGCCGTGCAGCCCCTCCGCCAGGATGAGCGGGGTGCCGGCCTCCAGCCAGTCGACCCCGGCGCGCAGGGCGAGGGCGGCGGTTTCGAGGGCTTCGTCGATGTTGGTGAGGTCGAGCGAGATTTGGACGATGGGTTTCATGAGGGATTAGAAATTGCCGACAAGGAGATTGACGTATTCCGTGCCTTTCGCGAGCAGGGTGGCGGTCTCTCCACTGCCGCCGAGGCGGCCCATGGTCTTCCACGAGTGCTTTCCGGCAAAGAACTGCACCCATGTGGCCACGGGGTACTGCACGACGAGGTCGCTCGGCATGACGGTGAGGGGGAATCCGGAGGCGGTGAAGGAGATTTCCCAAGAGGGGCAGGTGACGGGCGTCTTTGCGGAAGTGGCGAGGGGGAGGAGCCACGGATAGCGGCGGAGAAGATCGAAGGGTTCGCGCCGCGGGACGGTCACCTTGAAATACGGCTCCACGGTGGCGAGGTAGCCGGGAACGGTGACTCCGGGGTCCTTGTTCAGGGCAGTGTAGAGGCCGGCGATGTTGAGGCCGGACATGTTGAGGCCGTTGTAAATGGTAGCGCTGGGCTTGCCCTCGTTCCGCAGGTGCCAGGCGTCGAATTTTTCGCTGAGGAGGACGTTCAGCTCCAGGTGGACGTGGGAGCGGCGTCTGTCGATGCCGCTGCCGGTGTGGCCGAGGTGGCCGATGAGGGCGCCGCGGGCGACGGTGGCACCGACCTGGGTGTCGATGTGGTTGAGGTGCCCGTAGAGGCTGTAGAAGGGGCCCCAGCCCCACTCGTGCTGGACGACGACGTAGTTCCCGTAGTTGCTGGCTCCGGCTGAGATGGAGCAGAAGACGACGATGCCGTCTGAAATGGAGTGGACAAGATCGAGGGGCTCGCCCCTGGCATCGCGCTGGAGCGGGGCGATATCCACGCCCTCGTGGAAGCGGGTGTAGACGAGTTCACCGCCGTTGCGCAGGGGATTTCTAACGAAGCCGTACTGGCCGCCCTCCCAGACGAAGGTGGTCTGGCCCTCGAAGTTCCGGTCGACGCCCATGAAGAAGTCCTGGGGGCGGCCCTCGACGAGGGCGCGGTTTTCCGTGGGGAAATCCAGGAGCAGGCGCGGCGGTGCGGTGAGCGCGGATCTGACCCCGGGCGCCGCTGCGGCGGGGAGGAGGGAACCGAGCAGGCAGAGGCAGGCGGTGCCGAGGGGCCGGAGGCAGGGAAAAAGCATGGCGCGGGGAAAAGGGGAATGCCGGGAAAACGAATCAGTGGGCGAAGGCGCGCCAGGAGGTGAGGACGGTGTGGGCGCGGCCGGAATCAATGGACTCCCGGGCTGCGGAGAGGGCGTGGGGCCAGTCCGGGGCGAGTCCGGTGATCATGAGGCCTGCTGCGGCGTTGAGGACGGCCATGTCACGTTTGGGGCCGTGGATTTCTCCGAGGAGGATGCCTTCCAGGATGGCGGCGTTGACGGCGGCGTCGCCTCCGGCGAGCTGGTTCAGGTGGGCCGGGGCGAAACCCAGGGAGGCGGGGTTGATGGTTTCCTGGCTGAGGGCGCCGGCGCGGGTGGCGGAGATGAGGCTGGGAGCGAGGATGGAGAGTTCATCCATGCCGCGGCCGTCCCCGGCGGAACCGTGAACGGCCCAGGCGTGGCGGCGGCCGAGTAGGGTGAGGATCTCAGCGAAGGCGGGGAGCAGGGTGGCGTCGGCCAGACCCACGAGCTGGTAGTGGGGCTGCACGGGGTTGAGCAGGGGGCCGATGAGGTTGAAAATGGTGCGGGTGCCCTCGGCGGCGAGGATTTTCCGCGCCGGGGCGACGACGCGGAAGGCGGGGTGCCAGGCCGGAGCGAGCATGAAACCGAGGCCGCAGCGTTTGACGCACTCGGCAAATCCGGCGGGCGGGAGGTCGATGCGGATGCCGAGGGCCTCGAGGACGTCGGCTCCGCCGCTTTTTGACGTGATGCCCCGGTTGCCGTGCTTCACCACGGCCGCTCCGGACGCAGCGAGGAGAAACATGGCGGTGGTGGAGACGTTAAAAAGGTGGAGCTGGTCGCCGCCTGTCCCGCAGACGTCGAGGGCGGGGCGGTCGAGGGTGGCGAGGTCCAGTTCCGACGGGACGGCGTGGCGCAGGAACTCCCGGACGAAGCCTGCGATCTCGTCTGCGCTCTCTCCCTTCGCCGCGAGTGCGCGGAGAAATTCCGCCTTGCCGTCGGTCGGCTGGGATTCGCAAAGAAGGGCGTCAGCCGCCTCGCGCACGGCGTCTGGCGTGAGGTCGGTGCCGGAGCGCAGCGAGGGGAGAAGTGAGGAAAGAGGCATCCCGCAAGAAAATCCGAACTGGTGTGGATGCAATGGGCAATCCGGAGGGACTGCGCCGGGCTCAGGGATTGATGATCGTCTCGTTCCGGCCGGTGGTTTTGAGCTTGCCGCTGGTGGTGAGGATCATTTCCGCCGTGGGGATGGAGGCGGCGTGGGTTTTGCCGGCTTGCATGATTTTTGGCCAGCCGCGGAGGATGATCTCGCCTGTATCCGGCTGGTAGACGGCGGTCTGCGCAGCGCCGGAGGTGTCGGAGTCGGCCCCCGTGGCGTCGAGCATGCGGATCATCACGTTGCCCTGGGCTTCGGCAAATTTGAGGCCCTGTCCGTCTTTTTTCGTGTAGACGACGAGCTTGTCCGAGGTCAGGCGAAAGCGGTCGTTGGACATTTTGACTTCACCGCTGAAGACGATGCGGTTCTGGTCCATGATGAGGTCCGTCTGCTTGTTGGCGGTGACGTGGGTCCGGCCGACGCCGTCCAGCGAGCCAGGGGAGGCCCCTTTTTTGAGCATCGGGACGGCTGCGGCTGCGGCGCGGTCTCCCTCCTCGCGCAGGATGGAGAGAAGCTCCGCCGGGTTCGTGGCGCCGGGTCTGGTGGCCAGTGCGGCGAGGGCCTGGGCGGTTTCCTTGACACTGCCTGCCGGAGCTGGTGCGGCGGGTCTGGCCGGTGCAGCGGCCGGCTCGGGAAGTGCTTCGACGCGGGCTTTGGCGAGTTTTTTGACCAGGGTGGCCACGCCGGCGGAGGCTGCGGCCCGGAGCTGGGGCAGGCGGGAAATCGTGGCGGCTCCGTCTGTAGTGGTGGCCAGCCTTTGCGAGAGGGGGAGTGGTTGAGCCTCCGCCGTGCCGAAGCTGGGCAGGGCCGCAGCCGGCGGCGAGGGCCGTTTGGGCGTTTTCACCTGGGCGGTGGCGGCCTTGCGTGCAGATTCCTTCTCAATCCGCTGTGCGGTGGCGAGCAGCACGGAACGCGTGGAGGGCATGAGCGCCACGGGTGGGGGCGGCTCGGGCAGTGCTTCGGCTGGCGGGGGATCGGTCTCCGGGGGCCTGGGGGGAGCTTTGACTGCGTTATTTCCGGGAGCCGGCTGGGGCCGCTTTCGCGCTGGAGTTGCGACCGCAGACTTGCTGGCGGTTTTGGGCGCCGGGGGCGAAGGAGCCCTGCCTTTCGAGGATTTGACCGGGGTGTCTTTTTTCGCTTTTTCGGCCCGGGAGGGCGGCGACTTTTTTTTGGTCGTGGAGGAACGCCCCGCCGCCTCCAGCGAGCTGGCACTGAGAGCCAGCACGAGGCCTAGCACAGGAAGGCTGATCCATCGTCGCACCACGGACTGTACATTATCGAGAATAATTTAAATATCAAGAAATCTTAAACGTTTTTAAAAACTTTTTAAAATAACCCTCTCGAGGCGGAGCCGTCAATCGAGCGAAAAGACTTCGCCGCAGGTCGGGGATGGACGCAGCAAGGATTGTCGCTCTCTGGCAGATGGCGCAAAAGCAATGGGTTGTTGCTGCGATCAGGGGGCGGCTTGCCGGGCGGAGCGGGCGGACGGGGCCGGGCACCACCGATAAAAAATAAAAACGGCACTTGGTTGCCCAAGTGCCGTTTCTGGAAAAATTACGAGGCAATCCAATTGGCGTAACTGCGAAAAACCCCCTAAATCGCTAAGCGAAGCCAACCGGATTGCCCCTCTGCTCCTTGCGGAACACTTGCAGTCTACCCCACCTCCGAACTAGCGCAAGCGAAAAATGAGATTTTTTGCTTCACCCGTGCGAAAATATCCTTCGATCAGATTAAATTAATTAAACTAATGAGTGTAAAATTATCATCAGCACCCGTACTCGTCGTGATTCCGGCCCGGTATGCGTCGACGCGGTTTCCCGGCAAGCCCTTGCACCTCATAGCGGGAAAGCCGCTGGTGCAGCATGTGTGGGAGCGCTGCATGGAGTGCCGTGAGGTCGCGCGGGTGGTGGTGGCGACGGATGACGAGCGGATCGCGACGGCGGCGCGGGATTTCGGAGCGGAGGTGTGCCTGACGCGTGCGGACCACCCGAGCGGGACGGACCGGATCGCCGAGGTGGCGGAAAAATACCCGGATTTTCCCTTTCTGATCAACGTCCAGGGGGACGAGCCGCTGATTTCCCCGGACCTGGTGGACGAACTGGCGCGCACCCTGCGGGACACGCCCGGGCTGCCGATGATCACGGCGGCGAATCCGATGACGGAGGAGGCAGACATTGAAAATCCGAACATCGTCAAAGTAGTGCTGACCCGGAGCGGGGATGCGCTGTATTTTTCCCGGAGCCGGCTGCCCTACCCGCGGAATGCGCCGCTGGTGCCGTGCTACCGGCACGCCGGGATCTACGGGTACACACGGGAGTTTGTGCGTCAGTTTGTCACGTGGGAACCCTCGCCGCTGGAGCAGACGGAGAGCCTGGAGCAGCTGCGGGCGCTGGAGAACGGGGCAAGAATTCGCGTGGTGATCACGACGGAAACGTCACCCGGGGTTGACACGCCCGAGCAAGCGGCTTTCGTCGAGCAGCTTTTGCTCTCCAATTCATGAAGTACGTTTTTGTTACCGGTGGCGTGGTCAGTTCGTTGGGCAAGGGCCTGACGGCGGCTGCTTTGGGCACCCTCCTTGAAGCCCGCGGGCTCAAGGTGGTGCTCCAAAAATTTGACCCTTATCTGAACGTCGATCCGGGCACGATGTCCCCGTATCAGCACGGGGAGGTCTATGTGCTGGACGATGGTGCAGAGACGGATCTGGATCTGGGGCACTATGAGCGCTTCACCAGCACGCCGCTGACGCGTCTGAACAACCTGACCAGCGGCCAGGTCTATGAGTCCGTCCTGCGCAAGGAGCGGCGGGGGGACTACCTCGGAAAAACAGTGCAGGTCATCCCGCACGTGACGAACGAGATCAAAGACCGGATCAAGGAAGTGGCCGCCCAGTCAAAGGCGGACGTGATCATCACGGAAATTGGCGGGACGACGGGAGACATTGAAGGTCTGCCGTTTCTGGAGGCGCTGCGCCAGTTCAATCATGAGGCAGGGCGGGACAATGTGCTCTTCATCCACGTGACGCTGGTGCCGTTCATCAAGGCGGCGGGCGAGCTGAAAACCAAGCCCACGCAGCAGTCCGTGGCGAAGCTGCGCGAGATTGGCATCCAGCCGCAGATCATCTGCTGCCGGACGGAGCACCATCTGGACCACGAACTTAAGGACAAGATTGCGGTGTTCTGCAATGTTCCCGTGGAGAACGTGATCGAGGCCATCGATGTGCCGCATTCCATTTACGAAATGCCGCTCATCCTGCACGAAGAGGGGCTGGACACGCAGGTGTGCAAGCTGCTGCACCTGGAAACCCCCGAGCCGGACTTGACGGCGTGGAAGACCTCCGTCCACCGACTCATTGCGCCTGAAAATGAAGTGACCATCGGCGTGGTGGGCAAGTACATCGAGCTGCCCGACGCCTACAAGAGCGTCTACGAGGCGATCAGCCACGCCGGCGCCGCCAATAACTGCCGCATCAATTTAATCCGGCTCGAATCCGAACTGCTGGAAACCACCGGCACCGAGCCGCACCTGGACCAGGTGCACGGCATCCTGGTCCCGGGCGGGTTTGGCGAGCGGGGGATCGAGGGGAAAATCGTCGCGGCCCGCCATGCGCGGGAGTCGAAGGTGCCGTACCTCGGGCTTTGCCTGGGGATGCAGATCGCGGTGATCGAATTTGCCCGGAACGTGGCCGGGTTGGACGGGGCTAACAGCACGGAGTTCGACGAGAACACGGTGCACCCCGTCATCGCCCTGCTGGAAACGCAGAAGTCCGTCTCCCACAAGGGGGGCTCCATGCGGCTGGGCAGCTACGTGTGCGACCTGCTGCCCGGCAGCCGGGCGGCCGCGCTTTACGGAAAAACGACGATCAGTGAGCGGCACCGCCACCGGTTTGAGTTCAATCCGGCCTACAAAGACCAGCTGGAGGCCAAGGGCCTGCTCGTTTCCGGACTTTCGCCGGACGGGACGCTGCCCGAGATCGTGGAAATCCCGGCGCACCCGTTCTTTGTGGCCAGCCAGTTCCATCCCGAGTTCCTGAGCAAGCCCACGGCTCCGCATCCCTTGTTCAAGGGGTTCGTGGCTGCGGCGTTGGAGCGCAAGAAGCGGCAGTCCGCGAGCGCGTAGCCTGGCAGAAAAGTTTGCGGGCATCGTCCGTTCCCCGACGCCGGGGCGGGATTGCATTGGTGCGGGCGCTTCCTAACGTTGTTCCCACTCATATGAAATCCATCATGAAACGACGCACGCTGCTCGCCAGCCTCCTCACCCTCGCCTTTGCCGCCGCGCCCGCACTGTCCCGCGCGGAAGCTCCCATCCCGGCGGATGCGAAAATCAACAATATCGCCATTGGCTGCCAGGCATACACTTTTAACAGATTCACGGTTTTTGAAGCCATCGACAAAACCGCCGCCTCCGGGGCGAAGGTGATCGAATTTTACCCCGGCCAGGCGCTGAGCCCGGAAAAGAAGGACGTAAAATGGAGCCACGACGCCCCGGCGGATGTCGTCGCCGCCGTGAAGGCGAAGCTGAAGGAAAAAGGCCTGACCGCCGTGGCCTACGGCGTGGTCGGCATTCCGAAGGATGAGGCCGGAGCCAGGAAGATTTTTGAATTCGCCAAAACGATGGGCCTGCACGTCATCAACACGGAGAGCGCCGACGCCATCGACACGATCGAAAAAATGGTCAAAGAGTACGACGTGAAAGTCGGCTTTCACGATCACCCGAAGCGTGAGAAAGACCCGAACTACAAGATGTGGGATCCCAACTACATTCTCAGCCTGACCAAGGATCGCGATGCCCGCATTGGCTCCTGCGCGGACACGGGCCACTGGCTGCGCTCCGGGCTCGACCCCGTGGAGTGCATCAAAATCCTGAAGGGTCGCGTCGTCAGCAGCCACCTGAAGGACCTGAACGAGATGGGCGGCAAAGCGCACGACGTGCCCTACGGCACGGGAGTGTCCAATGTGAAGGGCATCCTCGACGAACTGCTCAGCCAGGGGTTCGACGGACCTGCCTCCATTGAGTACGAACACGACTGGGACAACAGCCTGCCGCAGGTGACGAAGTGCGTCGATTTCATCAAGTCCTACCAGCCCGCCGCGAAGAAATAACCGGCCCGGACTTTCCACTCTGATTTCAAGCGAAGGGCGTCCTGCGGGGCGCCCTTCGTCATGTGGGTCAATAGGCTGCGGCGAGCAGTTTCCTCGTATACTCGTGCTGCGGGGCCTCGTAGATGGCGGTGGCGGAGGCGGCTTCGACGATTTTTCCCCGGTACATGACGATGACGTCGTGGCTGATGTGCTGAACGACGGCGAGGTCGTGGGAAATGAAGAGGTAGGCGAGGCCCAGCTCGTCCTGGAGGTCCTGGAGGAGGGAAACGACCTGGGCCTGCACGCTGACGTCGAGGGCGCTGACCGGTTCATCGCAGACGATGAATTTCGGCTCCACGGCAAGGGCGCGGGCGATGCCGATGCGCTGGCGCTGGCCGCCGCTGAACTCGTGCGGGTAGCGGGCGGCGGCCTCGGCGGGGAGGTTCACTTTTTTCAGCAGGTGCTCGATGCGGGCGTCGCGCTCGCTGCGGGCGAGTTTGGGGAAATGAATTTCGAGCGGCTCGGCAATGATGGCGCCGATGGTGAGCCGGGGGTTCAGCGAGCTGAAGGGGTCCTGGAAAATCATCTGCAACTCCTTGCGCAGGGGGCGGAACTCCTTTTCCGGCAGGGGAAGGATGTCCCGGCCGGCGTAGAGGACACGGCCGCTGGTGGCTGGGACAAGCTTGAGCAGGGCACGGCCGATGGTGGTTTTGCCGGAACCGCTCTCACCGACGAGGCCGAGGGTGCGGCCGGCGGCGACGCTGAAGGAGACTCCGTCCACAGCTCTGACCGGCTCACCGCGACCGCGGACCGGAAAGTGAACGTTGAGTTGATCGACCGCGATCAATGGTGGCTCCATGTGCGTTGATTTTCCACCTGTCAGGCAGGCCTGGAGTAAAAGTGGTGCCCCGACCAGGACTCGAACCTGGAACAAATTGATTAAGAGTCAACTGCTCTACCATTGAGCTATCGAGGCGTTTTTTCTGAGGGCGGAATTCTAGCGCGTGGTGCAGAGCTTGCAACTGCGGATTTGGAGTTTCCTCGCGTGGTGCTGCCGGGCGGTTCCGACCCGCCTTGACGCGGGAGTCAATCTGAAGCAGGGATTCGAGCCGTTCCGCACACCATTTTTCCACCTGTGAAGACATCCCTGCTGCCACTCCTCGCCCTCAGCCTGCTGACCTGCCGCGCCCTGGCCGTGCCGGGAACGGAGGCGAAGGCTCCTGCCGAAAAAGCTGCTCCGCCTGCCGCTGTGCAGACGCTGGGGCTGAAGGTGGAGCCCTTTGCCGTGGCCGGCCAGGTGCAGAACCCGACGGCGCTGACTATTGACGATCAGGGGCGCGTCTACGTGACGGAGACCTTCCGCTGGATGCACGGAATCGAGGACAACCGGCACCACTCCTACTGGGTGATGGACGACCTGGCCTGCAACACGGTGGCGGACCGGGCGAAGGTTTACGAAAAGTGGAAGGAAAAAACAGGCGAGGGCTGGTTCACGACGGACACGGAAAAAGTGGTGCGCCTGGTGGACACGGACGGTGACGGCAAGGCGGACGAGGTGAAGGAATTTGCCACCAACTTCAAGGACAGCGTGGATGGGCCGGCCATCGGGCTGCTGCCGCGCGACGGCAAATCCGTCTACCTGGCCTGCGTGCCGAACCTCTGGGTGCTGGAGGATGCGGATGGTGACGGAGTCTCCGAGAAACGGGAGGCGCTGCTGAGCGGCTTTGGCGTGCGCACCAGTCTGGCCGGTCACGACCTGCACGGGCTGATCTGGGGGCCGGACGGGAAGCTGTATTTCTCCATGGGTGACCGGGGCTACAACGTGAAGACGAAGGAGGGCAAAACGCTGGCCGATCCGGGAGCCGGAGCCGTCTTCCGCTGCAATGCGGACGGGACCGGGCTGGAAATTTTCTACTACGGCCTGCGGAATCCGCAGGAGCTGGCCTTTAATGAAAAGGGGGACCTCTTCACGGTGGACAACAACTCCGACCAGGGGGACGAAGCGCGGGTGTCCTACCTGCTGGAGGGCGGGGATACGGGCTGGCACATGGGCCACCAGATCCTGACGACGTGCAAGGATTTCATCAAGGACGGCGGCTTTGACCAGCGGCCGCACTGGCTGGCGGAAAATCTGTGGAAGCCGAATCATGAAGGGCAGCCGCTCTTCATCCTCCCTCCGCTGGCACACCTGACGAACGGGCCGTCGGGCTTGGTTTTCACCTCCGGCACGAGCCTGCCCGACCGCTACCGGAACAGCTTCCTGGTTTGCGACTACAAGGGGTCGCAGAACCAGTGCTTCCTCTACTCGTGGAAGGCGGAGGCGGCGGGGGCGACGTACGCGATGAAGGACGAGCACCTTTTCCACAGCGGCGTGGCCAATGTGGACGTGGACTTTGGCGCGGATGGCAAAATCTACCTTGTCGACTTTGGCGGGGGCTGGGTTCGCTCGGATGCGGGGAACGTCTTCACGATTTTTTCGCCTGAAGGGGTGAAACGCCCAGTGGTGCAGGAGACGAAGCAACTCTTTGCCGAAGGGTTGGGAGGCCGGACGCCTGAGGATCTGACGAAACTCCTTGGCCATGCGGACTGGCGCATGCGGCAGAAGGCGCAGTTCGAACTGGTGCGGCGAGGCGAGGCGTCGGCGACCATTTTTTCCGCCCTGGCGGACCGGGATAAAAATCTGCACGGCATCTGGGGGCTGGGTCAGCTGAAGCAGGCGGCCATGCTGCGCCCGCTGCTGGACCATGCGGATGCCGAGGTGCGGGCCCAGTCGGCACGGACGCTGGGCGACCTGCGCGATGGGGAGGCTGTGACGCGGCTCCGGCAACTGCTGGCGGACGAGGCTCCCCGGGTGCGGGTCTTTGCCGCCATCGCGCTGGGGAAAATAGGCGACGGTTCTGCGCTGCCGGAGGTGCTGGCGATGATCGAGAAAAGCGGCACCGGGGACCCGTGGGAGCGGCACGCCGGGGTGATGGCGGTGCAGGGAGTGGCGCCGCTCTCCACACTGGAGCAGGCGAAGGTGCACCCGGTCCCCGCAGTACGGTTGAGCGCAGTGCTGGCCCTGCGCCGGATGCACTCGCCCTCCATTGCCGGCTTTCTGCGGGATCCGGACCGCGCCATCGCTGCGGAGGCCGTGCGGGCGATCAATGATCTGCCGATTCCTGCCGCCCAGCCTGCTCTGGCGGCCGAGGCCCGGCGCTTCTTCGGGCAAAACCCGCCCGCGCTTTATCAGGATGAAATTCTTTTCCGCCGTCTGCTGCGCGCCAACCAGGTCACGGGCACACCTGAGGCCGCTGCGAACCTGGCCCAACTCGCCAGCCATGCCGGCCTGTCCGAGGCTTTCCGCGGACTGGCACTGCGGACGCTTCTGAACTTCACCGCCCCGCCCCCCATCGACCCGACCACCGGGCTGCACCGCCCGCTGCCTGCGAGGGACAAGGCTCCGCTCAAAGCCACCCTCGCTGCGCCGCTGGAGGCACTTCTTTCCCTCGAGCCGGTGGCGCTGATGCCGGCGCTGCTACGGGTCTGCGGTGAATTCGGCCTGCCACTGAAGCCGGAGCGGCTGCAGTCCTGGGCCTCGGATGAAAAGATGCCGCTGGAGCTGCGGACGAGCGCGACGGAGCAGCTGGGACTGGCGGCGCGTCCGCTGCTGGAGAGTGCCAGTCCGGAGGTGCGTGCGGCGGCGGCCCGTGTCTTCACGAAGCTGAAGCCGGAGGACACGGAGGCGGTGGTGAAATCCCTGCTGCCCAAAGGCTCCGAGAGCGATTTGCGCACGGCCTACGAACTCCTGGCCCCCAGCACCCAGCCTGCGGCGCCCGTGCTGCTGGCGGAGGCGCTGACGGCGCTGGTGGCCGGGCAGATCCCGGTCGGGGCGCAGCTCGACCTCGTCGAGGCTGCCGGGCAGCGCAGCGAGGCACCGGTGAAGGAAAAGCTGGCCGCTGTGGAAGCCTGGCTGGCCTCCAGCCAGCGCACCAGCTATGATCTGACGCTGGCTGGTGGCGATCCGGTGAAAGGGCGCGGGGTGTTTGAAAACCAGGGCACCTGCCTGAAATGCCACCGCGTCGGCCCCATCGGCGGCAATGCCGGACCGAAGCTCGGCAGCGTGGCCCTGACACGGAAGCCGGCTGAGCTGCTCCAGTCCCTGATGAACCCGAATGCCGTCATCGAAGCCGGCTATGGCATCGCTGCGGTGACCCTGGCCGACGGCACCGTGCTTACCGGCACGCCTCTGGAGGAGACGGAGAGCACGCTCTCCATGCGGACGCCCGCCGGGGCCATCGAGCGGCTGGAAAAGACGAAAATCAAAGAGCGGACGCCTCCCGTTTCCCCCATGCCCCCGCTCGGCATGGTTCTCTCCAAGCGTGATCTCCGCGACGTGCTCGCCTACATGCAAACGCTGAAGGAGCCCATCAAGGAGCCTGCCGAGTCGAGCCCGTCCCCGCCCAAGTGAGGCGGGCGCGCTCCGCTCAGCACACGAGCTGGAGGCGGCGCTCCAGACCGTCTCCGTGCGTGAGTTCGCCGATGATCGAGGCGCCGTCGAGGCCGCTGGTGTGAAGATCGCGCAGGCATGTCGCGGCGAGGCTGGCCGGGACGAGCGCGAGGAGGCCGCCGGAAGTCTGGGGGTCGAAGAGGAGGGGGAAATGCGGGTGCGTGGCGAAGTCCGCAGCGTTGTCCAGCGCGGCGGCGGCGCGGCTGTTGGCGGGGCTGAGCGAGCTGAGGTGGCCGGCCGTGAGGCAGTCCACAGCGCCTGGCACTGCGGGCAGGGCGCCGAGCTTGAGAGAAACGCTGCAGCCGGGCGGGGAGGCGTTGAGCATTTCCAGAAGGTGGCCGGCGAGGCCGAAGCCGGTGACGTCCGTGCAGGCGAGGGCGCCGTGGGCCTGGAGGATTTGCGCGGCGGGGAGGTTCGACATGAGCATGGAGGCCAAGGCGGAGTCGATCCAGTGGCCGCGCACAGCGAGGCGCATGGAGGCGGCAAAAAGCGCGCCGGTGCCGAGAGGCTTGGTCAGGATGAGGGCGAGCGGCTCTGTGGGAGGGACTGAGAGGCCCTTGCGCAGGAGGCGGGCGGGGTCGGCGAGGCCGTTGCAGGTGAGGGCGAGGCCAAGGACGGCACCCTCCGCCGTGTGGCCGCCGAGGAGGCGGGCGTTCAGGGATTTCAGCTCATGGAGCACGCCGGAGAGCAGCTGAAACAGGGTCTCTGCTGTGACTGACTCGGCGGCGAAGGGCAGGAGGGCGGCGGCGAGGCAGGAGTGCGGAGTGGCCCCCATGGCGAAGAGGTCGCTGAAGCAGTGGAGGGTGGCGATGCGCCCGAAGAGCCACGGGTCGGAGACGAGCGCCGGCATGTAGTCCACGGTCTGGACGAGTGCCTGGCCGGCAGGGGTGAGAAAAACGGCAGCGTCGTCCGGCTGGTCGAGGCCGGCGAGGAGGGAGGCATCGCCGGAGGAAAAGGCGTCCGGATTTTCCGCGCGGAGGCGGGCCATGGTGTCGCGCAGGATGGCCGGGCCGACCTTGGCCGCGCAGCCGAGGCAGCGCATGGCGGCGCGGCGCTGGAGGTCGGCCAGGCCGTCGGGCTGCGCCGCAGGAGAGGCGGCCGGTTTTTCCAGGCGCATGGGCTGCTGCGGGAGGTCGCTGAATTTCCGCATGAAGCGGCGGTCGATCCAGTCTTTGAGCGTCCAGAGGCGCGGCGAGTGCCAGGCCAGGTGCGCTCGTGATGCGACGGCGGCGTGGTCGGCGGTGCCAATGAGGCTGAGAAAGTTTTTCTGCGGCTGCCACGGCTGGAGCGGCTGGTCGAGCAGGGCTCGGCGGAGATTTTCGATGAGGTGGCGGGCCGCGCGGACGGCGAATACGCCGGACTTTGGCCGCGGGGCGGTGGCGATGGTGGCGCAGTCCCCGGCGGCGAAGACAAACGGGTGGCTGGTGGAGCACAGGGTGTCGGCCACGAGGGCAAAGCCGGCGTCATCGCAGGCCAGGCCGGACTCGCGAATCCAGCCGGGCGGGGCGGCATTCGTGACGCGGAAGACGTGGTCCGCCGGGACGACGGTGCCGTCGCTCGTCATAACGGAACCGTCGCGCACGGCGGTCACTCTTTTTCCGGAGAGGACGCTGATGCCGCGCTCGGCGAGGAGGCGGGTGAGAATTTTGCGCACGCCGTCATTGTGCCCTGTCATGACGCCTGCCCCCCGGTGGATGATGGTGACGTGGCAGCGCCTCTGGAGCCGCTGCTGGCAGGAAAGGGCCAGCTCCACCCCGCCCGCGCCGCCGCCGATGACGACGAGGCGCGGCTCTTTTCCCGCCGAGTCCGTGACGATGCGCTCCCAAGCGGCCAGAAACTGCGGCACGGGCTTGGCCGGAACGGCGTGGTCCGCCGCACCCTCGATTCCTGGGGCGGCCGGGGTGCTGCCGGTATTGAGCGACACGAGGTCAAACCCATGCGCCGGGCGGCCGTCGAGCAGGACGCGTTTCGCCGCCAGGTCCAGACCGGTGGCCCGGGCGTGGAGAAAGGTGGCACCGGCGAATTCACAGAGGCGGCGGAGGTCGATGTGGATCTCATCCCACGAGTAAAACCCGGCCAGGTGGCCCGGCAGCATGCCGGAGTAGGGCGCGTGGGAAACATCCGACACCAGGGTGAGCCGCACACCCGGCACCGGGCGCATGGCCCACATGCGCAGGACGAGGGCGTGCGAGTGCCCGCCGCCCACGAGCAGCACTTCCCTGGCGATGGGGGCGGAGGGTGTCACGATCAGGGCGAGGCTAGCGCAGAATTCACGGGTGTGCCGTGAGATTTGCGTGCCACCGCGGCTGTGTTGAACAACTCCTTGCGGGCGGGACGCTTTCAGGGGAGTTTGCGGAGGATTTTTTTCCTGTGTTTTCCCCCTGCTGCTGCGTTTCTCCCCCACATGCACCTCCCCCCCATTTTCCCTGACCGCCCGGTTTGTGCCGTGCTCGCCCTGGCAGCACTGCTGGTGCAGCCATCATGCAAAAAAGAGACGGCCGCGCCTGCGGAGGCAGCGCCGGATGTTTCAGCCCAGCTGAAAACCATCGCCCCCGGAGCGACCGTGCGCGTGGTCTGGCTGGAGGACAAGCCGGGCCAGCCGCCGGACCCTCTGGCGAACGGGGCAAACCTGACCCTGGCCGGGCACGACAGCGATAAGGGCCCCCGCCGCCTGCCGCTGGCCCCCGTGGTGAAAAATCCCGCCCGTCCGCTGTTCACGCCGGATGGCACAGCGGTCGTTTTTTCGGACAAGCAGGTCACGGAAAAATCCGGCATGCGGAATTTTGAGCCGAAGATGTATCGCATCCCGTGGGACGGCGCCTCCCCGCGCACGCCGGAGCTGATTGGCGACGGGTTCGCCGTGGCGCTGTGGCGGGATCCGGGGACAAAGCAGGACTGGGTCTACGCGCTGACGACCCTGACGGCCACGAACCGCGCCAGCCTTTCCGGGCAGAAGCTCTTCCGCTTTCCTCTCGCCTCGCCGGCGCAGCGGGAGCCGGTCTGGGACAGCACCCCCATCGGCGTGGACAGTTTTTCGCTCTCGCGGGACGGGAAGTTTGCCGCAGCGCTTTTCCCCTGGCCGGATGCCGGCGTGGCCGACCTGACGGCGAAGACGTGGCGGAAGCTCGGCTCCGGCTGCTGGCCGGCCATGGCGCCTGACAACAGCTACATGAGCTGGGTCTTCGACGGCAGCCACCGCCGCGTGCGTCTCTTTGACGCGGCGGGAGTCTCCCAGCCGGTCATCAGCTTTCAGGAGGTCGAGGGCTTCGCCGCCGGGGTCATCTACCACCCGCGCTGGACGAACCACCCGCAGTTCGCCGTGGTGACCGGGCCGTACCGCCAGCCGGGAAAAAATGAGGAGCCGGAACTCAAGGGCGCGGCCCGGCTGGCCTGGGGTGCGGCCACGGCTGAGGTGAATCTTGTCCACCTGGCTGCGGACTTGCAGGGTGTGGATGGATTTGTCCGGCTCACGTCAAACAAGGCGGGCGATTATTATCCCGACGCCTGGATTTCCACGGGGGGCTCAACAGTGCTTGAGGGATTCGCCCAGTCGCCGCCGCCGGCGCCACCGCCGGATCCCGAGACGGAGATCGTGTGGCCGCGGGCTCAAAAGGGGCTGGGCTATGCGTGGCTCAACGCCACCTCCACCAACCTCCTGCCCGGCCAGTCCGTGCCATGCCAGATGGCCGCCCGTGGCGTCGCCCGGCCCGGAGTTTTCAGTGACATGCTGGTGGACGGCGGCTGGTGGGAGTCGGTGGACGACTTTGGCCGGCGGATCGGGGTGGATTGTGCGAAGAGCAATGAATTCTCCGTGGAACTGCTCATGACCGAGGAGCGGCGCACACCGGACTTGCTCTCCGCGCGCATCCTTGCCTACGAGCTGGAGGACGGGACTCCCGTCTTTACCCTCCACCGAGTGGATGAGCAGCTGGTCTGCCGGGTGCTGCTGGGCGGGGGTGAGGGGCAGGCGCCCAAGGAATACCAGTCAGCGATGACGTTTCCCATCAGTGCAGTCACGCCCTGCCACCTCGTCATTGTCATCAAGGACGGGAAAATTTCCTGGCGAATCGACAGTACGATGCAGGATTTCCCGGCGCTCCTCGGGCCGGCCACGTTCGCCGCGTGGAAGGCCGGGCGGATCGTTGCCGGGGACAAGGCGGGTGTGAATGGCGACTGGAGCGTGCGCATCCAAAACCTGGCCGTGTGGTCCCGGGCGCTGGATGACGGCGAGTCTGCGGAGGAGTCCGTGCACGCCTACCAGCGTCCGGTGCTGGGGGATCGCGTCCGTCCCGCCACGGCCCGTGTGAAGGCAAAGCTCGTCCAGGCTTCCCCGGCCAGCGCCGGGGACCTCGACACCTACCACCGCATGCTGGTGGACAGCATTTACGACGTGGAGCAGGCGATCTCGGGCAAACTCAAGTTCAGCCGGATCGCCGTGCTGCATTGGGCCATCCTGGATGACACTTTTTATCCGGCGCGGCCGCAAAAGATTGGCGAAATTGTGGAACTGTCCCTCGAGCCCGCCGGCCCGCATGCAGAACTCGCCTCCGAACTCACCCAGATCAGCGATGAAGCGGATTCCCTTCCCCTCTACTACGATGTCTCCACGCCCGTCATCCCGCCGCCCCCTGCAAAATAAGCCACGCTGGCGCGTGCTCGCCGCAGCCGTGCTTGCCTGTCTGCCGGCTCTGCCCGTCACTGCGGGGGAGGCTCCTTCCGGCTTTGCCGCCCTCTGCACCGCCAGGGTCGAGGCGGCCGCGAAGGCGAACGAGGCCGTCGTCCCGGGCGTGGACAAAAACTGGCTCTTTCTTTCCAGCGAACTGCGCCATCTGGGGCGGGGTGATTTCTGGACGCAGCCTGCCACGGGAGGGAATCCGGTGGCTGTCATTTCCAGCTACCAGAAGGAACTGGCGGCACTGGGCGTGGACCTCGTCGTCATGCCGGTGCCGTGCAAGGCGGCGGTGTATCCTGACAAGCTGGCCGGTGAGGGAGCCGGAGAACCGCCCTCGCTCACGCCGTTTCTGGCAAAGCTGGCAGCGCTGGGCGTGGCGGTCATCGATCTTGAGCCGGTCTTCCGCGAGCAGCGGGAAAAAACGAAGATGTACTGCGCCAGTGATTCACACTGGTCCCCCGCCGCCTGCCAGGTGGCTGCGGAGCAGGTGTGGGCGCTCGTGAAGGACCGCGCGTGGGTGGCCGGGGCTGGAAAAAAGAGGGACGCGCAGGTGCTTTCGCCTGCGGAGACAATATCCATCACAGGCGACCTGACGGAACTGCCCGGCGGGAAATCCGGAGCGCGCGAGGAGGTGGAGATCGTGAAGGCAGGCTCCCCCGGCCCCGTGGCGGCAGTTGCGGACAGCCCGGTGGTGCTCATAGGGGACAGCCACACGGTGGTGTTCAGCGCTCCGGCGGGCGCCATCCGCATCCACTGTGTGGGCGCGGGGCTGCGCGACCACCTTCAGGCGAAGTTTGGCTTTCCGCTCACCGTGCTGGCAAATGCCTCCTCCGGTGGTGACCGTGCCCGCTCGCTGGCGAGGGACAAGGCGGCCGCAGAGCCCGGCTGGTGGTCGGCACGCAAGCTCGTCGTCTGGGTTTTCTCCGCCCGCGAACTCACCGCCGGCAAATGGCGCGAGATCAAACCAGCCCCGTGAAGACCGGGCTCGACACACTCCCTGTTTTCCTCCATCGTCCCTACTGTCATGAAACCACTCCGCTCCACCCTCCTTCTGCTCGCACTCTCCACACTGCCGCTGGCCGCTGCGCCCCCGGCGAAGATGCCTGCTGCTCCCGCAGGGGGCGGGCCGCTGGTTATGGCGCTCAAACCGTTTGATAAAAACGGAAATTTCCAGATCGAAAAAGAAGAGCTGGCAGACATTCAGGCGGAGATCAAGGCGCATCCCGACAGCCCGCTGAAAGCGGTGGACCTCGGTGCCGATGGCTCGCTGGACGACGTCGACCGGGCCGCGATGAATGTGAAACTCGGCCAGGCGGCGATGGCCGGGAAAAAGCCCGCGCCGGGTGCAAAAAATCCGGGTGGCAAACCCGCCGGCAAGCCCGGGGCCAAGCCTGCCGGGGCACTCCCCGCACAGGCCGGCGGCTTGATCGCGGCGTTGAAGGCTTTTGACAAAAACGGAAACTTCCAGATCGAAAAGGAAGAGGTGCCTGCCATCGAGGCCGAAATCAAGGCGCACCCGGACAGTCCGCTGAAGGCGGTGGATGCCGGCGGGGACGGGTCGCTGGACGATGTCGACCGGGCCGCGATGAATGTAAAACTCGGCCAGGCTGCAATGGCGGCAAAGAAGAAGCCCGTGCCGCCGAAAATCCCCGGGGGAAAGAAGCCCGGCAACAAGTGAGCGCCCCGCGTCCGAGTCCGCTCGTCCCGGAACTGCTGGACTCTCTGCCGCACGACCATCCGGACGCCCGGGCCAGCCGGCGTGACCTCCGGCGGCTGAATGCCCTCATGGGAAACTTTCGCTGGCTCGACCGGACCCTGCGCCAGCAGGCCCTGCCGGGCATGCGCATAGTCGAGCTGGGCGCCGGGGACGGGGGATTCGGCTCCTGGTTTTTGCGGAGAAATCCGGACCGCGCCGCGCTGTACGGAGCCGTCGATTTTATGCCGCGTCCCGACAGCTGGCCGGGGGATGCGGCCTGGACGAGTGGTGATCTGTTTTCCGCTGGCGCCGCTGCTGTGCAGGCGGCGGATGTGGTGGTGGCGAACCTTTTTCTGCACCACTTCGAGGGCGGGGCGCTCGCCCGGCTGGGGGCGCTGTGTCAGCGGGCTCGTGCCCTGGTTTTCTGTGAACCCGCCCGCCATGAACGCCACGTCTGGCAGGGCAGGCTGATCTTTCCGCTGCTGAACCGGGTGACGAGGCACGATCTCGTCGTCAGCGTGCGGGCTGGATTCCTCGATGATGAGCTGCCCTGCGCCCTGCATCTCGGGCCGGAGTGGAAATGGTCCGTCTCCCTTGGCTGGCTGGGAGCGTATCGGCTGGTGGCCTCGCGTGAGGACTGAGCCGGGAGAACATGAAAGAAATTCGCATCATCGGGGGAGGGCTGGCCGGGCTGGCGCTGGGGCTGGCGCTGCGCCGTGCCGGCGTGCCGGTGCGTGTGAGCGAGGCGGGGAGCTACCCGCGGCACCGGGTCTGTGGTGAGTTCATCTCCGGCGCGGGTGCGGCGGAGTGGGAGGCACTCGGCGTGGCGTCCATTTTTGCGCAGGCTCCGCAGCATGGCGACTCCGCCTGGTTTGCCGGGGACCGGCTCGTTCTGGAGCGCCCGCTGCCGGAGCCGGCCACCGCCATTTCCCGCCATGAGCTGGACGCCGCACTCGCCCGGGAGCTGGAGGCCGCCGGGGGCGTCATCCAGTGCGGCCATCGCGAGCCGCTGCCTGCCGGCGAGGCGGAGGGCTGGGTGCTGGCCTGCGGGCGTCCGAAGCAGCTGAGGCGCTGGCTGGGCCTGAAGGCGCACTACCACGGGCTGCCCCTGCGGATGGGGCTGGAAATGCACCTCGGGCGCGGCGGTTATGCCGGGCTTACGCAACTGCCCGGCGGCCGAGTGAACGTCTGCGCCCTGCTGCCGGCGGGCCCCGCGCTGGATGCGGAGCGCTGCGATCTCCTGCCCGCCCAGCTCGCCCGCTGCGAGCTGCACGGGTTGGCGGCCCGGCTTCGCGAGGCCGCGGTGGATCCGCATTCCATCACCGGCATCACCCATTTTGCCCTCGGCTGGCAGGAGGAATCCAGCGGCGCTCTCTCCATCGGCGACCACGCCGCCATCATCCCGCCGTTCACCGGAAACGGAATGTCCATGGCCTTTCAGTCCGCCCTGGCCTCAGCTCCGGCGCTCATCCGGTGGGCCCGCGGTGAACTCGCCTGGTCCGCCGCGCGTGCCGCCGCCGTGCAGGA
>JANOAS010000337.1:0-12780 GCA_031411255.1 bacterium
TTTCGGCACGTAGAGCTGGTCTCCGAGAACCAGATCCAACCGCGCAGGCATCGGCCCGGCGGGCAGCGGATCGCGCCGGCGCGAGGGCGGCAGCAGCCAGGGCTCCGCCGAGTCCTCGTCGTCCGGCAGCACCAGCCGCACGCCCACCACGCGCCCCCGCCCTTCGGCCTCGCGCACAATCGTTTCCGCCTGAGTTCGACTGACTCGTCCAATGCCCGCCATGAACGCCCACTGGTCTGGAAACGGCTCCATGTTTGCGTCCACGAAGACGCTGTTCCCGTTTTCCCGCGCAGCCTTCTGCATAGGCAGTGCAATGAGATTTCCGAACCCGCCTTTCGGCAGAGTGTCCTGGTTTGGGAAGAACCTGTCTTATGATTTCAGCCCAGCCTCGGGCCGGCGCTCCATCGTCTCCGTCAGCACATGCGCGCCCAATTTGCGAGCCAGCGACGCGGTGACCGGCTCCTCAAAAAACACCCAAACGTGGCCTCCCTTTCCTGACCGCGACCGTTCCAGAGCCCCCGCCACGCCAAGCCGCGTGCAGGATTCCAAAAAAGCCAGCGCATCCGCCGCCCAGTCTCCCTCATCGAAATCCACCGCCAGAAACCAGCACGTCTCCGCCGACAATACCGGATACACCCCCGCCACAAACGACCGCCCCTGCGCGTCAGTGCCGGAAAGATGATGCCGGATCACCTCATCCGTGACCGGCAGCCACCGCTGGTGCGGGCAGTCGGAGCACTTGATCCGCGGCTTTTCGCAAATGCCCCGCACCCATTCATTTCCACACACCGGCGAATACCCCGCCTTCCCTGTTTTCGCACTCTCAAACCGCCTCGGCCACACGTCCTCCCGGCCGCGGAAGAGCGAGCGGAAGAGGACTATTTTTTCCGAGGGCGCGGCTGTGTTGGTGACCGAACAGTGCCTCGGAGAGGCGCGGCCCTCAGGTCCCTTTGAAATCCCCTCGGATCTGGTCGAAGCGTTCATCGGTTAAGAGTGGTGGGGTGACGCTCGCGTTTCGAGGGGCAGCGAGGAGGCTTAAGGCAAATCCGCCAAGGCAGCGAGAAAATCTTCCTCAAGTTTCCTGAAGGCAGGCAATTGCCGAAGCGGGGTAAAATCCCTGATGTGTTTCGTGACGAGAAAAGCGTGTTTGGCTGATTTGAAGCGACCACGCCGTTGTGGCGGCAGGCCCGAAGCTTCGATCAGCAGCTGATGTAGCACTGCTTTTGGGTCGCTGAGCCCTTCAACTTTGGAGGCCCCGGGAAGCAGTAAAGGCATGGTTCCGTTTGGATTGTCAGCTGCCGTCCGAATGGCTTTTTCGTCGAAGAGCATCCATGCCTCGGACATCCGCACCGGCACAACACAAACGGAAGCCGGCCGCGCTTTGACCTCCAAGGAATCGACGGCTGCTAAAATTTCTTCATAACGGCGGAGGGGGCGTTCTTTCTCGGCATCCCGGTGGATGAAAAGAATGTCGCAGGGGTAGAGATCAATCGCCGCACAGAGCCGGACTGGAAGTTCAAGGGTGTCGAGCCTTGTCGCCGACATTTCCGCATACTGAATCTCAATCAGTTCGTCCGGGCGGTGCTGTGCCCACAGCCACTCCAGTATGGGCGAAAGCGCTGCGTCGCTCGATCCATCAGTCAAAAGTGTCGCCCGTGTGTTGAGTGCCGGATTCACAGTTTCAGTAGCAGCTGCATGTCCTCCCGATCAATAACACGCGTTCCACCACCCTCTGGTGAAGTCTCCCGCTTCGTCGCGACAGGCCGCAAGTAAGCCAGCAGTGAACCTTTTGTGGTGGCTTTGCAGCCAACAGATTTCTCGGTGCGCCATGTGCCCTGCAGCGCTGAGGTGGTGAAGCGCGAACCCACGGAGCCCGCCTCAACCCTCCACGGGTGGGCCTCAGCGACCAAGAGACTCTCCTCCGGCACCTGCTGCACTACGACGGGCGAATGCGTGTTGATGATGACTTGCCGCAGTGGGTTTGATTCATCGACCGGCAGCAGCGGATTGATCGCAATATCCTGCAGCAATTCGAGCATGGCGGGAATACGGCGGGGATGAATGCCATTCTCCGGCTCCTCCATGCAGAGGAGATTCCGAGGGGAGGTTTCCAGTTTCTTCAAAATCAATGCAATAAAGCAGAGAGTACCATCAGAAAGTGATCTGGCCGGAGTCACCGTTCCCCACCGGTCGACGAGCTGGATGGTCAGGAGTTCCCTCTTGTCATCCTGGTCAACCCTAACGGTGCCTGCGTCTCCGAGCAACTCAGCCAGCTTGTTTCCGACTCTCTGGTAAGCGGCCTCGGGATCAGGTTTTGCTCCCGGTACCAGCGAGGTGCGGCCCAACTCGAAAAGGGTTGATGGCAGGTGGCCGCCAGAGGAGTTGATACCCGGGGGATGATGCAACGGATCCCCCTCCCGCATAGCGCCAGGTTCAAGGTGGACCATTTCCCAGCTACTCATCTCTGCACGCGCACAGAGCATGGTGGGGCTGTCCGCGTCGGCAACGGAACAGTAAGTCCTTGGCATTTGGGCGGCCGGTCGCTTGATATATCTTTGCTTTTTAAACGTTTTTTCCAAATATTCGCCATCCTGATGGAGCCTGACCAGCGCCCGGCCGGGCTCATCGTCTTCAACAGTGGAAATCAGAGATTGGGTTCGGGTGCCATGCAAAACACTATGAAGCCACTCCCGGGAGCAGGGAAAGGCGATCCTGCATTTGACTTCCGTTTTGGGAACAGGTTTCAGTTCCTCCCTCAGAATTTCAAGTTCCCCAAGCTGCCTGCGCGCCTCGACATTTGTGCGGTAACGGAGGCTGAGGCTGTAATTAAGAAATGTGATGGCGGCTCGGGCCGATTGACCTAGATCATCGGTCGCAGTTGGAGGCACGATCATGTCGAGATCGAACTCCATGATGGCCTCCTGATCCTTGGAATGTCGAGTGAAGAGGGACCTCACATCAGCATTTTTCGCCCCCTCGGCCCGAATCGAACGGCCCGCTTCGTCCAGCTTTCCGTTTGCGAGCAGCGACAAGAACCGAATCGCATCGAACAGATTCGACTTTCCAACAGCGTTCGCTCCAGCGATGCACGTGAACGGGCCAAAGTGAACCTCCGTGTCGACGAGGTTCTTGAATCCTTTCACTCGGAGTCGGGTCAGCATGAGGAGGTATCCTTAACAAAAACCCCCTGCCACAGCAAGCATTCGCTGCGGAAGGGGGTGTGAATTAATCAGGAGGCAGCTTACTTCTTTTTCGCCGCCTTCTTGGCGGGAGCGGCCTTGGCGGCGGCGCGTTTTTCCTCGATGGCGGCCTGGGCGGCGGCGAGGCGGGCGACCGGGACGCGGTAGGGCGAGCAGCTCACGTAGGCGAGGCCGATCTTGTGACAGAACTTCACGCTGTCAGGATCGCCGCCGTGTTCACCGCAGATGCCCAGCTTGATGTCCGGACGGACGCTGCGGCCCTTGGTGACGGCGGTCTGCATGAGCTGGCCGACGCCGACGGTGTCGAGCGTGGCGAACGGGTTCTTCTTGAAGATCTCGTTTTCCACATACGGCATGAGGAACGAGCCCATGTCGTCCCGGCTGATGCCGAGGGCGGTCTGGGTGAGGTCGTTCGTGCCGAAGCTGAAGAACTCGGCGTTTTGCGCGATCTCGTCGGCGGTCAGGGCGCCGCGGGGCACTTCGATCATGGTTCCGACCTGGTAGGAGAACTTGATCTTCTTCTCGGCCATCACCTCGGCGGCGACGCGGTGGACGATCTCGGCCTGGAGGTCGAACTCTTTCTTGAAGCCGACCAGCGGGATCATGACTTCGGGCTTCACAGCGATCTTCTTCTTCGCCACGTCTGCGGCGGCTTCGAAGATGGCGCGGGCCTGCATTTCCGTGATTTCCGGGTAGGCGATGCCGAGACGGCAGCCGCGGTGACCGAGCATCGGGTTGAACTCATGCAACTGCTCGACGCGGTGCGCGACCTTGGCAGCCGTGACGCCCATCTTCTTGGCGAGGTCTGCCTGGGCCTTGGCCTCATGCGGGACGAACTCGTGCAGCGGGGGATCCAGCAGACGGATGGTGGCAGGCAGGCCCTTGAGGGCCTTGAAGATGCCGGTGAAGTCTTCGCGCTGGTAGGGCAGGAGCTTGGCCAGTGCGGCCTTGCGCGCTTCGACGGTTTCCGCGAGGATCATTTCACGGACGGCGTCGATGCGGTCGCCTTCAAAGAACATGTGCTCCGTGCGGGTGAGGCCGATGCCCTGGGCGCCGAACGCGATCGCTTGGGCGGTCTGCTCCGGATTGTCGGCGTTCGTGCGGACGGCGAGGCGCGTGGCCTTCGAGCACCAGTCCATGAGCTGCTTGAAGGCAGCAAACTTCTCGGTCTTCGCAGCGGCTTTGTCGCCAAAGAGGAGGCCCATGACGATGGACGAGGGACCGGTCTTCAGCTTGCCGCCGTAGATGGTGCCCGCCGTGCCGTCGATGCTCAGGCTGTCCTTGCCTTCGACGAAGGTCTGGCCGGCGATCTTGACCGTCTTCTTGTCGTAGTCGATCTCCACGGCGCTGGCGCCGCAGATGCAGACCTTGCCCATTTGACGGGCGACGAGAGCGGCGTGGCTGGAAACACCGCCCTTGGCCGTCAGGATGCCGACGGCGGCGATCATGCCGCGCAGGTCTTCGGGGGAGGTTTCGTTGCGGACGAGGAGGACTTCCTCACCGCGCTCCGCAGCGGCGGCGGCGCGGTCGGCATTGAGATAAATGATGCCGGAGGCGGCACCAGGACCGGCGGGCAGACCGGAGGCGAGGATCTTCGCCTTCTTGAGTTCGGTCAGGTCGAAATCCGGAGCGAGCAGCTGCTCGAGCTGGTCGGCAGGGTTGCGCAGGATCGCGGTTTCCCAGTCGATGAGCTTCTCCTTCACCATGTCCATGGAGAATTTGAGCGCGGCGGCGGCGGTGCGCTTGCCGTTGCGGGTCTGCAGCATGAAGAGCTTGCCGCTCTGCACGGTGAACTCGACGTCCTGCACGTCCTTGAAGTGCTTCTCCAGGGTGGCACGGACCTTCATCAGTTCCGCGTAGGCCTTCGGCATCTGCTTCTTGAGTTCGATGACGGGCTCCGGGGTGCGCACGCCGGCGACGACGTCTTCACCCTGGGCGTTGAGGAGGAATTCACCGTAGAACTCGTTCACGCCGTTGGCGGGGTTCCGGGTAAAGGCGACGCCGGATCCGGAGTCGTTGCCCGTGTTTCCGTAAACCATGGCCTGGACGTTGACGGCCGTGCCCCACTCGGAGGGGATGTTGTATTTGCGGCGGTAAACGATGGCGCGGTCATTCATCCAGGAGCCGAACACGGCACCGGCGGCGCCGCGAAGCTGGTCCCAGGGATCGTTCGGGAACACCTTGCCGGTGCGCTCTTTGACGAGGGCCTTGAAGAGGCGGACGAGTTCCTTCTGGTCGTCAGCCGTCAGGTCGGAGTCGATGATGTCCTTGTGGTACTTGTTGTGCTTGAAGGTCTCGATGACGACTTCAAAGGGCTCGTGGTCTTCGCCCTCGCGCTTTTGCACACCAAGGACGACGTCCCCGTACATCTGGACAAAGCGGCGGTAGCAGTCCCAGGCGAAGCGCTCGTTTTTCGTGACGGCGGCCAGGGAGATGACGGTCTGGTCGTTCAGGCCGAGGTTCAGGTTGGTGTCCATCATGCCCGGCATGGAGTCGCGGGCGCCGGAACGGACGGCCACGAGGAGGGGCATGCCCTTGGCGTCGCCAAACTTGCAGCCCATGATCTTCTCCATGTTCTTCACGCCGGCTTCCATCTGGGCCTGAAGTGTGGAGGGGTAGGTGCGCTTGTTGGCGTAGAAATAGGTGCAGACTTCCGTGGTGATGGTGAAGCCGGGAGGCACTGGGAGGCTGATGCGGGTCATTTCCGCGAGGTTCGCGCCTTTTCCGCCGAGGAGGGCCTTCATGGAGCCGTTGCCGTCGGCCTTGCCTGCGCCCCAGGTGTAAACGTATTTAACTGCCTTGCCGGCGGGTTTGGAGGCCGGAGAGGCCTTCTTCGTTGCTGCTTTCGCCATATTAAGTGATGGTCTGTTTGGTTTGGTTGCGGGATTTGAGAAGCGCGGACTTTAAGGGAGGGTTCCACTCTTTCAAGCTGCAAGTTTGACCCCGCCGCGCCGGCCCGCACGGATTTGGGCGATTCGGCCGGCATGGGCGAAAAGTTTTCGCCAGGAAAACGGCGTGGTGGCGCGTTTTCAGCCCCGAGGCCGGCCGCCAGGGTTTTCCCTTAAGAAAAAATTGACACCACCGGGACCGCTGGCCTAAGACTGAAGCCCGGAATTTCTCAAAAAAGCACCCAGACCCATGAGCGACGCTCCCACTCCACCCACCCCGCCTGTGCCGCCGTCCCCCGGCGACAAGCCCAGCGTGAAAACATCTTCAGTGCCCCTGAAGAAGGAAACCGTTCGTATTACCCTGCGGGCAAAGCCTGAAGGAACCGAGGGAGCGCCGCCTCCCCCTCCGACTGCTCCTCTCCGCCCATCCGCCCCGCCGCCGCCGGCAGCGCGTCCGGCCCCGCCGCCGGCCCCCTTGGGCAGCAAGACAATTCCGCTGACGCAGGCTCCGGCCCCGCGTCCGGGTGCCCCGACGGCCCCGGTCCGCCCCGCCGGCCCGGCTCCAGCTGGCGGCACCTCGCCCACGCAGCCGATGCCCAAGGCCACGGTGAAGCTCCAGCAGCCCACCATCCCGATCAGCGGCGCGCCCACTTCCTCCATCACCAGCGCCCCGGTCCGCACCGGTGCCTCCACGGTCATTGAGGATGACGAGGATGCAGCCAACTCCGGCATGGATGGCATCGCCATTGCAGCAGTGCTCATCGGCATCGCCCTCCTCGTGCTGACCCTCCTCGGGTCCGACAAGGCGGAAATGTTCACCGGCACCAGCGCCACGGAAGCCCAGGGCTTCTTCAAGAACCCCAAGAAGGGAACAGCCTCGGAAAACATTGTCAAACGCGTCAGCGATGCCAACAGCGATGTGATCACCCACGAAACCAGCCTCGTTCTTCCGGAAATCCCGGCCAAGAACTGGAAATACTAAGCTTCCTTCCGACTTCCTACCATGGCTCCCATCATCCTGCTCGTTCTCGTGGCCATCGCGGCCGCCGTGCTTCAGTTCATGTCGTATAACGGCTGACCTCGAAAAGGCCTGAAGGCTTTTATTTTCGAAGCGGCCCCGGATCCTTCCGGGGCCGTTTTTTTTGCCCGTCATCCACGCCCAACGCGCCCCCCCCCCCGCAACCCGCGGGTAGTTTTAGCATGCTCAGGCACCCAGTGGATGGTTATCGTCGGGAGTCGGCTGGGCGGGCCTGCGGTTTTACGGGGGTTCGTACAGTCGGCGCGGTAATCCTCCGCTCTCCATCCATCAGAACAAACCAAATCAATCAAAGCAAACAAATGACACGCATCATTAGCAGCATCGTCGCCACCGCGCTCGTCGCGGCCGGTTCCGCCTTCGCGGGAACCTCCGTGGTTTCCTCCGGCAAGAACGCCCCCGTGCCCCCGGCTCCCTCCGTGGGCTGCAGCAGCGACATCAGCTACAACAGCATTGAAGTCGACTGGAACCACGGCTTCATCAGCGAAGACAACCTCGACGACACGAACGGCATCGGCGTGAAACTCGAAGTCTCCCCCTTCAAGCACGTCTTCTTCACCGCCGAGGGCGACTGGTTCAACTCCGAGGTCGACGGTCGCGACGTTGACGGCTGGGGTGCCCTCGTGGGCGTCGGCGCCTACCTGCCCATCACGGAAAACTTCCACTTCGTCACCGATCTGGGCGGCATCTTCGAAGGCGCCAAGGCCGACGGCGGCCGCAGCGTCGACGACGCCGGCTTCTACGTCCGTCCCCACGTTCGTGCCCGCTTCAACTGCTTCGAAATCCACACCGGCGCCAAATTCGTGCACCTGCCCGAGTTCGGCGACCGCTGGGAAATCTTCGCTGAAGCCTTCGTGGAAGTCCTCCCCCACGTCGACGTCGTCGTCGGCGGCGCGCTGGACCTCGAAGACGAGAGCGACTCCTGGGCCCTCAAGGCCGGTCTGCGCTACAAGTTCTAATCCGAACTGACTCCCTTGCGAACGGCGGGTGCGGACTGGTTCCGCGCCCGCCGTTTTTTTGTGCCGGCCAATGACGGCGTGAGCGGGCGCATCCGCCCCGGCAGTGGCGGACACGGCCACGGGGTGGCTTGGCGGGCAAACCTGAACGCTGGAAAAGTTTGGAACAGGAGGAGCCGGAGAAAACGGAGTACCTGCAGTTAACACACTCAGAAAAATTTTCGATTTTTTGAGCGCCTCTTCATTTCGTGGGGCACGGCGGAGACCGAACTCTCCGCCTGCAGCTTCACCCCTCCGGGAAAACCACATCCCGCCTGGGCCGGCTGATGACAGGTGCAGCGGGCCGCCATTCCTGGTTGCTCGGGCCCCGGGATCGCTCCGTGCGCTGTCATCCTGGGCAGGTGACTGTCGCCTCCCCGGTCTCGCTGTTGAAGCTCCAGCGTCAGCTGGAACCGTGAGGGATACCGCCGGTCCGTCGCCTGGCCGTCCACCGGTTGGCCGGTGGGCAATCCACGGCAGCTGAGGAGACAAGCACAGGGGAAATGACTTTCCTGCATTCTGCCCATCGCCGCCCTCTCCTCACCAGAGCACGCCCACCGGGTATTGGTGCACCATGGGATCAGACGAAATGAGAGTGATCTTTTCGACCCTTGCCACGGCCACGATCAAGCGGTCGAAGGGATCACGGTGCAGCGCAGGCAGGCTGGCCAGCTCAAAAAGGTGAGGCAGCGTGATTGGCGCCGTTTCGAGCGATCCGTGGTCAACGTGCTCCTGAATCAGTTGCTCCAGCGGCAGGCGCAGGGGCAGCTTGCCCAGCTGGTTCTTGATCTGCATTTCCCACACGCTCGCAAGACTCAGCAACAGGCGGTTGGCCGGATCAGCCATCGCCGCCCGTGCCTTGGCACTCAGCCGCCCTGGGTCCGCGTCCGCCCAGAGAAATACTTGGGTGTCGAGCAGATAGTCCAATTCAGGGCACCTCAGGGCTGTCCTCACCCAGCCAGAATCCATCCGGCAGCGCCTCATCGAAATCCTCAGGCACCCCGACCAGGCCGGCATGGAGGCCGAAGGCAAATCCCTGCCGGAGCGCCTCCGGGGACTTGGCCTCCACACGGACATGCACCAGCCACCCCTCTGGAAATGGCAGATGCGTTAACTGCAGCAGCCCTCCCGGACCGATGCTCGTATTCGTCTCAAAACTGGCCGTCGTCATGGCCGCACCCTAAACCTCCGCAGCGGCACTGGCAAGACTGCGAAACCGTGCCGCAGGGCTGCGAATGGTGAAGCGCCGGCTGGCCGGACGGTGGACCACGGGGAGCCGAACCACTCCGTTGGTTCCAAACCAAAACGCCCCCTGAGCCGCAACCAAGGCCCAGGAAGCGCAATCAGGCCAGGGCCACTACCGGCCTGTGGAAAAGCAGAAAAACAAAAAGGCCGGGCGGTTCCTCACGATTCCACCCGGTCTTCCGGTCAGTTCCTCCCTCTGCGCGCCCCCATTCCCTTGCCCATCCATTCCTTTGCCCATTCGCGACGGTTCAGGGCTACAGACTCCTGTGGCTGAATGGATCATGACTTGAAACGGCGAGAGCCGAGGATAAGGCCTTAACGCGCCGCAGTCCGATGGTGCCTCCCTTGCCAGGACGGTGACTGCCGGGCCCGGCATGGCAGGTTCCTACTCCGTTTTCTCCGCGCCCCTCCAGTTTGATTTCTCCCGGCTTCAACCTGGGGCTTGCGCCTGAATCGAGTCCGGCCCCGTGCCTTTGCGCGCGCCCGGATATTCAAAACCAGCCCGGTCGCGCAGCCAGCTCAGGGAATCCAAGTGACGGGGCTTATTGTGTCGCTACGCGACACCCGCATGGTGGGGCCGTTACCGTGGACTGAAGTCCACGTCTAATTTCGGAGACCGCTCTGCGGTCAAAAGGCCAGCACTGGGCGGAATTCGGCGAGCAAGCACGCTGGCCGATCCATAATTTTCATGCGCAAGCCCCGGGGGGCAATCCCCCATGGCTTCCAGCATTCTCTCATCCTCGAATCTTCAAACCAGCCATTCCCCAGCCTGGCCGCAGGTTCACGGCGCCACGGTGGTGGTGGAAACCTTGAGCCGGAGGAACTCGAGGTTTCCGGCGGGGCCGGTGTAGGTGGCCTTGATGACGCGAGTTTGGCCGTCATCGCTGACGGTGGTCTCGGTGACGGGGACGGGTGCCCAGCCGCCGAGGGTGGTGGAGCCCTCCACGACGAAGGTGACGTCGGTGGCGGCGAGGTTTTTCCGGTAGGTGAGGCTGAGCTGGGGGCCGTCGAACGAGGCGGAAGGGAGGCCTGGGGTGAACGAGCCGGAGGCGGGATTGAGGTTCAGGGCGTACTCGACGAGGTTGGTGATGCCGTCGCGGTCGTTGTCGGCCTGGTCGCCGCCGACGAGGGGATTGGTCGCGCCGGCTCCGAATTTGGCCTGTTTCCACAGGTCGAAGGGAGTGAGGACGGTGACGGAGGCCGGGGTGTCGTCGAAGGTGGTGACCTGCCCGTCCGTGGCACTGAGGCGCAGGGTGTAGGAGCCGGTGGCGGCAAAGGTGACGCCGGTGTCCACGGAGGAGGCGCTGGTGAAGCCCACGGTGGCCGGGCCGGTGCGGACGGTCCAGAGCTGGGTGAGGGCGGCGGGGAGCGGGAGGCCGTCATCCGTGATGGTGGCGTCCAGCGCCCAGGGGCCTGCGCCGGACGGGGAGGCACCGCCGTTGACCGCCGGGCCGAGGTTCGTGGGCAGGGTGAAATTCAGGTTGTCGAAGACTGCCGTGGAGAGTGAGGCGACGGTGGCGCTGGTGATGGCCAGTCCGACGAGCGGGGACGCGCCCATGGCCACGGTGCCGGTGGCCCGCACGCTGTAGGTGATGCCATCCGTGCTGTACTCGGCGGAGAAGACATTGCCCGTGCGGACGAGGCGGAGCCACTGGGGCATGGTGCGGGTGGTGGTGCCGTCGCTGGCGGTGGGGGCGGCGCCAGTCGTCGTCCGGAACTGGGCGGTGTGGGTGCCGGTCTGCTTGTAGAGGGTCATGGCATACTGCGCGCCGGGAGCGGTGGAGGCGCGGGCCATGAGGCCGACGCGGAAGGAGCCGGAATTGGCCGGGTTCGTCAGGCTGGCGACGCGGACCTTGAAATCAAAGTCGCCCGTGACCGGCATGGCGAGGAAATAGAAACCGTCCGCCGTGCCGCTGCTGCTGATGCCGGAGCCGGCGCCCTTCACCGTAAAGACGCCGCCGGCCGACTCCGTGAAGGAGCCTGCGGCGGTGGTGGTGCCCACATCCTGGGCGGTGACGGCGCGGCTGCCGACGACGACGGTCGCATCCGTGTGGGCGAGGTTTGTCCCGGTGCCTGCGGTGGCGCGGAGGACGTAGGTACCATTCGCGGAGAAAAGGACACCGGTGTTGTTGGCCGTGGCGGAGTCAAACGTGGTGGTGCCGGGGCCGCTGACCTGGCTCCATGTGACGGGGATGTTTTGCCGGCCCAGGCTGGTGACGCTGCTGGCATCCGCCTGGACGACGAGCCCCACGCTGGCAGGGATGGCGACGAGCGGGGTGGACGGCTCGACCAGGGTGATCTCCGGCGGGGCGTCGTCATCGATGAGGGTGATGGTGCCGGAAGTCACGGAGCCGAGGGCGTAGTTGAGGTCCGTGTCGATGCTGACGATGACGGTCTCGTCCGGCTCGATGGCGGAATCATCGATGGGGGTGAGGGTGAGGGGCAGGCTGGTCTGGCCGGCGGGGATGACGGCGGTGCCCGAAAGCGCGGCGTAGTCCGTGCCGTTGCCTGCGGTGCCGGTGACGGTGTAGTGAACGGTGACGGCCAGCGTGGTGGGACCGCCGCGCTGGAGGGTAAAGGCGACGGGGGCTCCACTCTCGACAACCTCGCCCGCCGTGGTGTCGAGGGAAATGACGGGCGGGTTCGCATCCGTCACCGTGATGGTGTGCGTGGCCGGGGCGCCAAGCTCGGCCCCCACCGGATTCACAAGCGTGACGGCGATGGTCTCGGCGGTCTCCGCGACGCTGTCATTGGTGATGGCCAGGGGCAGGACCTTCGCCACCTCGCCCGAGGCGAAGCTCAAGGTCGTGACGGGCAGCGTGAAGTCCGAGCCCGGCGTGGCGGTGCCGCCCAGGGTGTAGGAGACGGTGGTGGTGGCGCCGTCAGCCGCGCGGTCCAGCACGGCCATGAGGAGCGGCTCCCCGCCGGAGGATTCCGCGCGGGTGGTGGCGCTGCGGACGAATTGAACCCGGCGCAGCGGGTTGTTCGCATCATTGATGGTGATCGTCTGCTTGTTCCGGCTGGTGGAAATGCGGGAGCCGTTCACATTTTTCAGCTCCAGGATGGCCGTCTCCACGCCCTCGATGACGCCGTCATTTTTCACGCGGATGCGCAAGTTTTTCTGAATCTCGCCAGGGGCAAAGGTGATGATGCCCCGGGTGACGGGTTTGTTTCCAGCCGCAGTGTCGATGAAGGTCCAGTCCACATCATCACCAGTGGCGGAGCCGCCGCCGCCCATGAACTCCGCAGTGACCGTCACCGCCTGCGCTGCGGAGAGGGTGACGGAGATGTCGCGGAATTCGCCCAGCGTGGGATCAAGCGCCTCGCTCGTGGTGCCGGTGGCGCTGGCGAAGCCGACGGAGGCCATGGCGGCGGCGTCGTCATCACTCAGGTAGAGCGTGGCGGCGGGAACCTCC
>JANOAS010000338.1:0-11005 GCA_031411255.1 bacterium
CCAACCTGAAGTTGGGAGTGGCGTCATTTTTTATTAGGGCTCAATCACTTGCCTCGGAATTGCGGCAGGGACTTCAAAGCCGACGCACTCTTCCATGCTTGTTCATCTGGCGCAAGTGATATTGTGACACAGTCGAACTAATGAAGGACGCGGCGAGGGCCCGGGTGCTGTTTAGCGATGAGCCGATGAAGGACCGCTGGGGCGTTTGGATCTCGGCGTACCACCCGCTCAGGGACAAACAGGGAAAAATTGAGGGGGTTTTGGGGGTTGATTTCGACGCGACAGAATGGGTTTCCCAGATCAGGCGCGCTCGCATATCCGTCCTGATCGGTTATGGGCTGGGCACCGTGCTCGGACTGCTGACGCTCGCCGGCGTGGCGACGTGGCTTGTGGGCCGGGAACACACTGCCCAATTGCGCGAGGCGGATGTGCTGCGTTCGGAGAGGGAGAAATTTGAGACTCTGGTGAATTCGATCGAAGGCGTGGTCTTTGAGGCTGATGCGGAGAGTGGACAGTTTTCCTACGTGAGCCAGCAGGCGGAGGCGCTGCTGGGCTGCCCGCCTGAGGCATGGACGGCCACCCCCGGCTTTCTGGCCAGCCGTCTGCACCAGACAGACCGGGAATGGGCTGAACCGGCGCGCCAGAGGGCCCTTGCCGCCGGCGAGGCCTACCACCTGGAGTACCGCCTCTTCAAGGAGGACGGCGGCACGGTGTGGGTGAGGGAGCGCGGCCGCCTGGTCTGCGAGGATGGGGAAAATGGCACGCGCCGGTTGATCCGCGGTGTCCTCAATGACGTCACTTCCCAAAAGGCCTCTGCGGAGGAACTGGAAGCCGCGCACCGGCAGCTGGTGGTGGCCTCGCGCCAGGCCGGCATGGCCGAGGTGGCCACGGGCGTCCTGCACAATGTGGGCAACGTCCTCAACAGTGTGAACATCTCCAGCACGGTCATTCATGACCAGCTTAAGCAGTCCCGTGTTTCTTTCCTGCAGCAGCTGTCAGGCCTGATCGATGCGCAGGGCGACAAGCTGCCCGAGTTTATTCGCGATGATGAGCGGGGCCGCATGATTCCCGGATTTGTCCGCGATCTGGCTGCGCGCATCAGCGCAGAGCACGAGCTGATCGCAAAGGAGCTGACTGGTTTGGTGAGCAATGTGGAGCACATCAAGGACATCGTCCTCATGCAGCAGGACTACGCCCGGCTGAGTGGCCGGACGGAAAAGCTGGATCTGGCTGCCCTGCTGGACGATGCCGTGCACATCAACGAATCCGCCTTTGCCCGGCACCGGATCCGGCTGGTGAAGCAGGTGGAGGAAGTGCCCGTTGTCCTGGCCGAGCGGGGCAAGGTGCTGCAGATACTGGTCAATCTGATCCGCAATGCAAAGCATGCGCTGGACGAGGGCAGGAACCAGGACCGGGTCATGACCCTCTCCATTTCAAAGAATGGCGGATCGCATGTGAAAGTCGCCGTGCAGGACAACGGCGTCGGCATTGCCCCCGAGGTGCTGCCCCGCATCTGCACTTACGGATTCACCACCAAGGCGCACGGTCATGGCTTCGGCCTGCACAGTGGAGCCGCCGCCGCGCGGGACATGGGGGGCAGCCTCACCGTTGCCAGCCCCGGACCAGGCCTGGGTGCGACCTTCACTCTGGAGCTTCCCACCGTGAATGGATCCCCCGCCACCACTCCTCTCTCCTCCAATTAATCCATGAACAACCGAATCCTGGTCGTAGACGACAACCCCGCCATCCACGGCGACTTCAATAAAATCCTGCGTCCTCCGACCCCGGCGGGATCTGCGCTGGATGACTCGGCGCTGCAGCTTTTCAACATCACGCCGCGCGCCCGCCGTCATCCCGTGGTGGAGTTGTCCTTCGCCTCCAGTGGGGAGGAGGCGCTCAGCCTGGTGAAGCAAGCCCGCAGCCGCCAGGAGCCCTTTGCCATGGCCTTCATGGACGTCCAGATGCCGCCCGGCTGGGACGGCGTGCAGACGGTTCAGCGCCTCTGGGAGGTGGAGCCGGATTTGCAGATCGTTTTCTGCACGGCCTACTCTGACTATTCGTGGGCGGACCTGGCCGAGCGGCTGGGGCACTCGGACAAATTTCTGATTCTGAAAAAGCCGTTTGAGGCGATCGAGGTGACCCAGCTGGCGGTGGCGATGCTGCAAAAGGCGGAGGCCACGCGCGAATCCCAGAGACGCGTGTCCGAGCTGGACACCCTCGTTGCGGAGCGCACGCGGCACCTTCACGAACAGGTGATGGCGACCCGGGCGACCGAGGAGAGATTTTCAAAGGCCTTTAACTTCACCCCGACCCCGATGGTCATCCTGAAGGCGGGAAGCATGAAAGTGGTGGATGCGAATGAAAGTTTCGCCCGCCTGGCGGGCCAGGAGGAGGAGAACGCCGCAGAAGGCCGCGCAAAGGTGAGCGGGCTGCTGGCTGCGAACCCTGATTTCCGGCGCTGCGTTTCGGCAGGCGGCCCGCTGCGCGGGATCGAATGCCGGCTCGACTGCCCGGCTGCGGGGCAGCGCACCCTGGTGGTGTCGCGGGAGATTTTTCCCCTCGGGGGAGAACCGCACCTGCTGGTGGTGGCGGAGGACATCACGGACCGCCTGGCATCTGAAGAGCGGCTCCGCCAAAGCCAGAAGATGGAGGCTGTGGGCCAGCTGGCGGCGGGCATTGCGCATGATTTCAACAACATCATGACCGTGATTCTTGGGAGAATCAGCGATCACGTTTCAGACCCGGAGCTGCCGGACTGTTTCCGAAGCTCGCTGACGGAGGTGCTGACCTCGGGCAGCCGTGCGGCGGAGCTGACCCGCCAGCTGCTCGCCTTTGGCAGGCGGCAGTCTCTGTCCATCAAGCCGCTCGATCTCGACCCGACGCTTCGTGCCCAGGTCTGCATGCTGGGGCGGGTGATCAGTGAGAATTACACTCTGGATCTCAAGCTGCAGCCCGGTCTTTCCGCCGCACTGGCGGATCCCTCCGCGCTGCACCACATCGTCATGAATCTCGTGATTAATGCACGTGATGCCATGCCGAACGGGGGGTTGATCGAACTGCGGGTCAGCGAGGAGGCAGTCGCGGCCGGGCGCCGCGAGCGTGCTGACGGACTCGTCGTCGCCGGAGGGCGCTACGTTTGCCTGAGCATTCGTGATGAGGGTTGCGGCATGGATGAACGGCTGCGCGCCCGGATTTTCGAGCCATTTTTCACCACCAAGGAGGTGGGCAAGGGAAGCGGCCTCGGACTGCCGATGGTCTACGGTCTCGTCGCCCAGCTTGCAGGCTGGGTGGAGGTGGATTCCCAGCCAGGCCATGGCTCCGAGTTTCGAGTTTACCTGCCGGCTGCAGGGAATGCCGCCCCCGTGACGGCACCGCTGCTCAGGCGCGCCTCGGCACCGCCGGCCGGCCATGGCCGCACCGCCATGATTGTCGAGGACGACGCTCCCATACGCCGCATGCTCAGTGAAATGGTGAGGCGTTTTGGATTCAAGATCGTCAGCGCCTCCAGCGGCAATGAGGCCCTGACCATGTGGGAGCGTGACAAGCTCGCAGGCGGGGTGGATCTCGTCATCACCGACGTCGTAATGCCCGGCAGCATGAGCGGGCTGAGCCTGGGTGCCCGGCTTCAGGCGGAGTGTCCGGACCTGAAGATCGTCTACTCCACCGGCTACAGTGCGGAGATGCTCCAGGGGGCTGAATTCCTCATGGAGAGCAACAACTATCTGCCCAAGCCGTATGATCTGACCACGCTTTCCACTCTGCTGGCTGACTTGTTCCCACCGGACTCTCCCTCTGTCGAGGAGCGCAGCTGCCCGCAGCCGGGGGATCTTGCGCTGGCCTCCACTGTCCTGTAGGGTCGCGGCTGCGGGACCGTTGGTGGTTGCCCGTGGAACCTGTGCCCTTGATCATGCTTCCTGCTCCCGCACCACGACGCCTGCGCCGGCGCTCCGAAAGAAAGTCCTTCGGAGCCGGGTGCATGCGGCTTTTCATCCTGCCCCACATGCTGGTGGGCATCGGGCTCATTCTCGCACTCGTCATCAAGCTCAGTCTCGGTCTTTTCGGTACGCGGGTGGAGGGCACGGTGATGGAGAAGACGGTTCATGAGGATTCCGAAAGCGGCCCCACCCATCACGTGAAGTTTGCCTTCACCAGCGGCGGGCAGACTTGCGAGGGCAAAGCGCAGGTCGGTGCTGATGTTTTCCGCTCCCTGGCCAGGGAGGACGGCATTCCCGTTGTCCATCTGCCGCTGCTTCCCCAGTATTTGTCCACGTATCAACCGCCGCAATCACGCTTTCCCGGCGGCACGGGGAAGATCCTTGGGTTCGCCTTGTTTTGGAATGCCCTCGTCGGCGTCTTCGTCGGTGTTCTTTACATTGCCCCGTGGCGGAACAAGCGCCTGCTTCGCAGCGGGACGGGGGCGGCTGGCAGGGTGACCAACAAGCGCATGAACACGGACTCGGACGGGGACCGCACGCATGAGGTGGACTACACCTACGAGGCCGGGGGCCAAACCCTGCAGGGCAGGGCAAAGGTGACGGCGGCGGAATTTGAACGGACGCAAACCGGAGCGCCGGTCAGTGTGGTTTACGAACCCGGCAACCCACGGCGCTCGCAGGTGATCGAATTTAGCGAGTGGGAGGTGGTCCCGCCTGAAAGTGCGGGACCAGGCGCGCGGACTTCATTTTGACATTGGGTGGCAGCGGTGGAGTTTGAGCGGATGAAGGTGGAGAAAAAAGCGAACCCGGTTGCTGCACTCGTGGCAGTGGTGTGCCTGGGCCTGGCATCCAGGTGTGGTGCGGCGGATGGTGGAGAAAAAGAGTCTGAACCGGTGATGCCGAACGAGCGGCTCGTGGACCAGGGGCGCTGGCTCTATGAGCGGAACTGCGTCGTCTGCCACGGCGAGAACGGTGACGGGAGGGGCGAAATGGCGGCGACGCTTGCGCCCAAACCGCGTCCGTTTTCCAGCGGGGTGTTCAAATTTCACACCACCCCGGCGGGCAAACTGCCGACCAACGAGGACCTGAAGCGGACCATACAGGGCGGGCTGACGGGGACGGCGATGGGCATGTTCACCCAGCTGCGGGAGGCCGACATTGAGGCGGTGGCCGAGTATCTGAAGACGTTCTCAAGAAAGTGGCGCAAGGCGGAAAATTACGCCCCGGCGCTCAAAGTGCCGCCGCTCCCGGAGTGGTTTGGCACGGAGGGGGAACTGAAGAAGCGCGCAGAAAGCGGCCGCGTTCTTTTCGCCGGCACCTGTGCGGTCTGCCACGGCGCCAATGGCGACGGGAAAGGGGCGGCCGTTCCCACGCTGAAGGACGTGTGGGGTGAGCCCGCCGCGCCCGCAGACCTGCGGGACGGCTGGCTGCGGCGGGGGACGGACCTGCGCGAAGTCTGGCTGGCACTGGTGACGGGACGCGACGGCACGCCGATGGTGAGCTTCGCCCAAACGCTGACGGACGCGCAGCGCTGGGACCTCGTGGCCTATGTGGCCATGCTGCGCAAAACAAAGCCGGCCGCGCCAAAATAGCCAGCAGCTACATCCGGCGCCGGGTGATGAGGAGCAGGCTCAACCCCGCGAGCAGTGCTGAGACCGCGCCAGGCTCCGGCACGGCGGTGGCCCCCATTTTCATGAGCGGCTCGTCGCCACCTGAGAGGAGCCATGCCGAGGAGCCAGGCTTCGTATACGCGGCATTAAAGGTCCAGGGTCCGGCGAGGGGCGTGCTGCTGCGGCTGAGGATGTACTGCGCCGGCCCGACGGGGACTGAGAGCTTCACAAAATACGTGCCGCCGTCCGTGAGCGGGAGCGCTGAAAACGGAGTCCAGGTGAACTGCCCGTTCGTCGGGCTCGCCGGGCCGTCGAGAGCGGCGATGAGGGAGGCTGTGTCAGGGCCGGTGGGGCTGCTGTAGACCTCCACAACCAGCGGCTTGGAACCAAGCGTTGATCCGAAGTCCAGCGTGATGTAGTCCAGCAGGTAGTCTCCCCCGGCCACAGTGAACTCGAAACCGTAGGAGATGGGGATGGGGATGAAGGCGCCCCCCGGCCCCTTGATGCCTTGGTTGGTCGAGACGGCTGAGGGCAGGTTGCTCAGCACGGTGGCTGCCGAACCCGGTGTGGCGGGAACGGCGGCGAGGAGGGCGATGGACAGAAGCAGATGGCGAAGTTTCATGGTTGGGTGGGATGGCAAAAATATGATTTCCCCCCTTCCTGAAGGAACTGGCCGGAGGAGTTTTCGGGATTTTCAAAAAAAGAAAATGACGCCCTCCCGCAGGTGGCCTGGGCAGCCAACAAATGCCGAGCCGGCATGGTTGCCATGCTGAACAGGTATTTTTCATATGAGCCGGCCGCGGCGAAGATGCCAACCGTGAAACTCCTTGGTACCACATTTCTTTTTGGCGCGCTCTGGCTTGGCCTGGTCACGGTCATGCACGGCTCCCTCAATCTGAAATGGTTTGCACCGAAGGCTGTCTCGTCGTCCGGCGGGAAGGTCGCGGAGAAATACCGCATTGGCTTTCTTCCGGTGACGTGCCACCTGACCTGCCCGGTCACGGATTTCATCAACAAGGAGACAACTGGAGAGGGCCTCTTTGAGCCCGTGCGCTTCAGCGGGTGGCCCGAACTGAAGGAGGCATTTCTGTCCGGCTACACTCCAGCCACCTTCATCCTGGCGCCGATGGCCATGGCCCTGCGCGAGCAGGGGGTGCCGATCAAGATTGTCTACCTCGGGCATCGTGACGGCAGTGCGGTCATGGTGCACAAGGACTCGAAGATTTACCGCATGGAGGACCTGCGGGGCAAACGGATCGCGGTGCCGAACCGGTACTCAAACCAGCGGCTGCTCATCTTTCGTGCGCTGCGGAATGCCGGGATGTCCGTCAAGGACATAGAGTTGGTGGAAATGCCTCCGCCCGACATGCCGGCAGCCCTCTCCGTGAAGGCGGTGGACGCCATCTCCAGCGGCGAGCCCTTCATGGCCCAGACAGAAATGGACGGTTACGGGCGCGTCCTCTGGCTGACGAAGGACGTGTGGCCGAATTTCATTTCCTGTGTGCTGGCGGTGCGCGAGGACTTCATCAAAAATGACCGCGCCACGGTGCAGCACCTGGTGGACGGCATCGCGAGCAGCGGCAAGTGGCTCGACCAGACGATGGACCACCGCATGGATGCAGCCCAGTTTGTGGCGAAGAATTACTACAACCAGAATCCGCGCCTCCTCCAGTTCGTCCTGAGCAAGCCGCCGGACCGGGTTAAATACACGAACCTGGCTCTGAAGAAGCCTGACTTTGAGGAGATCGAGAGCCTGGCGCGCGAGGCGGGCATCCTCAAGGGCGATGTCCACTTTGAGGACTACACGGACACCTCGTTCGTCCCCGACGATTCAGTCGTGAAACCATACGAGTATCCCGGGCTCATGGGCCGCGAGGTGCCTCCCCGGAAATAAAACGCCCCCGCATGAACCGCTTTGCCTCCATCTACCTTCCGCTCGCGACTGCCCTCATTTTCCTGGCCGGCTGGCACGGCTTGGTGCGTTTTTCCGGCACCGGACTTTTTCCCACGCCCATGGAGGTTGCCCGCGGCATCCAGGAATTGTTTCAGAAAGGCCTTTTGCTGAAATACATCGTGGCTTCGCTCTTCCGCGTGAGCTGGGGATTTCTCCTCGCCGTGCTTGTGGGCGTGCCGCTCGGACTGATCCTGGGCTGGTTTCGCCCTGCTTTTCAGGCGCTGAATCCCATGATTCAAATTCTGCGCCCGATCTCGCCCATCGCCTGGATTCCGGTGGCGATCTTGTGGTTCGGCATTGACGACACGGCGCCGATTTTTCTCATCTTCCTGGCCAGCGTTTTTCCGATCACGGTTTCCTCCATGGCGGCGGTGCAAAACATGCAGCTGGTGTACTTGCGGGCCGCGCAAAATTTCGGCGTGAAGGGGCCTCAATTATTTCGCCGCGTCATCCTGCCTGCGGCACTGCCCCAGATCATCACGGGCATCCGCATCGCGCTGGGCATTGCCTGGCTGGTGGTGGTGGCGGCTGAAATGATCGCGGTCAACAGCGGCCTGGGCTACCTGATCATCGACGCGCGCAATGCCGGCAAACGCTACGATCTCGTCGTCGCGGGCATGGTCATGATCGGGTTGATCGGGCTGGTGCTGGACCTGCTCATCCGGCAGCTGGAAAAATTTGACGAGGTGAAATGGGGATATGGCCAACGGTAAAATCATGATCGAGGTGCACGACTGCTGGAAGTCCTTCCCCGGAAAAAAGTCCGGCGAGGAGGTCCACGTGCTGGAGCGGGTGAACCTTGAGGTGCGCGCCGGGGAGTTCGTCTGCGTGGTCGGCCCGTCCGGGTGCGGCAAATCCACGCTGCTGAACATCGTCGGCGGCTTCCTGAAGGAAACCAGGGGAAGCGTGAAAGTGGCGGGCGTGCCTGTCGACGGACCGGATCCCCGCCGCATTTTTGTTTTTCAGGAGAACGGCGTTTTCCCCTGGCTGACGGTGGAGCAGAACATCGGCTTCGGGCTCATGTCCCGGCCGGAGAGCGAGCGCACTGAACGAGTGGCCCACTACACGGCCATGGTCGGGCTGGCGGGGTTTGAGAAATCCTACCCGCGCGAATTGTCCGGCGGCATGAGGCAGCGGGTGGAAATCGCCAGGGCACTGGCTGCGGAGGCGGAGGTGCTCTACATGGACGAGCCCTTTGGCGCGCTTGATTTCCTCACGCGGCTGAAGATGCGCGCGGACCTGATCCGCATCTGGCAGGCGGAGAAAAAGACGGTTGTGTTCGTCACCCACGACATCGAGGAGGCCGTGCAGCTGGCCGACCGTGTCGTCGTCATGAGCCGGCGTCCTGCGACCGTGGCCGAGGAGGTCCGTGTGGACCTGCCCCGCCCCCGGGATCTTGACTCCCCCGGATACCTGGCCACCCGCGACCGCATCTTTGGCATCATGGGCATGGATGTCCATGGTGGCGGGGCAGGGGATCCCCGCTGACAAGCCAAACCATTTTTAACAACCAACCCAACCACATGAAATCACACGACGTTCTCATCATCGGAGGCGGCCCTGCGGGCACCAGCACGGCGGCCATCCTGGCGGAATACGGCCACAGCGTACTGGTGCTGGAGCGAGAAAAGTTTCCCCGCTACCATGTGGGTGAATCCTTGATTCCGTTCACTTTCGGGCCTCTTGAGCGTCTGGGGCTCATCCCGAAGATGAAGGCCTCGCATTTCATGAAAAAATTCAGCGTGACCTTTGTCCAGCCGGACGGGCGCCGCTCCCAGCCGTTCTATTTTTTCACGCGCTACGACCGTGAAACGGTGGCGCAGAGCTGGCAGGTGCTGCGCTCCGAGTTTGACCAGATGCTGATGGAGCACGCACGCGAACGCGGAGCCGCAGTGCGGGAGGAAACGAAGGTGACGCAGCTGCTGAAGGACGACAGCGGGCGCGTGATCGGTGTGGAGGTGGAAAACAAAGACGGAGGGAAGGAGCAGCTCTTCGCGAAGCTGGTGGTGGACGCCTCGGGCAAGGAGGCCTTCGCCTCCGTGCGGCAGGGCTGGCGCGTGGGGGATCCATTTTTAAACAAGGTGGCCGTCTGGACGTACTACAAGGGATCGAAGCGCGAGGCCGGCATCGACGAGGGTGGGACGACCATCGCCTTCGTGCCGGAGAAGGGCTGGTTCTGGCACATTCCGCTGCACGACGACATGGTCAGCGTGGGCGTGGTGGCCGAGGGCCGCTACCTGAGCCGGGACGGGGTGAAGGACCCGGAAAAGATGTTTCAACGCGAAGTGGGCGAGAACCTGTGGATCAAGGATCACCTGTCCGAGGGCACGTGCACGGGGGAGTACTGGCTGACGAGCGAATACTCCCGCCACTCCAGGCACGGCGCCTCGCCGGGGCTGCTGCTGGTGGGGGATGCGTTTGCCTTTCTGGATCCCGTCTTCAGCAGCGGGGTCATGCTGGCGCTGAAAAGCGGCGTCATGGCGGGGGACGAAATTCACAAGGCGCTCGTGGCGGGTGATCCCTCGCCGGAGCGCTTTGCCTCGTATGCGCGGGCGATGCGCGAGGGGGTGGAGAACATGCGCAAGCTGGTCTACGCCTTTTACCAGCCGGACTTTTCCTTCAAGGACGTGATCATGAAATACCCCGAGGCGGGAGGTGAAATCACGGACTGCCTTTCCGGTGATCTGAACAAGGACTACACGACCTTGTGGAACCAGATTCGCGAATTTGTGCCTCTGCCTGATGACCTGCCCTACGGTGCGCCGCTGGCGGGGTGAAGCTTTTTCACTCCCCAGACCAGCGCGAGAAACGCCGCGATGAGGGCAAACCCGGTGGCGTTTTCCCTGAGCGTGGGCGGGAACACCAGCACGTAGCCCGCGTCCTTCACGAGGGAGGCAAAGCTGGAGACGCAAAACGGCATGAGAAAAAGGCGAAAGACAACCCACGGGTCCAGTTTTGCCCGCCGGGTGCCAGCCGCCTGCGTGCTGATGACGAGGGCGGCTCCAATGATGGCGCTCAGCCCAAGCGAGGTGAGCCAGAGCCGGGGCCTGGCGTCAAAGTGTGCGGTCACATTGACCGCGTACCAGATGGCGTAGCACCAGAGGATGGTGCGGCCGGTGGAGAGCTTTTGCAGATAGCGAATGGGGGCCATAACCACGAAACGTGCCAGGAATCGTAACCATTCAGGCCCCCCTGAGAGGCGGGCTTCAGTGCGCAAGTGCGCAAGGGTGCGCAATGCGCAATGCGCAATGCGCAAGAGCGCAAGAGCGCAAGAGCGCAAGAGCGCAAGAGCGCAAGAGCGCAAGAGTGCAAGAGTGCAAGAGTGCAAGAGCGCAAGAGCGCAAGAGTGCAAGAGTGCAAGAGTGCCAGGGTTTCCGCATATGACTATGCGAGGCGTTGATTGGTGACCAGCGTCACGGCCAGGGACTTGTTGGCCGCGTAGTCCTCCAGCGCGGCGGTGAAGTCCTTCCGGCCCGAGGCCCGCACCGGCGCCAGCAGCGCCGTGC
>JANOAS010000339.1:0-19987 GCA_031411255.1 bacterium
CCAACCTGAAGTTGGGAGTGGCGTCATTTTTTATTAGGGCTCAATCACTTGCCTCGGAATTGCGGCAGGGACTTCAAAGCCGACGCACTCTTCCATGCTTGTTCATCTGGCGCAAGTGATATTGTGACACAGTCGAACTAACCGGTCTTCGGTTTCCGCCCACAGACCGAAGGCTGGCAGGAAGTGGCGAAAGCGGTCGGCCGGGCCGTCCCCCAGTAGTGGGAAGGGCAGGCGGGCTGAGGAGACCAGTCCCCTGCCAGGGACCCACCGGCCACCCCGGCTGGAGGCGGTGGGCACCTGAAGGGGACCCTGCGGCCTGCCGGGAGGTTTGCCCCGTGGGTGGGGGGGGCGGGGGATTGCGGATTGCGGATTGCGGATTGCGGATTTTGGATAGCAGGGCGGATTGAGGATTGAGGACGACCGGGCCTCGTCCCGCTTCCTGAAGGCGTTCCAAAGCCCCACTTGACAGAACCGCCCTTTCCCCGGCCTCCGCCTGCCTGAGTCTACCCGCCCCGCGCCACCCACATCCGCCACGCCAGCCCCGCCACAGCGCAGCCGGCGATCACCCAGCCGAGGCTGAGTTTCACCCGGTGCAGCGCCACGAATGCCGCCACCGCCGCCACCACCACGAACCAGTCCACCCGGCCCGTTTCGTCCGGCCACAGCGCGTGCAGGCCAAACGTGACGGCCAGATTTAAAATGACCCCGACCACCGCCGCCGTGATGCCCGTGAGCGCCGCGCCCACCGCCGGTCGCGCCTGCAGCCGCTCCACATGCGGCGCGCCGAGGAAGACAAACAGGAAGCTCGGGACAAACGTGGCCCACGTCGTGACCGCCGCGCCCAGCGCCGCCCCGGCCAACGGACTCAGCCCGCCCGGGTGCTGCCAGCCGCCGACAAACCCGACAAACTGCAGCACCATGATGAGCGGCCCCGGCGTCGTCTCCGCCAGGGCCAGACCACGCATCATCTGCCCCTGCGAGAGCCAGCCAAACTTTTCCACCGCCTGCTGGGCCACATAAGGCAGCACCGCATACGCCCCGCCAAACGTCACCAGCGCGGCCTGACTGAAGAACACCCCCTGTCGAAACCCCGTGCTCCCCCACCCCGCCCACAGCCCCGCCAGCAGGATCGGCACCCACCACAGCACCAAGCACAGGGCGGTCACCCCTGCCGCCCGTTTCCACGTCCCCTCCGGAGCCGGTGGCAGCACCAGGCAGCCCGCCTCCCCGCCCCCGGGCGCGCCATGCCCCTTCCCTGCCGGAAAAAGCCCGGGCGCCACACGGTTCCCGAGCCACCCGCACACCGCCGCCGCCACGATGATCCACACGAACGACACCTCCAGAAAAAAGATGGCCCCGAACGCCCCTGCCGCCACCAGCCACAGCGCCCACGACCTCAGCGCCCGCTTCCCGATCCGCAGCACCGCCTCCGCCACCACTGCCATGACCGCCGGCACCAGCCCGTAGAAAAGGCCCTCCAGCCACGGCAGATCCCCGCCCGCCATGTACAGCCAGCTCAGCAGAAACAACAGCACCGCCGAGGGCAGCACAAACAGCCCGCCCGCCGCCACCCCGCCCCGCCAGCCATGCAGCCGCCAGCCCAGGTAGGTCGCCAGCTGCTGCGCCTCCGGCCCGGGCAGCATCATGCAGAAATTCAGCGCCTGGAGGAAATGCCCCTCAGAGATCCACCGCCGCCGCTCCACCAGCTCCCTGTGCATGATCGCGATCTGCCCCGCCGGGCCGCCGAAGCTGATGCACCCCAGCCGCAGCCAGTAGCGCACCGCCTCGGGAAACCTCGGATGCTCCGGAGCCACCGCTGCTTTTTCCTCGCATGTCACCGCCGCACCCTAGGAACCTATTCCCTGCCGGTGCAACCAATCATGCGTCACAGTTCAGAAACGGCCCCGGGTGGACGTGCACGCCGGGGCCGCAAACCCTCTCAGGACTACTTGACCGGAGCCGGAGCCGGAACCGCATCCGGCGCAGCGGCGGGCTTCCCGGCTTTCTCTGCCTTGGCAGGCTTGGCCGGGGGCTCGACGTAGGCCGGGTTGGTCAACGCGCCAGGTGCCGCGGCTATCAGGTTCGGCTTCACCTCGGCCTGGACCTCGCCGAGCGCCCACTTCAGGCCGCCGGTGAGGATGTCGCGGAAGATGTCATTCGTCCACACGTCCTCGCGGTGGCCCATGGCGGTGTACCAGACACGGCCGCTGCCCTCTTTTCTGGCCCAGGTGGTCGGGTAGGCGGCGCGCTTGTACTCGTCGCCCTTCATGGACGGGGCGTCGATGACGGTCAGCACGTGGTTGTCAGCGCGGAAATCCTTGAGCGAGTACCACTCCTCCTGAAAGGAAAATTCCGGGCCGGTTTTTTCAAAGCCGGGGAACTTCGGGTCGATGACCGTGTTCTTCGCCACTTGCTGCGCGCCGTGCTTGATGAACTCCCCGCCCAGGAAGCGGACGTACGGGTCGGCCTGCTCGCCGTGGTTCATGTAGCGGTCGGGGCCTTTTTTGTCCTCGTTGTTGGTGTGGAAGGTGTCCGCAGCCGAGTGCGTGCCGACGAACCCCTTTCCGCTCTTCACGTAGTCAAAGAGCGCCTGCTTGCCCGCTGCGGACATGGGCGGCTGCTTGTCCGTGCCCTCCGTGGTCAGGTCCCCGGTGGTATAGAACATGACGGTGTCAAACTGGGCGAGGTATTCCTTGCTGAACTTCGAGCCGTCCTTCGAGAAGGTGAACTCCCAGTTGTTCTTCGCGCCGAGTTCGGAGAGCGTCTTCTCCGCCCAGCTGGGCTGGCCGCTTTTCCATGAGATGACCGGGTGCTCGAAGCCGCTGGACTTCGAGAAGAAGAGAATCTTTTTCTTCGCCGGGGCCGCCGGGCTGACGGCGAAGGCGGCGGCGACGACGGCGGTGAGGAGAACGAGCGGGGCGAGGGTCTTTTTCATGGCGGGTGGTGGCGGGGTTGGTTGAAATGAGGAGGCGGAAAATCAGAAGGAATTGGCCTGGAAATATTCACCCGAGTTCTTCAGGCGGTTCAGGAGATTCGTGGTGGCCATCATGGCCTGGCGGGGCACGCTCTCGTAGGTGCGGGAGCCGATGTGCGCGGTGACGATCGCCTTCGGGTGGCTGAGCAGCGGGTGGTCGGCCGGCGGGGGCTCCTGCTCCATCACATCCGTGGCGTAACCGGAGAGCTGGCCGGAGTCCAGCGCAGCGATGACGGCGGCGGAGTCCACCAGCTCGCCACGGGAGGTGTTCACGATGATGGCCCCTTTTTTCATGAGGGCGATCCGCTCCGCATTCACCAGATGGTGGGATTTCGCGTCCAGCTTGGTGTGCAGGCTGAGGATGTCCACCGCGCCAAGCAGCGACTCCACGCTGTCGTGCCGGACCATCGGGTGGGTGGCGGCGAAGTCATCGGGCCAGAAGTTTCCGTAGGCGTGCACCTCCATGTCGAAGCCCAGGCAGCGCTTCACCATTTCCTGGCCAATGCGCCCGAGGCCGATGACGCCCACTTTTTTCCGCCAGAGTTCGTTGCCGGTGGGCCGCTTCCAGATGCCCTGACGGGTGGCGATCACGCTGTCCACGAGGTGGCGGACGAGGGCCAGCAGCAGGCAGAAGGTGTGCTCGGCCACGGTCGTGTGGTTCACACCCGGGGTGAACATGACGGGCAGTTTGAACTCTGTGGCCGACTTCAGGTCGATCTTGTCCAGGCCGATGCCGTACTTGGAGATCACCTTCAGCCGGGGCAGGGATTTTTCCAGAACGGCGCGGGTCAGGGCGTCGTCCCCGCAGAGAAAGGCGTCAAAGTCGCCGGCGAGTTCCATCATGCGCGCCTCGCTCAGCGGGCCGCGCTCGCAGACGACCTCAAAGCCCTGCCCCTCCAGGAGGGCATGGTGGTCGCCAGGAGTGTCTTGATAGGAAGTGGTGGTAAGAAGAATGCGGGTCATGAAAAAGAAGGGCGCTCCGCGCCGGGTTGAGGCCGGGATGATGAACGCAGGTCGGGAAATGATCAACCGGAAGTCAGCCTGAACCGGCGTGGCCCAAAAGGGGGAGGCCGGGCGCGGGCGAAAAACGGGGCCCTCTCGAAAAGAAAAAAGCGGCACCCGGACTGGCCGGGTGCCGCTCTGGGCAAGGCAGTGTGCTGCCGAAAGGCGCTCCTTAGAACTGGACGGCGATGCCGCTGGTCAGCATGATGTCGTTCGAGTCACGACCGGCCGCCGGGGTGGCGTCGTAGAGGTCGGTGACGCCGACGCGCAGGGCGAGGTCTTCGGTGAGGTCGGCCTCGATGAACGCGGTGGCGACGATGCTGTAGTTGTTCCAGTCAGCAGCCTCCGTGGTGAAGCTGACCTGCTCGCCGAGCTTGACGCCCTCGCAGATTTGCACGGACAGCTTTTGGGCGGCGTAGACGGAGAAGTACTCGTCAGAGACCCCGCCGACTTTTTCAAAGGTGAAGCCGGGGCCTGCCTCCAGGCTGAGGGCGACGCTGTCGTTCTTCACGAGGTAGGCGCCGATGGTGGCGGCCGGGGTGAAGCGGTAGTCCACGGCGGCGATGTCGTCGTAGAGGAAGTTCGCACCGAGGCCGGCGAAGAGCACGTCGCTCAGCAGCCAGTTGTGCTGGACTGAGGCGCGGATGTTCTGGGCGTTGGTGGTGCTGCCGACTTCACCGTAGGAGCCGCCGAGTCCGAGGAAGAACTCGTTGGTCGCGGAACGGTAGACACCGGCGTAGTCAGCGGCGAGGCTGAGCGTCTCGCTGTTGCCGCGGGTCAGGCCAAAGCCGAGCGCGGCGGAGTTGCTCCAGCCCATGGCGACAGCGGCGGCTGCGGCCTTTTTCGCCTTGAGGGTGGCACGACCGGCGGGGGCGGCGTCGTCCTTGATGCCGGCGGCGGACCACTGGATGCCGGCCAGGACGGCCAGGTCATTTTTGTCACTGCCGGCGGAGGGCGTGCTGTCGTAGGTGTCGCGCACGGAGGTGCGGAGCGCCAAGTTGTCCGTCAGCTTCACCGTCAGACCGGCCTCGGCCACCAGCAGGTAGTTGTCGAAATCATCGAACTCCGGGGAGTAGACGATGCTTTCCCAGATCTTGGAGCGGGCGCTGAGCTTGTGCTCGAAGCGCTGGGCAACGCGGGCCGTCCAGTAGTCCCGGGACAGGCCGCCCTGGTCTTCCCAGGCGTAGCCGGCACCGGCTTCGAAGGCCAGCTTCGTGGTGTCGTTCTTGATCAGGTAGTAGCCCAGGGAGGGTGTGAGGCTGAAGCGGTAGTCCAAGCCGGACTGGTCGTCCTTCCGGAAGTCGCCGCCCAAGCCGAGGTACAGGCGGTCTGTCAGGAGGCGGTTGTAGGCGGCGTAGGCGCTGAAGGCATTGGACGTCTGCGCGCCGTTGTTTTCGCCGTAGAGGTAGTCCGCACCGAGGTAGAACTCATTGGAGCCCTCCAGGTAGGTGGCGAGGATCGCGGCATTCAGCGAGAGGCTGTCCGTGTTTCCCTTCGCCAGGCCGAGGCCAAAGGCGGCCGTCACGTCCCAGGGACTGGGCGCGGCAGGCGGCGGGATGGTTTCTTTGCCCACAGGGGCTTTGCTGGAGGTGGTGCCAGCGGTGGCTGCGCTGAGGAGGCTGAGACCGGCAAGGGCCGTCAGCGTCTGGCGCACGATGGAGGATGAGGTCGGTTTATACATGGAATAGTGTCCATGAACCAAACGGTCGAATCCGTCAAGAGCTGAATTTCCTCTGGAAAACGTGGAAAACAGGCAAGATTGCAGCTTTTTGCTTGCGCCGGGACAACGCCGGGACAACGCCGGGACGGGTGCGGAAGGACGGTTCCTGGACTTGGCGCGGCGCGATGAAACCACTCTCAGGGCCTCAATCCACCCACCCGGGCCCCCGTCACTTCTCATAAATCACCCGCACCAGCATCAGCCCGTCCGCCGGTGCCACGAGGCCGGCCTTCCGTCCGGCCGGGTTCGCCAGCAGTTCCTCCAGATCCTCCAGCTTTGCCTTTCCCCGCCCCACTTGCACCAGGGAGCCCGTGATCATGCGCACCATTTTGTAGAGAAATCCGTCCCCCTCGCACACCAGCGTGCGGAAGGGCCCGTCCTCCTCCACCTCCAGACGTTTGATCGTCCTCACTTTGTTTTCCTCCGCCTCGCCCTCGTTCCCGCGGTTCGCACAGAAGGCCGAAAAATCCTGCGTCCCCACGAAGAGGCGGGCCGCTTTTCGCAGCGCCGGTTCATCGATGCAGCCCCACAGTTGCCAGGCCAGTCCCGCCTCCAGCGGCGGCAGCACTTCGCCCAGAAAAAGGCGGTAGCGGTAGATCTTGCCGCTGGCGTCATATCGGGCGTGAAAGTCATCAGCCGCGCGCGCGCAGCGCATCACCAGCAGCGTGGGCGGCAGCAGGGCATTGAGCGCCCGGTGCCACTCCGGCTCGGAAATGCGGCAGCCCTCCGGCGCGTCAAAGTGGGCCACCTGCGCCAGCGCATGCACCCCCTTGTCCGTGCGCCCGGACCCGTGCACACGCACCGCCGCCCCGCAGATCTGCGCCACCGCAGTCTCCAGTGTGTCCTGGATGGTCACGCCCCGGGCCTGGCTCTGCCAGCCCGAATAAGGGCGCCCGTCATATGCTATCGTCAGCCTCCACCGGTTCATCACCGCAGACTGCGCCGTCTTCAGGCGCGGGCAAGCTGGAAAACGCACCGACCGGTCAGACGGCCCCGTGAGCCAGCCTCTTGAAATGTTCGCGCACCTTCGCCACGATTTGCGGCTGCGTCATCTTGTCCGCCGTTTCCACTACCACGGTGCGCCCGCCCGGCTTCTCCTTTTCCAGACGCTTGCGGAATTCCCCCTTCGCCTCGCCGGGGCCAAAAACCAGCAGCGACTCCGCACCATGCACGAGTGCCACGACCTCGTCGTAAAACTGGTTCAGGTGCTTCTCAAATTTCCGGTCCCTCACGTCGTCCGCAGGGGCCTGCAGCGCTTCATAGGCCGCCGTGGACTTCACGCCCTCAACGCGGCCCGGCTGCTTGTCCGCCCCCGACAGGACAATCTGGACCTCGTCCCCGTCAACGATTTCCGCCTTCCGATGATCAATCCACAAACCGATGTGCTTCTTCATTCCCCACACAAGCACCCGGTCATCCTCCGGAAAATGGGGTGTTCACCCCAGCCACCGCCACCCGGTCCACCCGGCCAGGCAGGACCACATTCGATCTCAACCTCAAAATTGGCGTTGCCCTGCCTTCATTCCGGCGCTACACCGGAAACACTTGCCGCCTACTGGCGTCGAGATCATCCCCAACCGACACCACCATGAAAGCCCAGGACGCCAAGAAGGAAAAGAAGAAGCTCCCTCAGAAAACCGCCAAGGAGAAAAAACTCGCCAAGGCGGAAAAGAAGAAGAGCCGGTAGTCAGCAGCACCGCCCCGGGAGCCTTCAGGGCTTCAGCACGTCATTGATGGCCTCCTCGGGCCGGGACGGGTTCTCCTTGTTGAAGACCTCCTTCAACTGACCCGCCCGCCCGTCGGGCCACAGCGCCCCGGCGGCGATCCACTGGCGCAGGGACTCAATCTGCTCCGGCGTGAGCGAGAGATACACCGGCGGCATCGCCAGCCGGTGCGAACCGGACCGTGAAGCCGCCTCCAGCAGCATGCTTTTCTCGGGCTTTCCAGGCACAAGGTAGTAGCCACCGCCGGGCTTCAGGGAAAACGCCCCCTTCTTGCTCGTGAGATCCATGCGTCCGGGCAGGACCTTGCCATTGTGGCATTTCAGGCAGTTCATCTCCAGGATCGGCTTCACCTCCTCGGTGAAGAAATCCATCGTCCCGGGCTTGGCCTCCTCCTTCATGGTGGCGCAACCGGCGGCAAAGAGCCCGGAAACAAGAATGGGCAGGGCCAGCTTCACCCCGGACAGACGGCGAAGCTTGAGCGAAATGGTGGAGGAGAGGCTGATCATTCCAGAACCTGGCAGAAAACCGACTCCGCGCCAAGGGGGAGTTTTCCCCATCAGGACTTGGCCCCCCCGACGATCCGCGCGGAAAACGCTAAGGGACTCGGACGGAAATAAACAGCCAAGGGCCGCGCTGGATTTTTGCCGCATGGCTAGGCGCGGCGAGGGCGCATATCCAAGGTGATCTGTAACCGAGCTGCAACGACGCCAAGCGGCAAAAAGACAAGCGGATCTGGGTGTTTATTTTTGGCCGGGCCCTAACTCGATTTCAACTCCGCCAGCACAGCCTTCAGCCGGGCGGCGGGCCACTGGCCGGGGACGGTGGGGCGGTCGAGGTAGCCGTAGTTCAGGATGCTGCCGTGGTGGCCGAGCAGGAGGCGGCTCATTTTTCCCAGCGGGCCCATGCCCATGAGGCTGAGCGGTGGCCGGTCCGGCAGGTCCAGCAGGCGGAGCAGGCGGAAAAGGTCGTCGTGACTGTGCAGGGTGGCGGCGATTTTCAGCGCATCCACGCCGTGCTGGCGGGCGGAGCGAATGAGTCCGTGGAGCGTGGCCTCGTCCGGAGTGGCGGTGAAATCATGCACCGAGGCCACGGTGAGCACGCCGGCGGCGCGGGCATCGCGGACGAGCCAGGAAAAGTCCGGGAGCGAGCGCAGCTCAATGTCCACCATGTCCGCCACGGGCAGGTAGCGTTCATAGAGCCGGGCGCGGCGCGTGTCGTCGAGGTTGTTCTGCCCGCCCTCGTCAGGGCGCCGCACCGTGATGAGCGTGGCCGCCGGGACCGCTTCCCGCAGGGCGGTGAGGACATCGTCTCCCGCCTCCGGGCAGACATCCACGCGGAACTCCAGCACATCACACAGGGCCGCCCAGTCCAGCACGGCGGGCGGGACAAAGGAGGCGGCCTCCACCGCGCAGGCGACGGTGGACACCTGGTGGAGAAGGGCGGGGCGTTGGGCGGGATCGCGGAGCATGGCAGAGGGGAAGCGTCGGCGGAGCGGATGGAAATTCAACCCCGAATGCCGCGCCGCCACCGCGCTTGCACATGGCAGGGATGTGGCGAAGATGAGCCGGATGTCAGCCGTCCCCCCCCCTCTCCCAATACCTCCATCACGCCGGCGTGAATGGATCGCCTGGGCCGTCATCGCCGCGAGCGCCTTCATTCTCTTCTGGCATGCGAACTGGCGCGCGCCCGGGGACAACGAGGAGGCCGGCCCGCCGGTGGTTTCCGCGCAGATGCTTTTGGAGGGGCGCATCACGCTCGGTGCCAGGGCTGTCCTGCCTGCAGAAGACCAGCCTCCCCTGCCGGACCGGCCAAAGGACCACGCAGACGCCGTCGCAGCAGACATCCTCACGGCTGCGGTGAAAGGCCAGCCCGAAGGCCTGAAAAAACTGGAGGAAACCAGCAAGCGGCTGCCCGCCATGGCTGGCGACGCCCGCCTGGCCGAGGCCTACCTGACCGGGACGAGTGCCATCCTGTCGAAAGCGGAGCGCGATGATTTTACGAAGCGCTACGGGTGGTTCGCCCAGCTGGCCGCCGCAGAGGGCCGGGGACCAGAGGATGAAAAAGGGCTCGCCCTGCGGCATGATGCGGGGCGCACCGTCGTGGTCTCCAGCGCCGCCGGCATGGCAGGCGTCCTGGCGATGATGACCGGGGCCGTGCTTGTTCTCATTGGCGGTGCCTGGTGGTGGCGGCACCGCAGTCCCCTGCCCCGCGCCCCGAGGGCCGCTCCAGAGTTCGTCGAGGCGGCCGCCATTTATCTCGGCTGCATGAGCGGGCTCGCCTTCATCGACCGACACTCCACCGGCGGCATGGCGCTCACCGTGGTGCCGATGGTCGCCGGGCTCCTCGGAGGGCTGTTTTGGCCCCGCCTGCGCGGCTGCCCGTGGGCGGAATGGAGGCGCATCCTCGGCATCTCGTGGGGACGCGGAGTTTTCCGGGAGGTCGGCTGGGGATTCGTCGGCTACGTGGCCGGACTGCCGCTGATCGGGCTGGCCATGTTCCTCAGCGCCATCCTGGCCAAATCAGTCGACGCCCACCCCAGCCACCCGGCGGTGGAGGGGCTGCTCAGCGGGGCCATTCCTGGGTGGGTCATCTTCGCCCTGGCCGCCGTGTGGGCCCCCGTCACGGAGGAACTCATGTTCCGCGGCGCCCTCCTCACCAGCCTGCGCCGCCACGCCGCCCCGGTCATCGCCAGCGTCCTCAGCTCGCTCATTTTCGCCGCCGTGCACCCGCAGGGGTGGACCTACATTCCCGTCCTCGGTGCGCTGGGCTTCATCTTCGCCACCATGCGGCAGTGGCGCGGCACGCTCATCCCTTCCATGACCGCTCATGCTCTGAACAATGGCATGCTCGTCGGCTTTCTCTGCCTCATGCGCTGAGCCCCGCCTCCGCAGACCGCGTCTTTTCTCAGAAAAACCCCCACGCGGAAAACGGGCTGGCGGCGCTTGCATTCCGGGCCTCACGCCCCATAAACTCCACCCATCTATATGAAACGCTCCACGTTCCTTCCCCTCATCCTCGCCGCCGGCACCAGCGCACTCCTCTGGTTCAGCGTCACTCCGTCCTCCACCGCCGAGGAACCCACCGCGCCCAAGCCGCTGAAGGTTCTCCTCATCACCGGTGGCTGCTGCCATGACTACAAGGCGCAGAAGGACATCCTGAAAAAAGGCCTCGAAGCCCGCGCCAATGTGGTCGTGGAGCAGGTCCACACGGACGACAAGAGCACGAAGCCACCGCTCGCCATCTTCGGAAATCCCGACTACGCCAAGGGCTATGACGTCGTCATCCACGACGAGTGCGCCGCCGACATCAGCGACCCCGCCATCATCCAGGGCGTGCTCGCCCCGCACAAGGCCGGCATTCCCGCCGTAAACCTCCACTGCGCCATGCACTGCTACCGCTTCGGTGATTTTAAAAAGCCCCTCGCCGCCGGAGCGGCCAACGCCGCTTGGTATGAATACCTCGGCCTCCACTCCACCGGCCACGGCCCTCAAAAGCCGATCGACATCACCTTTGAGGACGCCGCCTGCCCGATCACCAAGGGCATGGCCGGCTGGACCACCATCAACGAGGAACTCTACAACAACATCCACGTCTACCCCGCAACGAAGACAGTGGCCAAAGGCAAGCAGGGCGAACAGCAGACCGTCGTCGCTTGGACCAATGAGTACGGCGACAAGAAGACCCGCGTCTTCTCCACCACCATCGGCCACAACAACGCCACGGTGGAGGACGCCCGCTACCTCGACCTCGTCGCCAACGGCGTCCTCTGGGCCGCGGGCAAGCTCGAAGCCGACGGCAAGCCCGCCGCCGGCTACGGTGCGATGGTGAAAAAGTAATCCCCCCTCACCTCATTTCGAAAAGCCCGTTCCGCCGTGCGCGGAGCGGGCTTTTTTATGTGACGGGCGGGATTTCACCACGCCGCCAGCGCCGCCCCGGCCGCAGCCACGAGCGCCGCCGCCACCAGCAGGGCAAAGCACCCGCCGCCCTGCACCCCGCCGGGAACGCCGGGGGCCGCCGCCGCCTTGCCGGCATTCGCACCCGCCTTGCCCGCCGTCGGGCCGTGGTCGGACTCATAAATGGCCAGCGTGTCCCCGATGAGGATCGTGTCCCCATGCTTCAGGTCTTTTGTCGCGACCGGTTTTCCATTGACGCGCGTCGTGTTCGTCGCCCCGAGATCGGTGATGGTGAACTCTCCATTGTCCCCGATCTTCATGACGGCATGGTGCGACGAGGTGCGACCATCGTTGAGCACAAGGTCATTGTCATCGGCGCGACCGATGGTGAATACTTCGCCGGCGAGTCTGTAGCGGGACTCGGTGCCGTCGGCTGCTGTGAGGGTGATTTTTGCCATGAGGCCGCATCATAAGAAAAGCCGTTGAGGGCGCAAGCCTTTGCATCCATAGATGCGCCCTCCATGGCAGCCAGGAATTCCACCCCCCCCCCTTATGAAGTGCGCGACTCGGCCATTCACGGCCGGGGCGTGTTCGCCGCACGCGACTTGCAAACGGATGAACAAATCCTCGAATACATTGGGGAAAAAATCGACAAGGTCGAGTCCGAGCGCCGCGGGCGGGAACGCATCGACCGCGCGGCGCAAACCGGCGAAGCAGCCGTCTACATTTTTATCCTGAATGATGAGCAGGACATCGACGGCAGCGGCCCGGACAATGACGCCCGGCTCATCAACCACTCTTGCGACCCAAACTGCGAGGCCTGGAATCACGACACCTCCATCTGGATCCACGCTCTGCGCCCCATCAAAAAAGGCGAGGAGCTGTCCTTTAACTACGGCTTCGAGGTGGACACCTGGGAGGAGCACCCTTGCCGGTGCGGCAGCGAAAACTGCGTCGGCTACATCGTGGTCAAAGAACATTGGCCCCAGCTGAAAAAGGAAGTCGCCCGCCGCGACGCCAAGCTGGCAGCCCTCAAGCGCGGGCAGAAAGCCCTGCGCGACGCCCGCAAGATAAAGAAGGACGCCGCCACCAAGGCAGCGGCCAAGCCCGGCAAGAAAAAATCCCGCTGATTTCCCCGCGCCCGCCAGCCTGCGGGCCTCGTTATTTACCCAGATGAAGCTGATCGACACCGCCACCAAGTCCGGCCTGGCCGCCGCGAAAAAACTCGACCGCCGGGCCGACCCCGGCACCGAGGTCTGCAGCACCGTGGCCACCCACCTCGCCGCCGTGCACGAGCGGGGGGACGCCGCCCTGATCGAGCTGGCGGAGAAATTTGACCGCGTGAAGCTGACGACGAAAACCCTGGCCGTCACCCAAGCCGAGATCGACACGGCGGCCCGCGCCCTGCCCGCCGCCACGCGCAGAGTCCTGGCCGCCTCGCACAAAAACGTCACCGCCTTTGCCCGGGCCGGCCTGCGGAAAAGCTGGAAGATGAAAAACGCCCAGGGGGCGGAAGTGGGCGAACGCTACGCCGGATTTGACCGCGTCGGCATCTACGTGCCCGGCGGCACCGCCCCGCTCGTCTCCACCGTGCTCATGACCGTCACCCTGGCAAAGGTGGCCGGCTGCCGCGAGATCGTCGTCACCACCCCGTGCGGTGCGGACGGAAAAATCCACCCCGCCCTGCTCGCCGCACTCAAGCTGGCCGGGGCCACGGAGGTCTACCGCCTCGGCGGCATCCAGGCCGTCGGCGCCCTTGCCTACGGGACAAAAACCATCCGGCCTGTGGACAAAATCTTCGGCCCCGGCAACAAGTGGGTCGTCGAGGCCAAGCGCCAGGTCTTTGGCCGCGTGGCCGTGGACCTACTGCCCGGGCCCTCGGAGATCCTCGTGCTGGCCGACGACAGCGCGCGGCCCGACTGGATCGCCGCAGACCTCCTCGCCCAGGCCGAGCACGGGCACGACGGCATGGTCGTCTGCGTCAGCCCCAGCCAGTCCGTGCTCGACGCCACCATCGCCGCCCTGAAGTCCCAGGCCGCCACCCTTTCCCGCCAGGCGGCGCTGAAAGAGTGCGAACTCGTTTTCGTCAAGGTCCGCGACATGGAGGAGGGACTCGCCCTCACCAATGCCTTCGCCCCGGAGCACCTCAGCCTCATCGCCCGCGATGAAGCCCGCCTCGTGCCCCGCCTCACCTCCACCGGCGCCATCTTCCTCGGGAATCACAGCCCCGTGGCCGTGGGCGATTTCCTCGCCGGCCCCAGCCACACCCTGCCCACAGGCGGTGCGGGCAAATCCTTCCCCGGCCTCACCGTCGACGCCTTCCAGCGCCGCACCAGCGTGGTCAAACTCAGCGCAGAGGCCATCCGGAAGTCCGCCCCCATCGTCGAAGCCTTCGCCCTGCTCGAGGGCCTCGACGCCCACGCCCGCTCCGCCACCATCCGGACGGAGGCGTAGTCAGCCCGGCGGCAGCCACGACTCAGTGCACCATCATCACCCAGCCCAGCACCATCGCGACCAGCAGCACCACCGCCACGCACCACCAGAAAAAGTCCTTCCCCCGCTTCTTCTTTCCACCGCCAAATTCCTCCTCAAGGAATTCCTCGTAGTTGAACTCGTCATCCGGCAGGTTCAGCCCGTCATGGATCTCGTCCTGCTCCCAGGACTTCTTTTCCACCACTGCACGCTTCTTCTTCCGGGGCGTCACCGTGCACTTCGGGCACCCCGCCGACCCGACCCTCACCTCCGCCCCGCAGCCGGGGCACATGTAGTAGTCCGCACTCACGGTCACAGCCTACCAGCCCCGCCATTCCCGCGCAACTCCGCGCCGCTCATTCCTCGATGATCACCGGGTCCCCGATCTGCATCAGCGAGAAAAACACCTCCGCCTCGTCCTTCGGCAGCCGCACACAGCCGTGCGAGGCCGGCCGGCCCGTCACGTAGCCGGCATGCAGGCCGAAATCCCGGCAGCTCAGCCTCATGAAGTACGGCATCGGCACCTTGTAGATGCTGCTCTCCCAGTCCTCCTGCTTGTCTGAGATCACGTAGGCCCCGCTCGGCGTGTCGAAGCCAGACCTGCCCGAGGAAATGTCCGTGCTTCGCACCGCCTTGCCGTTCTTGTAGACCGTCGCCCGCTGGTCCGAGAGCGAGATGATCGCCTTCACATTCCTCCGGTTGTCCGCCTCCCGCCCCAGCAGCGCCTGTGCGCACTCGATGTGCTCCTTCTCGCAGGCAAAGTTCACCGCGTACCGCTTCCAGTTTTTCGTCTGCTGCCCGCGTTTTGCCCCCCGGGCCAGCAGCAACCGCACCATCGAAGTCTCCCCGCGCGCCGCCGCCAGCATGAGCGGGCTCAGCCGCTCGTCCTTCTTCATCCACCCATTGAAATAGTCCGACCGCGTCAGCGCCAGAAATTCCCCGCTCGCCGGGGAGCGGAACGGCGTACCGGCATCCACCCCAGCATCCAGCAGCGCCTCCACCAGCTGGAGGTCGCCCCGCGCCACCGCCAGGGAGAAGGCCGTCTGCCCCGCCCGGCCCGTCTGCCCGGCTGGGGCTCCGCGCCGCAGCAGGTACTGCGTCAGTTCCACCTCCCCGCGCGTCACCGCCCTCACCAGCGGCGGATTTTCCTCCGCATCAGTCGCATCCAGCTTTGCCCCGTGCGCCAGCAGCATGTCCACCACCTCCAGATCCCGGGCCGCCAGCGCCGGCTCCAGTTGCGCCTGCGCATCAGCCCCCTTTTTCAGAAAAAATGCCAGCGCCCCCAGCACCCGCCCCTCACGCGCCGCCACCACCGCAGTCCGCCCGGCCGCGTCGGGAACCTCCGCCCCGCAGCCCGCCTCCAGCAGCTGCGCCGCCAGCTCCACATTTCCCGCCCCCACCGCCAGCCCCAGCAGCCGCGCCCCCTCCACCGGCACCGCGCCCGGCTTCACCCCGGCACCCAGCAGCATCTTCACCATCGCCGCGTCCTGCCGCCGGACAGCCATGGCGATCAAGGACTCTCCGTCCGCAGATTTCATCTCCACCGGAGCCCCGCGGCCCGCCAGCAGCGTCATCACCCCCACGTCCCCCGCCTCCGCAGCCGAGAGCATCGCCCCCGCCAGCACCGGAGCCCCCGGTTCACATCCGGCTATCAATTTCTCCACCAGCTCCCTCCGCCCTCCCGCCAGCGCCGTGGAAATCAGATCCCGCCCCGGGTGCGTCGTCCGTTCCACCTTCGCACCGCGCTTCAGCAGCTCCAGCGCCGTCCCCTCCGCCCCTGCCTCCAGAGCATGGCTCAGCACCGTGCGCCCGGCCGCATCCACCGCATCCAGCTTCTCCGGCGGAGTCGCCACCAGCAGCATCCCCACCGCCGCAGAGTTCGCCTTCACCGCCGCCACCAGCGGCGTCTCCGCCCCCGGCTTCACAGCCCCCGTGATATCCACCCCCGCCACCCGCAGCAGCTCCAGCGTCCTGGTATCACCCTTCCCCGCCGCCGTCACTGCCGCCGCCGCATTCACAGAGATCCCCGCCTTCTCCAGCTGGCGCCTCGCCAGCTCCGCCGGCGGAGCACACCCCGCCAGTGCACAGCACAGCGCGAGCAAAAGACACCGCTTTTGCCCCGCCTCCATCAGCGCTGTAGCCCCAGTCTTCATGTTTTCAAGCCCGATGACAGCCAGCCTTCCCTGACTTCACGATGGCCTCGATTATCATCATCTGACGCTTTTCGACAAGGAAGTTCCTGCAATTTTTCCGCCACTCGTCCCTTCAGGCCAAAAATTCCCTTCCCGCCCGCAGCACCTCAGTCCCAGGCCCGTCGCCCCCGGCTCCCAACACTCCCTATTCAACTCCCACTCAAACATTTGCTTTTATCGGCATCCATTCGCGGTTGACCCGCGCCCCGCCGCCCGGTCCGCACACCAACTGACACTCTTTTTACAACCGCCTGACAACTCGCCCGGCTTCTTCTGCCAGGATTCAGGTGTTGGGCGCGTGTTGCCTCCCAGCCGCCCGGCACGGGTTGGCCAGGATGACCACCGCACCCGGCACCACCCACTTTCGCAAAAAAAACGCACCCACCCTGACTTCCATGAACACGCCTCTCTCCAAGCCACTCTATCTCCCCGTCGTCCTCGCCGCCGGTCTGGCAGCGCCCTCGCTCTACGCGGCGCAGGAAATTGGATTCATCGAGAAATTTGCCCTCGCCCCAAACCGGGAGGACGTACTCAAAGAGCTGGTCCCGGGGACCGAAGAGTACTTTTACTACACCGCCCTTCACCTCCAGACGCAGGGGAAACAGGAGGAATTCCGTGCCCTGCTTGCCCAGTGGGCCAGGCGCACGCCGGACTCCGCGCAACGCAACCAGCTGGAGGCTCGCCAGGCGCTGCTCGACTACGACAGGAACCCGCAGGGCACCCTCGCGTTCCTCATGACCCACCTCTCGCCGAACCTCTCCCACGAGCGCGAGCCCGACGCTGCCCGGCCGGACCTGCCGGTGAAACTCGATCCGGCCCTCATCACCCGGCAGGCCTTCCTGAAGTTGAACATGAACGGGGTGGACCACCTGAAAAACTTCAACGAGCCCGGACTCGAAAGCCTGGTAGCCTCCGCAGCGAAATTTTCCCCTTCCCAGAAAAAGGACATGCTGGAGCGGATCTCACGCGCGGACCTGCCGGGGCTGCTGGCGCTCCGCCTGGAGTTTCTGGCCTCGGAAGAAAGCCGGGGCTTCGGCCAGTTTCCTCTGGACGGTCTGCTCACGCTCGACCAGCTGGAGGAAATGGCCCGCAAGCGCCCCGCGCTGCTGAACGACTCCGCCTACGTCCTGGCCCGGCTGAAGCGGCTGGCCCCTGGCGCCGACGAGGACATCCGCCTCGACCCCGCCGCCCGCCGCGCCTGGCTGGAGCGCGGGTGGGACTTCGTCAAGGACCTGCCCCCCGCCTTTGTCTCGCTCAAGGCTCACCTCCTCCACCTCCGCCTGGACTACGATCTCGCCCAGGGCGTGGTGGACGCGGACCGCCTGCTCACCTTTCTGAAGCTGCCCCGCCATGAAGCCTGGGTGAATCCAAACTGGCAGCAGCAACACCCGGAGGACTGGCGCCACGTCATCCAGATGGACATGGACTTCAAGCAGGCCACTGGTGCCGCTCCTGTGCCCAGCCACGAGTCGCTCGTCCGCCGCTGCCTGCTCCTGGTGCTGGCCACGGCTGCGGACGCTTCCGTTTACGCGCCGTGGGTGGAGGAAAAATGGCTCAACGCCGTCCTCGCCGAAGCCCGCCTCCTGGCCGGAGCCCCAGGCGCGGACAAGTACGTCCCGCTGCTGCCGCCCTCGTCCTACGAGACGCTGAAAAACCGGATCGACATCGAGTTCGCCGCTGCCAACAAAAAGCTCTTCGCCCCGGACGAGGACGTCACGCTCGATCTGGACGTGAAGAACGTGCCGGACCTGACCGTGAAGATTTTCGAGGTGAACACGCCCGCGTGCTACACCGTGCGGCCGGAGGAAATCAACACCGGCATCAACCTCGACGGGCTCGTGGCCGGCAGCACCCAGAGCCACCACTACGAGGCCCCGCCGCTCCACCGCGTGCGCCGCAGCTTCGCCTTTCCCGAACTCAAAGGCCGCCGCGGCGTGTGGGTCGTGGAGTTCATAGGCAACGGGCGCAGCAGTCGCGCCCTCATCCGCAAGGGCGGGCTGAACTACCTCACCCGCCCGAGCAGCGCGGGAAATGTGCTCGTCGTCCTCGATGAAAAAGGAAAGCCCGTGCCCAGGGCAAGCGCCCGGCTCTCCGGCACCCGCTACACACCGGGCGAGACCGGAGAAATCCTCATTCCCTTCACCGCCGAGCCCGGTGAGAAGGCCGTCATCCTCGAGGACGGCGAGGGCTTTGCCTCGCTGGCGAAGGTGAACCTTCAGGGCGAGAACTACACCCTCGCCGCCGGATTCCACGTCGACCGGGAGTCCCTCATCGCCGGGCAAAAGGCGTCCGTGGCCGTGCGCCCGCGCCTTTCCGTGAATGGCTCACCCGTCTCCGCCACCACCCTCACAGACGCCACCCTCACCCTCACCGCCACGGACCTGCGCGGCGTGGACACCACCACCTCCATCCCCAAGTTTGCCCTCTTCGACGACCGGGAGTCAAAGCAGGAATTCACCGTGCCCCAGGGGCTGGCGAAGATCCGCTTCCAGCTTACCGCCACCGTGAAATCGCTCGGCAAAAAGGAGGACATCCCACTCTCCGCAGACTGGACCTTTGCCGTGAATGGCGTGGAGGCGACCGACCAGATCTGGGGCCTCCAGATTTCCCGCGAGGGCGCGGACTACGTGCTGCACGCCCGCGGGAAAAACGGCGAGCCGGTGGCCGGAAGGGCCGTCACGCTTGACTTCAGCCACGAGGACTGCTCCGCACCCGTCACGGTGGAACTCAAAACCGACGCAGGCGGCCGCATCACACTCGGTGCGCTGGATGGCATCCGCGAGGTGGCCACCGCCAGTGCCGGCCGCGTCGCCTGGCGCCTCACCCGGGAAAGCGTCACCCGGCCCGCCATGCTCCACGCAAAGGCCGGAGATCCCGTCCTCATCCCGTGGGTGGCCGGCTCCGCGCCTGACCACGGCAGCCTCTCGCTTCTGGAGACCCGCCAGGGCACCAACGTGCGAGACTGGTTCGCCTCCGCCGCGCTGAAGGACGGCTTCCTTGAGATCACCGGGCTCCCTCCTGGCGACTACACGCTGGCCCTGCCGCGCGAGGCACGCGCCATCCCGCTCCGCATCACGGCGGGCGAACCCGTGGGCGCCTTCCTCCTCTCCCGCACCCGCGTGCTGGAGCGCAGTGAAACAAAGCCGCTCCACCTGCGCTCCCTCGTCATCCAGGGGGACGAACTCGTCCTCGACGTGGCCAATGCCGGCCCGCTCACACGCGTCCACATCAGCGCAGACCACTTCCAGAGCCCCGCCGGGTTCAATGCCTGGGACCAGCTCGGCTCCTTCAACCCGCGCGGTCTCATCTCCGGCCGCCCCGCCCGTCCCTACTGCCAGTTCTTGAGCGGGCGGGACATCGGCGATGAGTTCCGCTACATCCTCGACCGCCGCGGGGAAAAACGCTTCCCCGGCATCTCTCTGGAGCGGCCCGGCCTGCTCCTGAATCCCTGGACACTGCGTGAAACCACCACTGGCACCCAGGACGCCGCCGCAGGCGAAGACTACGTCGCCGAGGCCGCGCAGGGCATTTCCGCCAAAATGGAATCCGCACCCGCCCCCGAACCCATGAAGTCCGAAAGACTCGCGGAACTTCGCTCAGATGACTCCCCCGTAGACGGCAGGGGCCTGAGCAAAAAGATGGCCGCCGCCGCCCCGACGAACACGACCACCGACCCCGCCAGCCTCGACTGGCTGGGCACTCCGGCCATCGTGGCTTACAATCTCGCCGCGCCGAAGGCGGGACCGCTGAAACTCAAACTCTCGGAATTCGGCGACTGCACGCAGGTGCGCGTCACCGTCGTCGGGGCCAGCGCCGCCGTCTCGCGCACCATCGCCCTGCCTCCCCGTCCGCTCCCCGTCCGGGACCGCCGCCTGGCGAATGGACTCGACCCGAAGGGCCACTTCGCCCAGCAGGAGCAGGTCTCCGTGCTCGCGAAGGGCACAGACTTCACCGTCGCGGATGTGCTCACGGCCAAATTCGAACTCTACCAGGACCTCGGCAGCGTCTAT
>JANOAS010000340.1:0-33326 GCA_031411255.1 bacterium
TGCGAGCCTCGGGCCGGAAGGACTTCACCGCCGCGCTGGAGGACTACGCAGCCAACAAGTCCCTGGCCGTGACGCTGGTCACCAATCAACGCCTCGCATAGTCATATGCGGAAACCCTGCGGGCGGCCCTCCCTGTCGTGAACGTAAGTCCTCACATTCAGCTCCAGGAACCACGACAGCCACGGCACCGGCGGCAGATACACCGGCCTGATCCTTTGCATGAAAAACGGCACCACCCCCAGCCACGCCGCTCCCTCGTGCACGTCCAGCGTCAGCCCCTCCGGCAGCCGCGCCTGCACCGCCTCCACCGGCACCTGCCAGTGGAGAAAGAGCAGATCCTTCCACCTCTGCCGCCCCACCGGCGCAGCATCAGGCAGTTCCCTCAGCGCCAGCCGCCCGGCAAGCGTGGAAATTCTCCCCATTTTCGAGTCATCAACGTCGTTCATGTACCAGCCCAAACCCAACTCCACCCGCTGCAAAACACAACCCCGCAAGTCGGCCCCGCAGCTCGCAGTGGCCGGGCGCACGCTGCTTCAGAAATCAAAAATCCTTGTTCATCAATCGTCAATCTCCCCCCTCCTGCGACTTTCCTCCCTGCCCCCCGGCCTTTCCATCGCCCCCATTTTCACCCTTTCATTTTCACCCTTTCATTGACCGCACCCCCATGTGCATGGATCATCGCCCGCTGTGCGCCTCTCCAAGAAAGCCGAATACGCCCTCCGTGCCATGGTTTCCATGGCGCGGCGCGGCCACACGCGCCCGGTGCAAATCCAGGAGCTGAGCGAGTCCGAGCGCATTCCGGTCAAGTTTCTGGAGCAGATCCTCCTCGTTCTGAAAAACTCCAACCTCCTGCGCAGCAAGCGCGGAGCCGGCGGAGGCTACCAGTTGAACCGCACTGCGGACCAGATCGCCCTTGGCGAAATCATCGAGCTGATCGACGGCCCCTTCATCCCAGTCACCTGTTGCGAGGAGGCCAAGCCCGGCCACTGCGGCTGCGGCCAGTCCGGCCCCTGCGGCCTCGGCTCCACCTTCCTCCAGCTCCAGTCCCACGTCAGCACCTTCCTCCGGGAAAAAACCCTCGCCGACGTCCTCACCAGCGAGTCCCAGAGCACACCGAGCTTCGACATCTGACGCCCCACGGCATGAAGCGCCTCCTCCGTTCCCTGCTTCGCATCGCCTTGGTGGCCGTGCTCGCCATCGTGGCCCTCCTCCTCCTTTTCCAGACCCGGCTCATGTATTTCCCCCGCGGCCGGGATGCCGTGCGCCTGCACGAAGCCGCCCAGCACCACGCCCAACCGCTTGAGTGGACCACCAGCGCCGGACGCCAGAGCGCCACCTACATCCCACCTGCCGGATCATCCGCCGGGGTCCTCCCCGCCCGACTCTGGGTCGTCTGCGCCGGCAACGGTTCCCTCTCCCTCGACCTCATGGCCGACGTCCTTCCCTGGGACCCCGCCGCCGGATTCCTTTTCTTCGACTACCCGGGCTACGGTGGAAACGAGGGCAAGCCCAGCCCCGCCTCCATTCGCGAGAGCGCCGTCGCCGCCCTCACAACCCTCGCGGCATCTCTGCATTCCACCCCAACCGCCCTTGCCCCCCGCCTCGGTGTCATCGGCCACTCCCTCGGCAGCGCCGCCGCCCTCATCGTTGCCGGGGAGGCTGGAGCGAAACAGGCCATCCTCTTCTCCCCCTTCACCACCATGACGGAAATGGGCCGCCGCACCGTCGGCTGGCCGCTCTGCCTGCTCAACCTCCACCGCTACGACAACCGCGCCCGCCTCGACGCCCTCGACGCCGCCGGAGCCCGCGTCCTCATCATCCACGGCACCGAGGACGAGGTCATCCCCGTCGCCATGGGCCGCGAACTCGCCGCCCGCCACCCCCAGTCCACCCGCTTCATCGAGATCCCAGCCGCCCACCACAACGACGTCCTCACCGCCATCACAGACCAGGTCACCCGCTGGCTCGCCGACGAGGCTTCCGCGCAGGGGAAAAAATAAGCCCCTCCCTCTGCGGATTGCCCCAGTTTCCCCGTCACCCGCGCTGCCGCTTCGCCAGGTAAATCCGCAGCGCCTCCTTCATCGAGGGAAATGCCAGCTCCTCCGGATCAATTTCCTCCGGCCGCGCCCAAACCACGCTGCTCACCTCGTCCTCCTGCAGCGTCGTCTCCGCCGTCCGCGCCCGGCCCACGAAAAAGAGGTCCAGCACCGGCTGCGTGTAGTCCCGCGTCTCATACTGGTTCACTGCGGAGCAGAGGTACTCCACCTCACCCAGCACCAGCCCCACCTCTTCCTCGATTTCCCGCCGGGCCGCCTCCTCGCCAGTTTCCCCGGGATCGATGAAGCCCCCCGCCATCGCCAGTTTCCCCGCCGCAGGCTCCCGCGCCCGCCGGATCCAGAGTGACTTCCCCTCTTCATCCAGAATGAACACCGCCACCGCCACTGCCGCATTGAAGTAGTAGGCAAACCCGCAGCCGCCGCACTTCAGCGGCCCGTCAGTCACCGGTCGCGCCGCCCCGCAGCGCGGGCAAAAATGAAATGTCTCAGATGGCTTCACGCCTCCTTCCTTCCCGCATCCTGTCATCGTGTCAACCAGACCGCTACGGCTTCGCGGGCGTGCCCGGCGTGGCCGCGCCGTTCTTAAGCTTGCCCTTCAGGCGGGCCCAAAAGCTGTCTTCATCCTTGTCGCTCAGGCCTTCGCTGGCCTTTTTCTTGTTGTCCTCGACCAGTTTGTCCAGCGCGGCCCGCTTTTTCGCCATCTCATCCGCCTTCGGATCGGAGCCTTCCCTGGTCGGGATCGTGCGTCCGGGGGTCGGAGTGGTGCTGGGCTGGTACGCGCCAAAAGTGTCCACCGGGACCGGATAGGACCGGCCGCCGGACAGCTGGCGCCGCTCGTTAATGAACGTGGTGCCACTGTAGTAGACCCGGTTGTCCCGCGGAAAGCTGGAGCGGTTCATGCCCACTTCCAGGTTTTTCCGGATTTCAAAGTGCAGGTGCGCCGGGTAGTGCCCGTGAGCCGTGCCGATGGTGCCCACAATCTGCCCTCGCTTGACGATCTGGTCCTTCACGACCTTTCTGACGTCCAGGTGGCCGTAGAGCGTGTCCACCATTTTCACCGTTCCGTCACTCTCGCGCAGGGCATGGCGGATGATGACCACATTGCCCCAGCCGACCTTCACGTCCTGGGAGAGGACGACCACGCCGTCCGCCGCCGCGTAGACAGGATCACCCAGATCCGTATCGCCGCCGCCCTTGCCATTCCAGTCCTCGCCGAGGTGCCCGTTGGGCCAGTAGCCGCGCGCCTTGTAGTAGCCGACTGCGTTGGGCTTGCCCACGGGAAAGTCGAATCCGTCACACATCGGGACCGTGATGGTGCGCGCGTCCGCAGCAGTCAGACCCGCAGCCAGAAGGATGCAGGCAGGCAACGCGCGGGATTTGGTGGTGGGCGTGGATCGGGTCACAGTGGGCACAAGTTAACGAAAGGGAAAAGGTTGGCAAATGCTGAATAACGCCGTCACTGGTCGGTCTGCGCTCCGCGCCGGCGCTGCTCCACCTGGGAGCGGATCAGGTGCGTGAGCATCTCCAGACGCGGCACATCCACCCCGGCCGCCTGCGCGCGGGCCAGCGGCTCCGCCCAGATGGCGTCCACCTCCACCTCCCGCCCGGCGAGGAAATCGATCAGGCTGCTCGGCTTGTAGGGGCCCATCGTCAGCGTCGCCTTCATGTGGACCTCCTCCAGGCTCGCCGGCAGCGGGCAGCCAAGCCTGGCGGAAATGTCAATCACCTCGCGCATCAGCCCGCGCACCACCGCCTCCAGCCCGGGGTCGGCCAGGATCGCCTGCGTGTCGATGCCCCCCGCCGCGATGGACAGCCCGTTGAACGGGATGTTCCAGCACAGCTTTTTCCACCTTTCCTGCTGCAGATTGTCCACCACCCGGCACGGCACCCCGCAGCGCTTGAAGTCCGTCGCGATCTCGTGCGTGCGCGGCTGGGGAAATCCCGTGAACTCCCCGATGCTGATGTTCCCCTGCGCCATGTGGTGGATCTCCCCCGGCGCGGTGCGGTTGATGCACACAAAGCACAGCCCGCCCAGCACCCGCTCCGCCCCGAAGTGCCTGGCCAGAAACTCATCACTCCCCATTCCGTTCTGCAGCGTCAGCAGCATTGTGTCCTCCTTCATCAGCGGCGGCAGCAGCTTCAGCAGGGCTTCATTTCCCGTCGCCTTCAGAGTGATCAGCACCAGGTCGCACGGCCCTATTTCCTCCGTCGTCCCGTGCGCCTGCACCTTCGGCAGGAAGAAGTCGCCGTGGTGGGACTTCACCCTCAGCCCCTTCTTTTTCACGTGCTCCAGATCGGACCGCATGAGGAAATGAACATCCCGCCCCCGGTCAGCCAGCCTCCCTCCGTAGTAGCAACCGACGGCTCCGGATCCGACGACGGCGATGCGATAGCCTGGCAAAAGATGGCGTGACGGCATGCGTGGATTCTACTGTTTCAACTGGTCGGCGATGCGCTGCCGCCTGATGACCTCCCGGTCGGCGATGTAAAGCTGTTCCGGCTTCACCGCCCGCGGCTTGCCGGACTCGTCCTTCAGCAGGATCTGGTCGGGACGCGCCTCCACCAGCTTGGCGAAGAGCTTGCTCCCCTGCGCGCTGGTCCATTCGCGGTAGCCGTCCACGATCAGCTTCTCTCTGGCCTTCAGCGCCGTCTCACGCGCCGCCAGCTCTCCGGCCACCGCCTCCTTGATTCGCTGGAAATACTTTTCCGGATACCACGAGGCCCGGCGCGGCTGCTTGATCTGGTAGCCGGAGAAACGGGTGATCTCCTTCCCATCTGGGCCGAACAGGATCACCGTGGGAAATCCTTTAATGCCGAGTGATTTGCGGCAGTGCGCCATCGCGTCCAGACGGGCCGCCTTTTGCTGGTCCTCCTCGGAGGGGGCCGTCACACCGTAGCGCACCCGGTCCGCCGGATCGTAGTCCAGCGAGGAGAGCACCATGCTTTTCAGGGCAAAGGCGTTGAACTGGCTCGTGCCGAAGACTTCCTTGCTCAGGTCCCGGCTTGGTGCCGAGTTCGGGCCGCCCGTCATCGCCAGCAGCAGGCACTTGCCCTCTTTCATGGCGATGTCGCGCGCCTGCTTCGGACTCTTGTGCCAGTAGGCAAATCCGCTGCGGGCATGGCGCTCCGCCATGCTCACTACCGGAGCCGGGCCGGGGGGCGTGCCCGCCGCCGGAGCCGCGCCTTCAGGCACAGGCATTTCCTGCGGCACTGCGGAGGGCGTCTCTCCCGGCTGAAATCCCGGAAGCGCCGCCGGGCTCGAAGGGATAAAATTTGGCAGATCCGGCAGGCCGGGGAAAGCCGGAGCGGGCTCCCCGTCACTCGGCAGCCCCAGCGGCGGCAGCCCCGGCGGCAGCACCGGGGCCGGCAGCGCAGCCACCGCACCCGGCGGGACTGGCGCTGTGGCCGGGTCGTTCACCGGGTCCATCGTCGCCTCCGGGTCATCTGCGGACGGCAGTGGTGGCAGCAGCGAGGGCACCGCGCCCTCCGGCTTCAGATTGATCCTCAACGAGGCTGACGGCACCTCCTTTTCCTGCGCCGCCCCCCCCGCCAGCAGGGCGGCCAGCACCAGCCATGCTCCGGCAGGGCGGAGTCGGCAGGCGGAAATCCAGGAATGGGCGGAGGGCCGGAACACACGAAAAGATGCCGGAAAAATGCCGAAGAGCAACCTCCACCAGCAGCGCCCTGGAAAACACCGCCCGACCCGGCCTGACCTCCTCCCCGGCAAATTCCGCGTCCCGCATTCCGAAATCCCCACGCCCCCTCCTTGCCTTTCCCCCCGGTCCGGGTATATCGGGGCGGCTTATGGGAAAAAAAGTCGTACTACTCTTTTCCGGCCAGGGTGCTCAAAAGGTGGGCATGGGGCAGGATTTCACCAGCCACTCAGAAACAGCCCGTGCCATGGCCGCACGGGCTGACGCCGTTCTGGGCTCGGGCCTGACGGACGTCATGTTCAATGGCCCCATCGAAACCCTCACCCGCACCTCCTTTTGCCAGCCGGCTCTTTATTTGCACGGCCTGATGGCGCTGAAGCTGCTGCAGGAGCGCGTGCCCGGCCTCGAAATCACGGCCTGTGCCGGACTTTCACTCGGCGAATTTACGGCCCATGCCGCCGCTGGCACCTTCAGCTTTGAGGACGGTCTTCAGCTCGTGGCGCAGCGGGGGAAATTCATGGACGAAGCCTGCGCCGAAACTCAGGGGGCCATGGCGGCGATGATTGGTGGTGAGGAATCCGCCATTCAGGAGCTGGCCGCCGAATGCGACATCGACGTGGCCAACTACAACTCCATCGGCCAGATCGTTCTCTCCGGTTCGGTCGAGGGCGTGGAAAAGGCCATCGCCGGGGCAAAGGCGAAGGGCATCCGCATGGCCAAGGCGCTCACCGTGGCCGGCGCCTACCACTCCCGCCTCATGACCAGTGCGCGGGAAAAACTGGCCGCCGTGCTTGCCGGGGCCGCCATTTCCAGCCCCCGCGTCCCCGTCATTGCCAATTTCACCGCCCAACCCGCCTCCGACCCCGCCGAGATCCGCCGCACGCTGGAGGACCAGGTCACCGGCTCGGTCCGCTGGACCAGCTCCATGCAGCTCCTGCTCAGCCAGAGGCACACCCTTTTCCTGGAGCTGGGCCCCGGCGGCGTGCTCGCCGGCCTCATGGGCCGCATCGACAAGGCCGCCACCGTCCTCAAGATCGAAGACCTCCCCAGTCTCGACACCGCCGTAGCCGCGCTCCAGTCCTGACAAAAAATTCAGTCAAAAAAATCGAACAATTCCCCGTCCACCGACGCCTAATCAGTATCCGCCGGAGAATTCAAAGGCTTCAGGAACCTGAGAGACTCCGGGAGCCCTCCCCGGCGGATTGTTAGACTGATGTGTTGAGGTTGACAGGAGCCACCAGGCTCGCCCGCAAGGGCAGGCCTGGTGGTTTCCTTCGTTTTGGGGCATGCGCACAGCCTATTGTGCCGGTTTTTCCGCCGGAACGGCTGCGGCGGGCACGCGGGCGGCCCGCCAGATCGTGCCAGCCGGGAACTGCTGGTAGACAAAGTGATGGTCGTCCAGCTCCAGAATCCGCCGCTGCACTTTCTCACCCTCACCGCCTTCCTCGAAAATCATCTCCCCTTCCGTCCTCCACTTGTTGTTTTTCACCGTCCCGCTGTCCAGCCGCCAAGAGCAGGTCCCGTCGGCCCGGTATTCCACGTAGCTGTTTTCATCCCGCCAGCGGCCGAGGATCAACTTCGAAGCCGCCTCCAGTTGCGCGGCAGTCACCCTGCTTTCCACCAGCCGGACGTTCGTCACTTGGGAAAAGGCCTCCCGCGCCGGCACGGCGGCCCCGGAGTTGCCCGCATCCCGGGTTTGCCCCCCGCTCTCCGCGAGGCGAAATCCCCCCGGCGGCGGCACCACAGTGATCTGGCCGTGCAAAGGCGCCGGACCGGAAGGCTGGCGTGCCAGGACCAGCCCATGCCGCTCAACCGCCTTCCGCAGCCCGTTCAGAGCCGTGCCAACGATGACCCCGCTCGTCAAAATGGCGGCTGACAGGATGACGGCGGGTTTCGTGAGTGACCTCAGTGGTTTCATCCCTGATCCTCGTCATTTTCGCCACGGCTGCAACGCCGTATTCCGCACCGCCAGGGGCACCGCATCCCCCCGTCATTCCCTACTTGTAAAGACAGACCACGGAGGCCTCAACGGCTGAGGGTTCGGTGGTGGAGGGCTGGGAAAATTTCAGGAAGTAGCGTCCGGACTGGGGTGGCTTCAGGCTCCAGGCGGTGCCGCCGGATTCGGTGACCGGGGCCACGTCGATCCGGGCTCCGTCGCCGGAGAGGAGAGAAAGGTCGAGCTTTGCCTGCGCCGGACGCTGGGTGAAGAGGATGACGTATTCGTGGTTTTTGAGGAAGTAGAACGGGATGAGCTTGAAGTCACCAATCGGCACCGGCCCGGACCAGACGCCCTCGCGCTGGTGCCAGCCTTCACCGGCAAACCGGCGGGCGGTTTCCAGGCCGCGACGCACGGCCAGGGTGCGATTTTCCGGAGCTGCAGCGTCACCCGCAGCCGTCACGGGAACGAAGAAACCAGCCAGAAGGAGGAGCGAAGTGTGTTTCATGGTTCCCGGATTTTCTGGATGACTTGGTTCAACATTTCGAGCACCTCGCGACGGCGTCGCTCGGAGACGGGTCCGGCGTGGCTGGCCCGCTTGGCCAGCTGCTCGCAGGCTTTGCGCACGAGGGCGACGATTTTTTCACTGCGGGTCTCATCGCTCAGGGGATCCATCTGCGCCTGCGCCCACGCGACAAGATCCTCCTCAAATGACGCCATCGGCACGTCGTCGCCGGCAACATCCGCCGTGATGACCGACTCAAGGTGCAGCGCACGCATCCACGCGGCGAGGGCGATGAGATGCGAGAGGTCGCCGTCCCGCTGCATGTCAAAAAACGCAGCCTGCTCCGTCTGCGCCGCCTCGGTTTCCCGGCGGAAGGCCTCCCACTGCTCCCCCTCAGCCAGGGCGATCAGCCGCCCAAGACGGGGCCGCATCAGTTCACCGAGCCCGAGCATTTTTTGAGCGGCCTCAACGTCGTGGACCAGGTTGCGCACCTGCTGGACATCGCGCGCCTCGGCAGCGACCTGGAGGTCCGTAAGGAGCATCCCGAGCACCAGAGCGGTCTGGTAGCGGTTGGCTGGAAGCTGGGTCACCGGCTCCAGGTAGAGGGACCTCCACCGGGGCTTGCGCGTCTTTCCCAGCGCCCGCAGCAGCTCAGGCACGGAGGGGCTGGAGAAATCCGCCTCCGCCAGGTGCTCCGCGAGCCCCACAGCATCCAGCCCGGCAGCCGGCAGGCCTTTTCCCAGCGGCTGCCCCGTCGGCAGCGGCGTAATCTCCTGCGCAGGCAGCAGCCCCGCGCACAGCAGAGCCCCGACCGCGATCCGGACGAAAAAGGGTGCCCTGCGGTGACGCCGGTCGTGCCTCATGATTTGTCTCATTCGGGGATCACGTCCACGATTTTCACCTCCGCCGGGGCGGCCGGATTCAGCTCACCGGCAACGTTGTAGTCCCCTGCCAGATGCACGCTCACCAGCGGACCGGCTCCGGCCGCCAGCCGCCGATCCAGCTCCTGCGCCACCCGGGAGCCCACGGGGGCCGAGGCCACCAGTGGCGCCGTTTCACCGGCACGCTGGAGCCCCCAGCATTTCCAGCGCGAAGCCTGCTCCGCCCCCCCGCGGGGTGCCTCTGCTCCAGTCAGACGGAGGCGGAAAAGCTGGGGCTCCTCCGGCTTTTTCGCGCAAAATTCCTTCCACGTCATCAGCTCCGGCGTCATCAGGCTGAGCAGGTCGATCTTGAACCCCTCCTTCATTTCCACCAGCACGGCAGTGCGCTTTTCACCGCTGGCCAGCTTCACAGGCAGCTGCACTCCATATTTCCCCCCCATGTCGACAAGCCGCGCCTCCGACTCCGCGCCCGCCACCTCTGCGGCCAGCGGCCCCAGCGCCGCCTCGTGCCGGGCCAGAAGCGGTGCGAGCCGGCTGCCCTCCACCAGGTGCGCCGAGCGCGCTGCCGCGTCGCCCGGGGTGAGGAAGGCCTTCAGCACAGCCGTGGCCGCAGCCAGTTTGGCGGGGCGGGCCGCTTCCTCGTCTGCCACCGTCTGCTGACGCATCGCCTGCCGGCTCTCCTCGGCCTGCCGCGCCACCTGCCCGGACTGGCCTCCGCGGAAATACCACGCCATGCCCGCCAGCCCCACAGCGAAGAGCACGAGCGCCGCAATCCCCGCCCCCTTCCTCCGTCGCCGTGCCGCCTCGGGATCCGCCGGCTTGTTTTCCCTCCGGTCCACGTCGGCCAGCAGGTTTCTAATCTTGTTTTCGCTGAACCTTGGCCCGGTTTCCTGACGCCGGCGCCCGCCCCCGCCGCTCCGTCCGTCGTCCAGCAGAGTCTCCACCGGACTCACGGGCTGAAAATCGATCAACTCCAGGCTGTCCGCCTCCCGCCGGGCCCGCTCCGCCATCCGCCGCATGGCAGAGCCGGCCGGATTCCTCGTCATCTGCTCAGGCAGCACAAGACTCTCCATCACCGGCTTGGGCGGCAGATAGGGAATGCCGCCCGGCAGCATCCGCGGCTCGTCGTTCAGTTCCGTCTCCCACACTTGTGGCGGAGCGGCCTCCTCGGGAGCGTCATCGATCCCGTCCATGGACAGCTCCGCCTTCCTCGCCAGGCTGGAGGCGGCAGGCTGCTGCCTCTGTCCCGGAAGGCTGCGCGGCCTCAGCCCGGCAACCAGCTCCGCGCCGGGCGCGGCGATGTCCAGCGGCTCAGCCCCGTTCGGCACGGACGCTTTTTCCCCGTCGAGCCTCAGATTCTGGTCAAAAGGATCGTTTTGCTCTTCTCCACGATTGCGGGGATGATTCATGGTCAGGGTGAGGAAATCTGGAAGCAGACCGGTCTGCGTAGGCTACCCACGAACCGGCCCCGAAACAAAGGGAATCTGCATCTCACTCCCTCCCGCCGCCACGCAGGGGCGTTACTTTTTCAACTGGCTGTTCAGGAATCCCTCGACCCAGCCGATGTTGTAGTTCCCGCTCTTGAAAGAGGAGTTGTCGATGATCGCCTTTTGAAGCGGAATCGTCGTCTTGATCCCCTCCACGAGGAACTCGTCCAGCGCGCGCCGCATCCGGGCCACCGCGATCTCCCGCGTATTGCCACGCACGATCAGCTTGGCTATCATCGAATCGTAGTACGGCGGCACATCGTAGCCGGAGTAAATATGGCTGTCGATCCGCACCCCGCGCCCCCCGGGAGCGTAGAAATTTTTGATCCGGCCCGGGCTGGGCGTGAAATTGTTGTAGGGATCCTCGGCATTGATCCGGCACTCAATGGCATGCCCCGAGGGCTCGGCCTTCTTTAGATGCGGGGACACTTCCTCACCCGCAGCGATTCGGATTTGCTCCTTGATCAGGTCCACTCCGTAGACCTCCTCCGTCACCGGGTGCTCGACCTGGATGCGGGTGTTCATCTCCATGAAATAGAAGTTCTCACCCTTCTCATCGACGAGGTACTCAATGGTCCCGGCATTCTGGTAACCGATTTCCTCGGCCAGCTTGATGGAGGCGGCGCACATCTTTTTCCGCAGCCGGTCGCTGATGAAAGGAGACGGGCATTCCTCAATGATTTTCTGGTTGCGCCGCTGGAGGGAGCAGTCCCGCTCCCCGAGCGCGTAGGCGCGGCCCTTGGCATCGCCGATAATCTGGATTTCAATGTGGTGGGGATTTTCCACCAGCTTTTCCATGTAGACGTCGCCGTTGCCGAAGCAGGCCAGAGCCTCCGCCTTTGCGCTGGCAAAGGCGTTGATCAGCGTGGCTTCATTGAAAACCGGGCGCATCCCGCGTCCACCGCCGCCATTAGCCGCCTTGATCATGACCGGATAGCCAATCTTGGCCGCCACTTCCTTGGCGGTCTTGTCATCTGGGATCAGGCCGTCGCTGCCGGGAATGATCGGGACCTTGAATTTCCGCGCCGTCGACCGCGCCACATCCTTGTTGCCCATCATCTCGATCACCCGCGCGCTCGGCCCGATGAACTTGATTTTGCAGCTCTCACAGATCGCGGCAAACTTCGAATTCTCGCTCAGGAACCCGTACCCAGGGTGGATCGCATCCACATTCGCGATTTCCGCCGAGGCGATGATGCGGTCGATCTGCAGGTAGCTGTCCTTGCTCGGCCCCGGCCCGATGCAGATCGCCTGGTCGGCAAACTGCACGTGCATGGACTTCGCGTCGGCCTCGGAATAAACGGCCACAGTCTGGATGCCCAGTTCCTTGCAGGCCCGGATGACCCGCAGGGCGATCTCGCCCCGGTTTGCGATCAGGATTTTCTTGAACACTATGCTTCTATGGTGGGTGGCTCGGTTGCGTGGTGGACTGGGGCGGCCGGGGCGGGCTGCAGCGGGGCTGGATTCTCCGCCTCACCCCTTCCCTGCCTTGGGTTCTGCGCCCGTCCTCGCGGGCGGCTTTAGGGTTTTACTTCGAACAGGGGCTGGCCGTAGGCCACGGGCGTGGAGTCGTCGGTCAGGATGCGGGTGATCCTTCCGCTCACCTCGGCCTTGATTTCGTTCATCACTTTCATCGCCTCAATGATGGCGACTGTCGTGTCCGGCTCGACCTGGTCTCCCACCTTGATGAAAGGGTCCTTGCCCGGGCCCGGGGAAAGATAGAACGTCCCCACCATCGGGGATTTAATCTGGACCGCGCCGTCCGTGTTTTCCGGTTCAGCGGCCGCCTCCGCACCGCCTCCGGCCGAAACCGGAGCCGCCGCCAGCGCCATGGGGGCGGCTGGACGCGTGCTGTGCATCATGGTGGCCACGGACTCGGCGTCCATGCCCTTCTTCAGCTTGAGCTTCACGCCGTCACGCTCCAACTCGAAGTGAGTCAGATCGTTCCGTTTCATGAGTTCAATGATTGTGCGAATGTCTTTAATTTCCAAAGGTCTTCCTCCCCCGAGTGGTAAAGCGTTGGTCTTGTTGTGAACGATGCGCTCCGGCAGCCGGTGCCCGCCTCGCCTCCTGGCGACCCGCCAGGCTGCGTCCTGGTTTGGTCAGAGAGGCTTCGGCGACGGCGTCCAAAGTGACGTATTCTTCTTCCATAAACCAAAAACTTTCGCGTGGGAAGGGACTTTTTTGCCCCCTGCCCCGGAAATCCTGATCCGGGCACCAGGCCGGACTTGCGGTTCGCCTTGGAGTGCGAGTATGCTGTGGCACGCCGGACCCCGCCGCTTTACTACAAATCCGCACCGTTCCCCATGAATTTCCCCGCCCCCGCCCGCTGGCTGCTGCTCCTCCTGCCCGCCCTGGTCCATGCCGGCACGCCAGAGGGATTGACGCTGCTTCCCGGCCAGACGGCCACGCGGGAGCCTGGGCGCGGCTGGCAGTTCCTCGCCACCAGCCGGAGTGCCCATGGCCGGCCCGGCCACAGCCCCGTCTACGCCACCACCGGCCGGCCGGTCACCCCGGCCACCCTGCACATCCTCACGGGAAAAATCTCAGTCCAGCTCGCCCCGGGCACCACGCCCGAAGCCGCCCCCTCCATTGCCACCGCAGCCGGACTCGCCTTTGATTGCAGCCCGGACTTCGTCCCCGGTTTCCACTTTTTCCTCGCTGCCGATCCGTCCCAGGCCCCCGTCGCGCTGGACCGGCTGCGGCAGGATCCCCGGGTGCTCACGGCGGTGCTGGAGTTCGCCCGCCACCGCTTCCGCCACGCCGTGCCGAATGACCCGCTCTTTTCTGACCAATGGCACCTAAGAAACACCGTCTCCGGCGGCGTGGACCTAAACCTCACCACCCTCTGGGGTACCTTCGGCGGCGCGGGCACGCGCGGCGCGGGCATTCGCGTCGGCGTCATCGACGACGCCCTGCAAACCGGCCACCCGGACCTCCGCACCGACACCACTACCGACAAGGACTGGAGCGACAACGACGACGACCCCAACCCGGGCACCGCTCCCATGGACGAGGATTTCCACGGCACCAGCGTCGGCGGCGTCATCGCAGCCCGGGGAAACAACGCGCGAGGCGTCTGCGGCGTCGCGCCGGATGCCACCCTCGTCGGCCTCCGGCTCATCGGCGGGGACGGCTACAGCACAGACAGCGGCGAGGCCGAGGCCTTCGGCTGGCTGGCCAGCTCAGGCTCCACCACCATTCAGATTAAGAACAACTCCTGGGGCACCGAGGACGGCACCCAGGACTTTGGCGGCATTGGCTCCGCCGCCAGCGCTGCCATCACGAATGCCACCACCACTGGGCGGAACGGCCTCGGCACCATTTTCCTTTTCGCCGGAGGCAACGGGGGAAAATACGTCAACTCCACCACCGGCGGAGAGGACTCAAACATGGACAGCTACGCCGGCCACCCGGGCGTCATCGCCGTCGCCGCCGTCAATGAATTCGGCATCGCCTCCACCTACTCGGAACCCGGAGCCAACATCCTCGTCTGCGCCCCGTCGGATGATTCGGACACCGCCCACCGCAGCATCACCACCACGGATGTCACCGGTGATTCCGGTTACAACGATGGCACCTTTGTCGGCGAACCGGACGACCCGGACTACACCAGCACCTTTGGCGGCACCTCGTCCGCCTGCCCGGCCGTTTCCGGCGTTTGCGCCCTCATGCTCCAGACCAACCCCGGCCTCGGCTGGCGCGACGTCCAGGAAATCCTCATCCGCACCTCCCGCAAGAACAACCCCACCCACACCGGCTGGTTCAACAACGCCGCCGGCTTTCATTTCAACCGCTCCTACGGCGCCGGCCTTGTCGATGCCGCCGCCGCCTGCTCCATGGCCGCCACATGGGCGAACCTCGGCCCGCGCCTCACCGAGACCAAGGCCACCTCCCTTTTTCAGACGGTGGATGCCATCCCGGACAACTCCGCCACCGGCGTGTCCCGCACCTTCACCGTCACCGCCGGGCGGCGAGTGGAGCGCGTGCTCGTCACCCTTTCCTGGCAGCACCCGCGGCATGGCGACCTCCGCATCACCCTCACCTCCCCGTCCGGCACCGTTTCCCCGCTCCTCGTCCCGCGGCAGGGCCTGCACAGCTTCGGCACCCCCTCCACCCTTCTGAAGTGGTCGTTCTCCTCCGTTCACTTCTGGGGAGAGCCCGCCGCCGGCACATGGACGGTGAAGATGACCGACACAGCCGCCGGCTCCACCGGCAGCGTCGCCTTCACCCAGCTGGAAATCTTTGGCACCGCCACCTCCGGCTACCCCGCTTGGGCCGCCGCCGCAGGCCTCACCTCCACCGCAGTCGACGCCGGTGCAGACCCCGACCACGACGCGTCGGCCAATGTTTTCGAATACCTCGCCGGCACCACGCCCTCCAGCGCAGCATCGGTCGCGCGGCTCACCGTCTCCACCGCCTCGCCCCCCGTCCTCTCCGTCCCCCGCGCGGCGGCCAACCTCGACGCCACCCTCGAACTCCAGACCTCCCCGGACCTCACCACCCCCTGGGTCACCGTCGTGACCATCGCCGCCAACCAGGCCGTCACCTTCAACAACACCGCCTGGTCCACCGCCACCCCGGCCTCCCCCGCCGCAGGACGCCTTTATTTCAAGCCACCCTCCTCCACCGCCCGCCGCACCTACTACCGGCTCAAGGCCACACTCACGAACTGACCCCCGCCCGCGCCATGGCCACACCCGCTCCACCCGCACCGCATCTCATAGAGGTCAAGGTCGCTGAAATCCACCAGCTCTTCAACTCCATGGACCCCTCCCCCTTCCACGAGCGGGACCTCGACCACGACGCGGAGCAGTTCATCGTCAGCTGGGCTCAGGAAAATCCCGGACGCGCCCCGCTCAAGCTCCTCGTCCACCTCGGCCGCATCCCGGAGGGCCTCGCCGACCCGCAGTCCATGATCGCCGAGTCCATGGCCAACTACTTCGCCTACCGTGCCGACATGGTCCGTCTTGAGTTCCGCCATCTCATGAAAGAAGGCCGCACCACCCTCCTCATCGGCCTCGCCTTCCTCGCCGTCTGCGAACTCCTCGCCCAGGCCCTGCCCGCCACCAACGACACCTGGCACGGCATGGTCCGCCAGGGCCTCGCCATCCTCGGCTGGGTTGCCATGTGGCGCCCCCTCGAGATCGCCCTCTACCGCTGGTGGCCCGTCCTCCAGCAGGAGCGCGTCTACCGGAACCTCAGCTCCATGCAGGTCGAGGTCCGGACAGCAGGCTGAAAAGCCGGGTTCCATTCGTCCTATTCGTCCTATTCGTCCTATTCGCCCCGCGCCCCCGACCAACCCAATCCGGCATTGCGCGTCACTTGAAGAGCGGCACAAACCCCTTCAGCGCATCGATCCCCTTGTCCAGCAGGCCTGCGCCTTTCTCGATCACCCCCGGCGCCGCGTCCAGCACTTTGCCCGCCGCATCCTTCGCCGTCTCCAGCACCTTCCCCGGCACCTCCTCTATCGTCTGCGCCACCGCCGCATCCGTCAGGCGCCCGCTCAGGTCCTCGGACGGCGAGTCCACCGGCCCCACCACCCGCATCGACGCCCACAGCAGCCCGCTGTCCCCGCGGCGGAAGACACGACTCTCCGCCCCCGGGATCCACCGCAGCGTCCCCGGTGCGATCCCCACCATGAACGACCCGTCAATCCGCCCGTCCACAATGTCCGCATCCCCCTTGATCTGCAGCAGCCCCGGCGACTCCATGAAAAACTGCCGTATTTCCAGCCGCTCCGGCGTCCGCCTGAAATTCGTCCTCGCCTCACTGATCGCAAGCCGGCGAAACCCATCAGACTTCGTGTGATCAGCTATTTTGTCCAGCACCGGCAGCAGCTCCAGCCGCCCCTGCTTCAGCCTCACTTGGCCACGGGCCACCACCGCCTTCGTCGGGCCGCTCAGTTCCACCTCGCCATCCACCATCCCGTGCAGCCGCCGGCGCCAGTCCTCCGCCACCAGGTCCGCCGCCTCCGCGTTGGAGAAGTCCGCCTTCAGAGCCACCATCTCCGGCCCCGCCTCCCCGCTCGCGTGCACCACCGTCCCCCCCTCCGCCGAGTGCGCCCCCAGGCTCGTCAGGTAAAACGTCGTCCCGGACAGCCGGCCGGAAAACTCCTCCAGATTGAACTTTTTCCCGCCCCCCCACCGCAGCACCCCGCCCGTGCCGAACACATTCATCCCCGCCCCCTCGCCCGGCTCCATCCCCAGCTGGATCCGCTCCGCCGTGAAATCCTGCCCGTCACGCGCGTAGTGGATCGACGCCTCACCCACCCGCACTAGCTTCACCACGAATTTGTCCGGAATCCACCCCGCATACCACGGCATCCCCCCGCCCTCCACCGGCGGCGGCGGCAAACTTTTCGCCTTCACCGGCAGCGGCTCCGCAGCAGGCGGCGTCTGCAGCAGCTCAATCGAGAGCTTCTCGATCTCCACATCCGGCACCCGCCATTCCTTCTGCCGTATCCCGTCCAGATCCACCGTCGCCCGCAGCCCCTCCGCACTCGCCCGGGAAAATGGAGCCCCCGGCTGCCCCTCCGCCGACAGCCTTGCGCAGGACCCCGTCGTGTCCTGCCACGACAGCGGCGCCAGATCCACCTTCGCCCGCAGCGCCGACGACGCCCGCTCCGCCAGCAACTGGCGGAATCCATCGCTGTACAAATAATTCCTCACCAGGAAATACGACAGCGCCGAAACCACCAGCACCACCGCCCCCAGACCCACCGCAGCCAGCAGGCTGATCTTCCACCACCGCCCGGACTTCTTCCTCCGCGGCAGCGGGATCGTGTGCTTCACAGCACGGGCATCTTCTTCATCTCTGAGATCATCGGGGAGTTCCACAGCCCCCATGATCCATCCTCCTCCCCTCCCGGTCAACACCGGCCCGGAGTTCGTTCGCACGGGCCTGATCCGTGGAAATGGCAAACCAGCCCACGCCCCCATTTCGCCGAAGCCGCTTCCGGCTGTGGAGAAAAGCAAACGGAACCCGTGGGCTTCACTGCCCACCGCTCGAAGTCCTGAAAGGACGGAACTCCAGAGCCCGGGGCGGAGTGAGGCACGAACGAAGCCCCGGGTTCCCTCACCGAAACCCGGAGCCCTGCAAGGGCGGGACATTCGCCGTCCGGGGGGTGGGGTGCCTCCGGATTGGACGACATTCCACCCCACCCGCCTCATTTTCCCCCACCCGCCGCAACCGCCACCGGCGGACGGAAATACAGATTCCCGATTTCAATCCCCGCCGCCGAGGCCGAGACGCGCACCACATCCGAGGCCGGGTCGCCAATCAACGCCGCCTTCGGTTCCGCTGGTGCCTCGCCTTCCTTCCACGCCACCGCCCCGCCGGCGGACAGGCGCACGCGGCAGCGCTCCCATTTTCCCACCGCAGTCTTCGGCAGCGGCGTCGTTTTGCCGTGCCAGGTCAGGGACACCACGCCATCGCCCGGTTTCGGCAGCTTCACGTCGATGATCAGCTCCCCCTCCGCAAACGCCGTCTCACCCACCAGCGCCTCGCCCGGCTTTTGGGCGACCAGCGTCCAGTCATCACATTTCCACGCGCCCTCCGCCGCCTTCCAGCCCCGCAGGTCCACTCCATTGTAGAGCGCCTTCCACGTTGTCTCCACAGGGGCGGTCTGCTCCGCCGTCGCGCCCGTGGGCGGCAGCTCCTTGATGCGGATGTTCTTAAACTCCAGAGGCGACCCCTCGCTCTCCAGGCCCAGGTAGCCCTTGCGCCACGTGCAGTCATCCCCGCCGGAGACCTCGTGGCCGTTCACCGACAGGCGCAACTTTCCCGCATTCGCCTCGATACGGTAGTGGTTCCACTGCGGACTCGGCAGACTGAACTCCCCGCTCGGGAAACTCCGCATCCCGTTGTGCCGGCCAAGCGGCACCATCTTCGATCCGTGGATGGGAAACACATCGCCGTGGGACGTGAACCACTTGTTTTCTCCCTTCTCCGTCTTCCCGTAGTCATTCTCCAGCACCTGCACCTCGATCGCCCGCAGAAACGGCTGACCCGGCGCCGAAATCGGCGACGCCCAGATGAAGATGCCCGCATTTCCCGCCGGCTTCAGGTGCCTCCAGTCCACCTCCATGATGAAGTTCTCATACTGCCGCGGCGTCCGCAGCGCGCCGATGGGAGCCCCCGTGCACGCGATCACGCCGTCCTTCACGCTCCACGTTTCCGGGGCGCAGTTCACATTCACCCAGCCGTCCAGGTTCTTTCCGTTAAAGAGCGGGGTGAATCCCTCCTCCTCCCCCAGCAGCGGGGTGGCGGTCGCGAGGGCACAGCAGAGAAAAACGGGGCATTTCATCCCCCCACGCTGCCACGCCCGCAGAAAATTGCAGCCGCCAAATTGCCCCGCACCCGCCTTCCCTTGCCGGAGCTGCCTCCCCGCGGCCCACTTTTTCAGAAAAAATGCCCCGCCCGGTTTGACATTCCCCCACCCCCGCCTAACCTCACCACTCCCGACGGCCAACCAGTTCAAAGCGGCCATCTCGGATACCGGCACCCTTAGCTCAACGGATTAGAGCATCTGACTACGAATCAGAAGGTTTCAGGTTCGAATCCTGAAGGGTGCGCTTCCTCTCTCTCCATCGAGACGCCCGCTCTCGCCTCCTGCGGTCGGGCCCCACGCTGCCACCGGCCCAGTCATTTCCGCCAGAGCGGATCAAGCCTCACTTCGCCCGCGTGCCGGACACACCGGCGGCCTCGAAAGCAGCCCGACTCTCCAAAGTCGAGTCCGCCGCGCCGCACCGGCCCGCCGAATGGCAGGACACCGGGCAGCGAAATGGCGGCTGGAAGCACGCCACTCCCAGTCGCAAAGCGGTGACGAACGCGACACAGGCATGTCGGACTGATCCGGAACCTCGACAATTCACAGCACCCCTCCTGTCCCGCCACTCCGAGGATCGCCTCGCGACTGGGAGTGCCGCGCTTCCAGCCGCCATTCCGCCGCCCAAAGCCGCATCACCCCAAGGCAAAGCCCCCCACCCACACCTCCGCAAATCAGATTAACCTCCATCCACAAAGCCCGAGGACGCGCCAGATCATCAGCTCTTTGACGTTGCCCGACAGCAGGAACGAGCGCATCTCCCCGGCAATGAAACCCCTCACCACTTCCCATTGAACAGGGGCTTGACACGATGCAGCAAAACGGAAACCTGTATAACATGAAAGCCACACTCGACATTCCAGATGAACTTTATCGCCGCGTCAAGGCCCGCAGCGCCCTGGAAGGTCGCCCGGTGCGCTCTGTCGCAGTGCAGCTTTTTCAGGCCTGGCTGGAGGCGCCGGCTCCCCCGTTGGGAGAAAGCCCATCTGGCGGGGAGGCTCTCACAGCAGCCGATTTGGACCGGCACCCATGGCTCAAAATTTCCCGAAAATACGTCAAACCTGGCATGAGCCACGATTTGGATGAAATCCGCGACGCCATCGCTCGCGGCTCGGCTGCAGAGCATGCGGAAAAACTCGCCGCTCACCAGTCATGATGACCACTCCCTGCAGTCTGGACACCTCTGTCGTCATGCGCCTCCTTGTGGGCGAACCCGCACCCCAGTACCGGCTTGTCAGGGCGTTTCTCGATGACGAACTCGCTGCCGGAACCCCCGTCCACGTGGGCGACCACGTTTTGGCGGAGGCGTATTTCGCCCTTCAGTCCTTCTATGAAGTCCCCAAACCAGAAGCGTTGAGCATACTCTTAAAATTCACGCAGGCGCGCGGCATCATTGCCACCCCATTGGCACGAAAGATTCTCGCCCTCCCCGGCCTTGCCACTGCCAAGCCGGGCTTTGTGGACCGCCTGATTCATGGAACCAGCCTCGCCGCCGGCCACACGCTCATCACGTTCGAAAAATCCGCAAAAAAACTGCCCGCCACGCTGGTCCTGTAAAGTCCTCCGTCGTCACATCCCCGTTGCCCATCCCGTTGCCCATCGCGCAATCCGCCGCCGAAACTTGAAATTCGCCCGTCCTCTGAGCCCGCGTCGCCCGTGAAGTTTCCTGGTTGAAATGTACCGCGCTTTCTCCGATGAATGGCGGCATGAATCCAGACTGGTTTTACGCGGCCAACAATCAGCAACTCGGGCCCGTCTCTGCGGCGGACCTTGCCACCCTCGCTGCCGCCGGCACGGTGAATGCGGCAACGCTCGTCTGGACCCAGGGCATGGGCGCCTGGCAGCCGTATGGAACGGTGGCCGACCAGATCCGCGGAGCCGCCGGGCTCCCACAGGATGGAGCCCCCGCTGAGGAGCGTGCTGTTTGCGCCTACTCCGGCAGTGTTTTTCCCAAATCCGAGATGGTCGCCTACGGGGACAAATGGGTTTCCCTGAACTACAAGGAAGCCTTCCTCCAGGCCCTGCGCGACGGCCAGACCCTCGGCAGCCTCGCCGGGGTGCAGGAGGTGCAGTACGTGGGCTTCTGGTGGCGGGTGCTGGCAGCACTGGTCGACGGCATGGTCATGGGCGCGGTGTCGATGATCTTCATGATTCCGATGATGATTCTTGGCGTCAGCGCCTCCATGCCCACCGGGCCTGGCGCAACACCCTCCGCCGCAGCCGGTATGCCTGTGGGCGCGATCATGCTTCAGATCGTGGTCACCGTGCTCCAGTATGCCATTCAGATCGGCTACTACACCTGGATGACCGGAAAATACGGGGCCACTCTGGGCAAGATGGCCATCGGCGCGAAAGTCGTCAACGCCGACGGGTCGAAGTGCACCTACCTCAAGGGATTTGCCCGCTGGGCCGCCTACACCTTTGTTTCGGGCACGGCTGCCTTGATCCTCTTTGCCATCGTCGCTGGCATTTTCTTCGGCGGTCTCTACGCGGCGGGGTCTCTCGATGTCATCTTCAATGGCGGCGGGTTCCCCTCGGGCGGGGCCATTGCCGTCATGGTCGTCGGGTCAATGCTGGCCGCCCTGGCCTCCGGGCTGCCCTACTGGATGTGCGCGCTGAACAAGGAAAAGTGCACCCTGCACGACTACGTGTGCAGCACACGCGTGGTGAAGAAATAACCCCCCGGCTCCCACCGCGTGCTCACCTGTCCCAAGTGTTACGGACCGCTGGTCGCCGAACCGGGCACGCGCCCCGTGGACGTCGGCTGCCGGTCCTGCGCCCGCACCGTCACCCTCCAGGTTTTCCCCGCCCTCTACCGCCCGGACCACGCCGCCCCGGCTGCGAGCCGCGTTGCCATTGAGGGCGAGGCGGCGTGTTTTTACTGCCCGGGAAAGGCGGCCACCATCGCCTGCGAAGGCTGCGGCAGCTACCTGTGCAACGACTGCTCGGCTGACTGGTTCGGGAAAAAACTCTGCCTCTCCTGCATCCACAGCAACCGTGAAGTGCGCGGAGCCACCGAGTTCAAGCCCAGAACGCAGCTCTACGACAACATCGCCCTCGGCATGCTCTTCCTGCCGCTGGTCATCCCGCTCTACGGCCTTTTCATCGTGCCGATGGCCGCCCCGTTCGCCCTCTATTTCGTCATCCGCCACCGGAAGGCCTCACGCGGTCTCGTTCCGCGCGGCACGTTCCGGCTCTGGCTCGCAGGCATCCTTTCCACGCTCATCCTGCTCTCGCTCTGCGGGGTCATCGGCTACGGGATCAATAGAGCCAGGCGATTTTCAGACGGTCTCAAAACCTTCTCCGAGCTGAGGGCCGCCCGTGAGGCTGCCTCCGGGGACGCTGCGGGAAATGACGAAGACGAGCCCGCCCCTCCCCCCGACGAAGTCCCGACCACCGCCCCCCGCCGCCGCATTGTCCTCCCGCACCCCGGCGAGCCCAATCCTCCATGAAAAAAGCCTTCGGCCCCTACAAGCGACTCGCACGCGGGTTCCTCAGTTGCTCCAGCCTCTGGATCGGCGACGGCCAGCTCCTCTACATCAGGGGGCGCGGTATTCTTCTTCCGTTTTCGGAGGAGTACATCCGCTTCGACCTCTCTCGCATCCGCTCCGTCAGCGTGGCGCGGACTTACACCTGGATCTTCACTTCCATCGGCACTGCTGCGGTGAGCGCTCTCTTCGCATGGCTCTCGCTGCTCGCCTCCCAGAGCGCGGCAGAGAGTTCAGGCGATGACAGCCTGTTCACCACGTACCTGGCCGGCGGACTGGATCTGGTGGCGGCATTCACGCTCGCCCTCGTTTTGGTAAACGTCTCACGCGGCCCCTCCTGTGTTTTCATGATCCAGACCTCAGCCCGGTCGGAGCGCATCCGCTCCGTGCGCCGGATGCGCAAGGCCCGCCAGGTCCTCGCCGAGATCGGCCCGGACATTTACGTCCGGCAGGTGAACATGATCCCCTCCCCGCCGCCCATGCCCGCCGCCCTCGCCCCGCAGCCGGCTGCCGCCTTTGTCCCCTCACCCGCGCCCGTCGATCCCCCACCCGTCCCCTAGTTCCCCATGGCCCTCCTCACCCAGTCCTGCCTGCACCACGCCGGGCGGCCCGCCGTGGCCCGCTGCCCGTCGTGCAGCCAGTCGTACTGCCGGGAGTGCGTCGTCGAGCACGACTACAAACTCATCTGCGCCAGCTGCCTCGCCCGCGTGGCCGAGGCCGTCACCCGCCCCGGGAAAAAACCTGGCCGGTTCCCCATCGCCGCCGTCATTCAGTTTGCCCTCGCCCTCTTTGCCGGCTGGCTCATCGTCCAGCTCGTGGCAGACATCATTATGAGCCTGCCCTCGGACATTCACGACGGCCTCATCTGGGAGCAGACCTCCTAGTTTTCCACCCAACCACCCCACCCGCCCATCGCCAGCAAATCCCAGCCACCCTCCGCCAGCGCGCTCGAAATCGCCGAGCAGGGCTTTCAACTCCTGCGCACCCTGCCCGCCTCCACCCTCCTCCTTTTCGCCTCCGGCTCCGTCCCCTTCGGCCTCACACTGCTTTATTTCTGGTCAGACATGAGCCGCAGCGGCCTCGCCCGTGCGGACGCCGGCCAGAGTTCCCTCCTGCTCCTCCTCGCCTTCTTCTGGGCAAAGATCAGCCAGGGCCTCTTCTGCCGCCAGGTCTGGTGCCGGCTGAATCCCGGCGCCCTCGTCCCCAGGCTCACCCCGCTCACCTTTTTCCGCCTCAGCGCCGCCCAGTGCCTCCTGCACGCCGTCGCCCTGCCCGTCCAGCTCGCCGGTCTCTCCCTCACCCTGCCCTTTATCTGGGTCTTCGCCTTCTTTCAGAACTCCACCGTCTTCGCCTTCACCCAGGAGCCCGGCACCCGCCCGCTGCGCCACCTCTTCAGCCAGTCCATCCGCGAGACCCACGTCTGGTGGCAGCAAAACCACGTCCTCTTTCTCCTCCTCCTCGCCTTTTCCGGCTTCGTCTGGCTCAATGTCGTCCTCCTCGCCGCCGCCATCCCCTTCTTCTTAAAATCCTTCCTCGGCATCGAAAGCGAGTTCACGCGCAATCCCCTCGCCTCCAGCATGAACACCACCTTCGCCGCCGTCACCTTCGTCATCACCTGGCTGCTCACCGCCCCCCTCTTCCGCATCTGCTACACCCTGCGCTGCTTCTACTCCGTCTCCAGAGACACCGGCGCAGACGTCCTGAGTGATCTCCACCGCATCCGTGCGGAGAAATCCACTTCGCCCGCACTCGTCGCCGCACTCCTCTGCCTGCTGGCCGCCTCCCCCGCCTGCGGCCAGGAGCCTGCCCCTCCGGCGAAAGCTCCCGCTCCCATTGCCACCGAATCCGCCCCCGCCATCGTCCCCCTGCCCCCGGGCGAGGCAGGCCAGCTCCGCGACAGCATCCGCCGCACCCTGGAAAAGCGCGAATACCAGTGGCGCCTGCCACGCGAAAAGGGCGACGGCGCCACCGCCGGTGCCAAGCCGGAGGAAAACATGCTCCAGCGCAGCCTGAAATACATGGGCCGCGCCCTCAGCGAGTGGACCAAAGCCTTCGGCCGGCTCGCCAAAAAGGTTTTTGACAAGGTCTTCGGCAGCGGCCCCTCCAGTTCCCCGTCCACCGGCTCCGGCGGCTCCATCCTGGCCGGCGCAGGGGCCATGCTTCAGCTCCTGCTCTGGATCCTTGGCATCGCCCTCCTCTCCGCTCTCATCTGGGTCATCACCCGCATGGTCATTAACAGGCGGCGAAACCCCGCCGACCCTGGCGAAGCCGCCGCCTCCCTCCTGCCCGTTGACCTCACCAGCGAGGAGATCCTCGCCAGCCAGCTCCCGGAGGACGAGTGGCTCCGCCTCGCCCGCGAGCAGATGGCCAAAGGCGACGCCCGTCTCGCCATCCGCGCCCTCTTCCTCGCCAACCTCGCCCACCTTGGCGAGCGCCGCCTGCTCGACATCGTCCGCTCCAAGTCCAACCGCGACTACCGCGAGGAACTCCTCCTCCGCGCCCGCCAGCGGGAGGAACTCCAGGCCGTCTTTTCCGAAAACATCGGCATCTTTGAGCCCGTCTGGTACGGCACCCACCCCGCCGGCCAGTCCCTCGTGGATCTCCTGACCGCCAACTACGAACGCCTCAAAACCCATGCCAGCCCGGCGTAGCCTCCTCATCTTTCTCGGCCTCGCCGCCCTCGCCGCCCTTTTCATCCGCGGCGCGTGGGACCTGATGGAGATCCGCTTCGCCAGCGGAGACACCTACGCGGCCAACTCCACCCTGAACTCCGGACCCAAAGGCTCTCGCGCCCTTTTTGAGTCCCTCGACACCCTGCCCGGCCACCACTGCGAGCGGAACTTCGTCCCCCTCTCCCAGCTCAAGCCACCCGGCTCCTGCTCCCTTTTCCTCATCGGCAGCGGGGAAAACGTCTTCGGCGAGGACTCCGAGGAGAACTTCGAGAAAGTCGAAGACTGGATGGAGGCGGGCACCCACCTCATCCTGGCCGTCTCCGCCGACAGCCTGCCTGGCATCCCCCCCGTCCCCGTCAATACCGACCTCGAAAACCCCTGGGACGCAACGAATTTCTACACCTCCGGCACCGGCACCCCGCCAAAGCCCGGGTCCAAATCCAAGTCCACCCACAAAACCCAGGAGGGCGTGACCGCCGCCGCCCACTGGGACTTCCGCTGGCGCAGCATCGCCCACCGCGAGGACATCCCCAAGGACGGCTGGGAGACCAAACCCACCACCGGCATGGCCCCCGTGTCCAAACTGCCCCGCTGGCGCAGCCCGCTCCGGTTTGTCAAAATGGGCAAGGACTGGCAGACCCTCGCCAGCGTCGGGGGCGAGGCCGTCGCCATCGGCCGCCGCTTCGGCAAGGGCAGCCTCGTCCTCCTCACCGACAGCACCTCCTTCACCAACGAGGCCCTCTGGCGCTCCGTCCAGCCCGAGTTCCTCCTCTGGATGACCGGCGGCCGCTCCCGCATCATCTTCGATGAAACCCACCTCGGCACCGCCAGCGACCCCGGCGTCATGACCCTCGCCCGCCGCTACCGCTTCCACGGGCTCATGGCCGGCCTCGCCCTCCTCCTTGCCCTCTTCATCTGGCGCGGCGCCACCAGCCTCGTGCCCCGGGATGAACTCACCGACCTCGGCCACGGCAGCCACGGCCACCTCGACGGCGCCTCCTCCGCCTCCGGCCTCATCGGCCTCATGAAACAAAGCCTCCGCGGCACCGCCCTCCTCCGTGCCTGCTTCACCGAGTGGGCAAAAAACCCCGTCATCCGCCGCCGCCACTCAGACGCCCAGGTCACCGCCGTCCGCGACCTCATCACCACCGCTGAAGCCGGCAAAATCCCCCTCGTCGAGACCTACCGCCAGATCGCCACCCTCCTCAAGCGGCGCGGCTGATTCTGCCGCCTCGCCTCCCATCGCCACGGACCCGTCCGGCATTGCGCGTGCGGGTCACTCCTCCTCCGCTCCCGCCCCGTTTTCCAGCTGCCAGCGCTCCAGCTCCCGCCGCTGCTGCTTCGTCGGCCGGCCCAGCCCTGCCGGGAAAACCGGCCCCGCCGCCCCCAGCCGGCGTTCCTCCCGCTCCTTCTTCGCCCGCGCCAGCTCCTCTGGCAGCGTCAGGTCCTCCATCGCCTCCGGCACCAGCTTCGCCGCCATCCGCATTCCCGCCGTCGCCAGCACCTTCACCGTGCGCGTCATGTCAGCCCCCTTCACCACGTAAACGTCCCCCACCCTCACCTCCCGCGCCGCCTTCCCCGGCTGCCCGCCCGTCTCCACCCGGTTCAGCCGGCACGCATCCGTCGCCTGCTGCCGCGTCTTGTACAGCCGCACCGCCCACAGCCACTTGTCCAGTCGCACCTTGTCTGCCATCGTCTTGAGTTGGGTAAATTCAGGAAATCCTGCCCCCTTCTTCGCTTCATTCCTTCTTTTCGTCAACTCGTGCCGCAGACTGAGAACCCCAATTCCCTGACGGATCAGTCCTTCCGGTCGGCGAATCCCTCATGTCCACGAATCATTTTGCCTTCCCGCCCAGGCCTCCTTCAGCGCCCTCCCCCCCTCATTCCGACCCGCTCCTTGCTCTTTTCCCCTATCCGGCGTATGGGAGCCCCTTCACTTTACGATGTATTTCCAATCTCTCATGCGCCGCCCTGAAATCGGGGCCAACAGTTATCTTCTCGACCTCGACGGCACCCAGGTGATTCTCGACTCGGGAATGCACCCCAAGGAGGTCGGCTCGGATGCCGTGCCGGATCTCAGCTCCCTGCCTTTCAACTCCGTCCCCCACGCCGTCATCACCCACAGTCACCTCGACCACGTGGGCTCCCTCCCCCTTCTCCAGCGGAACCACCCTTCGGCCACCATCAATCTGTCGGACCCCACCCTCCACCTGACGGATGCCATGCTGCACAATTCCGTCAACGTCATGTCCTCCCAGCGTGAGGAGCTTGGCCTGATCGAATACCCGCTTTTCACCCACCGGGAGGTGGAGGACCAGGTCTCCCGCTGGCGCCCCCGCCCCCTGCGCAAGCCGTTCAACCTCGACGATGCCGGGGCCGCCACCTGCGAGTTTTATGATGCCGGCCACATCCTCGGTTCCGTGGGGGCCATGTTCCGCGCCCGGGGGAAGTCCATCTTCTACACCGGGGATGTGAATTTCGAAGACCAGACCATCGCCCGCCATGCGGATTTTCCCATCGAGGGGCCTCTCGACCTCCTCATCATGGAGTGCACCCGCGGGGACGCCCCACGCCACCCGGAATACCGGCGGGAAAACGAAGTCCTCCGCCTGGCCGCCGCCATCCGCGAGGGCCTGCGCAAGGGAGGCTCCGTCCTCATCCCGGTTTTCGCCATGGGGAAATCCCAGGAAATCCTCATGATGCTGAATGAGCTGCGCCTGCAGGGGGAAATCCCCGCCGCCCCCATCTTCGTCGGCGGCCTCAGCACAAAGATGACCCGCATTTACGACCAGTTCGCAGATCGCGGCCGCCGCCACTTCCCGGATTTCAAGATCCTCACCGAGATGGACCTCCAGGTCACCAGCCGGCGGAAAAAGAAGAGCACCCTGGAGTACCACCCCGGCGCCATTTACGCCCTCTCCAGCGGCATGATGAGCGAGAACACCGTCAGCAACGAGTTCGCCTTCCAGTTCCTGCCCAATGCGAACAACTCCCTCCTCTTTGTCGGCTACACGGACCCCGACTCCCCCGCAGGCCGGCTGAAAATGGCCGAGCCCGGCACCCTCGTCAGCCTGAATCCCAAGCGCCCCTCCGTCCGCCTCATGGCCGACATCCAGACGTTTGATTTCTCCGGCCATGCCGACCGCGACACCCTCCGGGCCTTCGCCAACCGGCTCAAACCGAAAAAAATCCTCCTCGTCCACGGCGACGCCCCCGCCACCGCCTGGTTTCAGGCCACCCTCTCCGCCGACATGCCCGGCACCGAGGTCCGCGTCCCGCCGCCGGGGGAAAAAATCTCCATCGGCTAACCCATTCACCCGTTTTCTCCCGCCCATGCGCCCGCTGCTCCTGACCCTCCTCCTCGCCCTCACCGCCTCCGCTGGTGAACTCACCCTCTCCCCCGCCGCCGCGGCGAAGATCGGTCAGCGCATCTGGAAAAACGAGTGCGCCGGGACCGTGTCCGGACTGACCAGCTGGAATGCCGGCGAGGATTTTCCCAGCCTCGGCATCGGCCATTTCATCTGGTACCCCAAGGGCACGACCGGCCCCTTTGAGGAGAGCTTCCCCGCCCTCCTCGCCTTCCTCCGCGCCTCCGGACAGCCGCTGCCCGCCTGGCTGGAGAAAACCCCGCACAGCCCCTGGGCCACCCGCGCGGCTTTTCTGGCCGACCTGAAGGGCGAGCGCCTCGCCAGCCTGCGCGACCTCCTGTCCAGGACCGTCCCCGCCCAGACCGCCTTCATGGCCGCCCGCGCCCGCTCCGCCCTGCCGAAGCTCCTCTCGTTTGCCCCCAAGGCCCAGCGCCCCCTTCTCACGCAGAAGTATGACGCCGTCGCCACCACCCCGCAGGGTGTCTACGCCCTCATGGATTACGTCAATTTCAAAGGCGAAGGCACCAAGGACACCGAGCGCTATCAGGGCCAGGGCTGGGGCCTCCTCCAGGTCCTTCAGGAAATGAAACCCGTCGCCGCCGGCCAGGGAGCCGCCGCCGAATTTTCCGCCGCCGCAAAACGCGTCCTCAACCGCCGCATCTCCCTCGCCCCGCGCAAGGAAACCCAGTGGCGCGAAGGCTGGCTCAGCCGCTGTGATTCTTACGCGAGGCCGTTTTAGAAGAGGCCCCCCGGCAGACAGGGCTCGCTGGAGTGCCTTCTCATAGGGCATATAGGTCACATAGGACGCATAGGCCCTATTCCGCCCTATCCGCCCTATCCGCCCTATTCTTCGCCGCATCCGCCCCATTCCTCACCTCACCCGCACTACCCCCACAAAACCCCGCGCCACCGCCGCGTCATTCAGCACCAGCGCCCCCCGTGCGATCTTCCGCTCCCGGCCCTCCACCACGATCTCCAGCGGTTCCTCCTTTGCCAGCCGCTGCTCGTATTCCAGGAAATCAGCGCAGCCCAGCTTCTTCACCGCACCGAGCGGCATGATCTGAAAGCGTACGCTTTTTCCGCCCAGTGCCACCCACCGCAGCGCCTCCAGCGTCACCCGGCCCATGGTCGCACGGGGATTGATCTCCACCACGGAGCGCAGCGCCAGCGCGCCGTCCGCCTGCCGCCAGACAAAGGCATCGATGCCCAGCGGCCCCCGGAACGGCGTGCCGGCCAGCCGCGCCTCGATGAGCGGGAAGACGCGCTCCTCATACAGCGCCTTCCACCATGGCGTGCGGCCCGTTCCCTGGAAAAACCGCGCCACCTCCGGCGTGAAGAGGCTCGAAAATCGCGGCGACGCCTCGCACGCCACGAACTGCCCGCGCCCGTCCGTCACCAGCTGCACCGGACCCTTCATCCGCACCCGCACCCCGTCCGGCCCGCGCTCCACCTCCGTCTGCACGGAGAAATCAAACACCCGCTCCAGCAGCGGCTCCACCACCACACATCCGTGCGCCTCGATCAACCGCCCCGCCTGCGCCGCCACCGCCGGCGTCCATTCGTCCACCCGCAGCTGCCCGCGCCCGGCCAGGCCAAAGGCCGCCTTCACCAGCACCCGGGCGTGCCCTTTTTCCCGCCAGCCAGCCACCGCCGCCGCTGCCTCGTCCACCGAGCGCGCCGCCACCCCCGCCAGCGGATCGTCCAGCTGCCGCAGCACCTCCGCGCCCCATTCCTTGCTGTAGAGCCCCCGGCACGCCTCCGCCCAGCCCGTCTCCGCCGCCAGCGGGGAAAAGACTTCCGCGCTTTCCGGCCCCCACGCCCAGGGCCGCAGCCCGCTGATTTTCCTCTCCCGCAGCAGACTCCCTGCCGCCACCGCCCCGCCCACCAGCGACTCGATCTCCGGCAGCGGGATGCCCGCCCCGCGCAGCCTCCGCAGGTGCTCCGGACGCGGCGCCCGGCGCACCAGCAGCACGTCCTCCTCCCGCGCCAGCGCCAGCATCGCCAGCTCCAGATCCTCCTCCAGCGCCTGCGCCGGACCATCCACCGGCAGCCCCGCCGCGTGGTGCTCCGCGCTCGGGTTGAAAAAATAAACATATGGCGTCCGCCCCCGCGACCGGCTGAACAGCTCCAGCGACCGGATGTACTCGTCCGTCAGCCCCGCCTTCCGCCTCCCGTCAAAGTCCAGCGGCTCCCGCCCCTTCGCCCTCACCGGGGAAAGCGGAAAGACCAGCTTCTTTTCCAGCGCCTGCCAGTCCGTCTCCGCCGGGTCCTTCCATTTGCGAAACCAGTTCAGCCCGTAGGCCACGTGGCCGATCTCGTCATCGTGGATCGTCTGGAGCAGCTTCCGCGTCCGCTCATCCCCCTCCCGGCCAAAGATCTCCGAGTAGTAGAGCGAGTAGTCCAGATTTGCCTGCTCAAACGTCAGCGGCAGGCGCGACACATAGTCCAGCGGCGTCTCCATCCCCGCCACCGCCGACCAGAAAAACCCGTTCACCGGCTGCTCGCCAAACGTCACCCCATACTCCCGCATCCGCGCCAGATACCAGCGCGTGTGCAGCTGCTCCTCGTGCAGCGTGTGCAGCAGCCCCCGGCGAAAGGCCTCCGGCGCGTCCGGGAACTTCAGGATCGCCAGCGCCATCAGCTCCGTCGCCAGCAGCTCATGGTTCGCCAGAAAGTGCAGCAGCCGCCCCCGCGCCCGCTCATCCTTCAGCTCGTGCTCCCGGGGAAAATCCGCCCGGTCTCCCGTCACCAGCCGCAGCCCCGCCTCCCGTCCCGGCTCCGGCGGCGTCACCAGCGCCGGCACCGACGGATCATCCCGCAGCCCCGCAGGCGGCGCCGCCAGCTTTTCCTCCAGAGAGGGGGAAAAAAGCACCCGCTCCGCAAACTCCTGCAGCGTGTCCATCAGCGCGCCGCCGTTTTTCCGCCCCGCAGCGCCTTCTCCGCCTCCTTCAGCACCCGCTCGTGACGGTAGAGAGACACCGCCTTCGCCCACGCCGCCGGGCCCTCGTGCTGGAGTGCGATCACCCGCTCGCACAGCAGCGGCAGGCACCGCACCAGGTGGTCCACCACCGTTATCGACGCCGCCTTCGCCGTCCGCGACAGCGGGTTCAGATCCACCGTGATCACCTCCTTCCCCGCCCCCCGCAGCGCCTGGCACCGGTCCCCGTCCTCCAGCGGCACAAACACCACATCCGCCTCCGCGATCCCCTTCGGGTTCACAAACCGCCGGTTGTGATCCAGCCCCGGCAGCACCGCATTCCGCGACGGCATCAGCACCTCCTCCGCCCCCGCCTTTTCCAGCGCCTTCCGGATCGCCCGCTCCCGCACCTTCGACGTGTGAAAAATGTTCACCTCCAGCGGCGCCCCCACCAGCCTCCCCAGCAGCGCCACCTCCTGCGCCGCCAGCGCCGCCACATTCCCATTGATCGACAGCACCGGCCTCCGCGCCCGCAGCAGCATCCCCGCCGCCGCGTCGATCGCCTTCAGCGCAAACCCGTGCGTCCTCTCCCCGATCAGGTAGTCAAACGCCTCCCCCCGCCCCTGCGCGATCAACCCGTGAGCCGAAGCCACCCCCGCCTCCACTCCCGCCACCAGGCGTTCGCGGGTCATCAGGGAAAAATAACGCGGATGGGAAACAGGTACGTCAGACATGGGAAAAATAGATGGCGTGGAAATCAAAACCATCTCCCCCACTTAGCCCGGCCCCCGCCCCCATTGCAAGCGCCGACACCACCGATGTCAGCGCCCCCCCCGCGCAACCATTCCCGAAACCCGAGGACCCCCTCATGGAAGGCAGTGGCACCCCTCCCCAGCTCCACCCTCCCGGAGTCCTGCAAGGACACGCCCCCACAGCCCGGGGCGGAGTATGGCACGAACGTAGCCCCAGGTTCCCTCACCGAAATCCGGAGTCGTGAAAGGACGGGACCCCTTATTCAACTTCGCGATCAAGAGCGGCATTTTCCGAGCCAGAGGCTCGATGGAAATTAGCCGGTGGCGCGAGCCATCGGAAATGGGGCAGAGCGGCAACCGGCCCCGGCAGGGGCCGCGGAATCATGCACGCAGCCAGCTTCCCGCATTCCTCCGGGACGCACATGGTTTTCGCGGGCTACCCGGTGGCTTGCGCCACCGGCTAATTTCCAGGCTCCCTACGGGAGCATCATTTCCATTCATTTTGAAAGCGAATTGGAATTAGCCTGGGGCGGAGTGAGGCACGAACAAAACCCCAAGTTCCCTCGCGGAAATCCGAAGTCCTGCAAGGACGAGACCCAACAGCCTGGAGCGGAGCAAGGCACGAACGCAGCCCCGGGTTCCCTCGCCGAAATCCGGAGTCCTGCAAGAACACGCCCCCACAGCCTGGCGCGGAGTATGGCACGAACGAAGCCCCAGGTTCCCTCACCAAAAATCCGGAGTCCTGAATGGGCGGCACCCCTCAGCCTGGGGCGGAGTGAGTCACGAAGGAAGCCCCAGGTGTCCTCACCAAAATCCGGAACCCTGAATGGGCGGGACATCCGCCGTTCAAGCCGCACGCAACCGCCGCGTGACAAGGAAGGATTGTCTCGCCCCGGTGGAGTCGCGGTTCGGTTCGGGCCCCGATTTCTACGCCACAGGCGTTGCGTCCCAGAGCCTGGGGTTGGCCTACGGAATGGAGGCCTACCCCAGGAACCCCCGCCCCCCAGGGAACCGCACCGCGGTTCAGCCCCCCGAAACCGGGCGTCCGCTGCCAGCACCCGCGAGTCCCGATGTATTGGACAACCCACCTCCGGGGGCCGGAACCCCCCATGCGGTTCCGTCATTTTCATGCGCAATCCCGCGCAACCCCAAGCCCAAGGAACGAGACTTTGCAAGTCTCGCCGCGCCCCGCGCCCCCGAGCCCCCTTCCGCAGAGCTGGCCCGGCAGCGTCCGGGAACCCCCACCACCGCCCCAAAATCCGCATCCCCCTCCCCCCATTC